>NZ_AP024881.1:989897-1319863 GCF_024347675.1 Vibrio ishigakensis | reverse complement strand
ACCGCGCCTTTCGCTCGCTTGATGAATGCCACGCGCAACCAATTCTTTACCCGTTCCCGATTCACCCTCGACCAAGATACTCGCCTTTGAAGGAGCGAACTGTTGAATCAAGGTTTTTAACTGCTTGGTTTGCGCACTGTTACCTTTGATTTCTGCGCCAACGTGTCTTTCCACTTCATGTGCCAACGCACTCTGCCATCGCTCACCAAGGCGCTTATCGATACATCTGCTTACAGAGCTCATCATCTGCTCAAGGCTAAATGGCTTTAGAATGAAATCAGTCGCGCCAAGTCTCAGAGCCGATATCGCCGTTTCAAGGTCTGCATAGCCGGTCATAAAGATGACGTCATTGGGTCTGTCTTGAGCGGGAAATCGAGTAAGCCACTCTACCCCTGTTTCTCCGGGAAGATTGATATCAAGAATGATTAGGTCGTAGTGGTTATCGACTTTTAGCGCCTCAGCTTCAGCCACAGAGCTTGCGCTATCTACCAAGCCAAACCATTTACCGAGCGCTTTCTTGAGCATGGTCTGAATACCGACCTCATCGTCTACCACTAGGACAGAGAAAGCTTTATATTGAGAAATGTTAGAACCAATCGAAGACATTGAATAATTTACAGTTTTTATGTTTTCACTCAGTGTAACAATTACTCAAGAATACCCAAGTTTTGATGTGCGACATTTTATCCCACTTCAAATTTTTACTGAGTAAAACCAAGCTCAAGGAAGCCAGTTTGCATAAGCCTCGGTGATTAATTCGACTCAAAAACCGTCAATGGGTCTAATATTTAGACAGTAAAGACCCTTGTGCGGTGATTAATCTCCAAACTGGCATTGAAGTTGCTTAATTGGGTGACTGGCCTCTCTAGGCCGGATGACTCAACGTGCCCTGCAGTTAACCGCATGGCGACACAAGGAAATCTAGAATGAAAAAAACACTCCTGTTACTTGCTGCACTCCTCAGTCTCAACGTGCATGCCGCTGACGAGCATCGTATTCGCCTAGCCACCACCACCAGCACCTACCACTCTGGTCTGCTGGATTATCTGTTGCCAAAGTTTGAATCCGATACTGGCATCAAGGTTGATGTTATCGCAGCTGGTACAGGTAAGGCCCTTAAGATGGGCGAGAATGGCGATGTAGATGTGGTTATGACTCACGCGCCAAAAGCGGAAGCGAGTTTTGTTCAAAGCGGCTTTGGCGTCATGCCAAGAAAGCTGATGTATAACGATTTTGTGATTGTAGGTCCTAAGAGCGACCCTGCTCATCTTAAGCAAAGCGCTTCTGCGGAAGACGCCTTCTCACGTATTGCTGACAACAAGGTTATCTTTATCTCTCGTGGCGATGATTCAGGTACTAACAAGAAAGAATTGAACCTGTGGAGCCAAGCTGCAATCAAGCCTGAGTTTCAAGGTTATCGCGCTGTCGGCCAAGGTATGGGGCCTACGCTCAATATGGCGTCAGAGCTTCAGGGTTACACCCTTACAGACCGAGGCACCTGGCTTGCGTATCACTCACGCCTAGACCTGAATGTTTTGTATGAGGGCGACCCACAATTGTTTAACCCATATCAGGTAATCCTGATCAATCCAGACCGCTACCCGACCATCAAATACCAAGACGCAAAGGCATTCAGTGATTGGCTAGTGACTAACAAGGGGCAAGACCTAATCAACGGTTTTCGTCTGAACGGCAAACAGCTGTTCGTGGCTAATGCCGATACCAAGGATGCGAAATAAGCATGGATTTGTGGCAAACCACCACAGAAGCACTCAAGCTCCTTGTCAGCTTTGACATGGAGCTTTGGCAGATCGTAGCAGTTTCGTTTAGCGTCTCGTTGAGCGCGATTTCACTGGTGCTGCTACCCGCCATTATCTTGTCCTTCTTCCTTGCTTACACCCAGTTTAGGGGCAAGTGGTTCCTGCTCTCTATTATCAATACCATGCAGGCAATTCCGACTGTGGTGATTGGCCTGCTTCTATATATGATGCTCTCCCGCTCAGGGCCATTAGGTGATTGGCAGATGCTGTTCACGCAAAAGGCGATGATCTTTGGGCAGATGCTTATCTGCTTCCCAATCTTGGTTTCTATGATGCACGGCGCGCTTCAATCCAGCGACCGCCGGGCGGTTGAAACAGCTATCACCCTTGGAGCCTCAATTCCGAGGATTATGGCTACCCTTATCTGGGAGACCCGTTTTCCACTAATGGCCGCCACTATCGCAGGTTTTTCGCGAATAGTGACTGAGGTGGGCTGCTCCATGATGGTAGGGGGAAACATCTTAGGCATTACGCGAAACATCCCCACCGCCATCGCCTTGGAAAGTAGTAAAGGTGCTTTTGCACAAGGTGTAGCACTAGGAATGGTTCTACTAACGCTCGCACTTCTGCTTAACTTTATGTTGACCAGTATGCGAGGCAAAGGATATTTGAGAACGTAGGCATGACAATAAAAATAAACGCCAAGCAAGTTTCAATGCGATTTAGAGACAGGGTGCTGTTCCACATCCCTGAACTGGTTATCGGCCCTAACGACGCGATTTATCTCAAGGGTGATAACGGTGTGGGCAAGACTACCCTGCTGAAGATTTTATCTGGTCTTATCAAGCCCACCACAGGCAAGCTAATACCACCGAGTCGAAGCCTGCTTTCACGCTTTACCGGGCAGAGTGGTCGTAAAGACGTTATCTATCTGCATCAGAACCCTTATCTGTTTGATGGCACCGTCTATCAAAATGTGGCCTACGGATTAAAATTCCAGAAGCTGTCTCCGCAAGAAAAGCGCGCTCAGGTGATCAATGCACTGCGCCTTGTGGGGCTAGAGACCATCGCTGATGAGCATATCTCTGTATTGTCAGGGGGTGAGAAACAGCGCGTTGCAGTCGTCAGGGCATGGATTTTGAAGCCTTCTATCCTGATGATGGATGAGCCAAGCGCCTCTCTTGACCAAGAATCCATCGACCGAATCGTAGAGCTCTCCAAGGATTTGCTCGCTCGCGGGTCCAGTTTGATCATCACGAGCCACCAAAGTAATGCTTTGACCGCACTTTGCAAAAAGCAATGGTGGATTAAGGAGAATACTTTGATAGAGTCTCCTCTATTACAAATCGTGAAATCAACAACCTACGAGAATCCTTATGCCTCAACCAAGCTCAATTAGTTGGGTAATCCTAGCGGGTGGACAAGCCAGTCGCATGGGTGGCAATGACAAAGGGCTTATCGAACTAAACGGTAAGCCACTTGTAAAACACGTACTAGACCGCTTATCTGCTCAGACAGCACACATCACCATCAACGCAAACCGCAATCAAGACGCCTATGCAAGCTTTGCACCGGTTATCTCAGACTCAGTAGCCGACTTTCCCGGCCCCCTTGGCGGCATTCATGCTGGCTTGCAGAATACCGATACCGACTGGGTCGGCTTTGTACCTTGCGACACGCCAATGCTGAACCAAGACCTAGTAGAGCGCTTTACCAGCTCTATCACTGAAGCGAGTGACATCTTGGTCGCCCATGATGGCAACTTCGTGCAGCCAGTGTTTACCCTGTATCACAAGCGCGTTCTACCTAAGTTAACTGAGTTTTTAGAGCGTGGTGAGCGTAAGATCATCCTGTTTTACAAAGAGTGTAACGTGGTCAATGTCGACTTTTCAGACTCTCCAGACTGCTTCGTGAACCTAAACACGCCTCAAGAACTTGAACAATTCGGAAGCCTCTCATGATTCAAACTCGCCTTCCACTACTTGGATTTGCTGCCTACTCAGGCACCGGAAAAACCACCCTACTAGAAGCCCTACTACCGAAACTCACTGAAGCTGGACTTAGAGTGGGTATGCTAAAGCACGCACACCATAACTTCGATGTAGATAAGCCAGGCAAAGACAGCTACCGCCTGCGCAAAGCCGGCGCGTCACAGATGCTTATCTCATCAAGAAACCGCTTTGCGCTAATGACAGAGACGCCTGAAGCTGAGGCAAATTTCGAATATCTACTGACTAGTTTTGATCACGACAAGCTAGACGTTATCTTAGTTGAGGGCTGTAAGAACATAGCCTTTCCTAAGATAGAACTGCACCGCAAAGAGCTAGAAAAGCCGTGGCTTTACCCGTTTGATACTAATATCGTAGCGGTAGCGTCAGATGAAAATGTGGATACTGAGCTGCCTCAGCTTGATATTAATGACCTGGATGCTATCTCAGCATTCGTACTTAGCTATGTGGAAAACTACTCGCTTGCTAAGCCATCTTTGGCGGCAAGCTGCGACACCCTATCACCAGCTTTCTTCTCGGTAGAACAAGGACAACAGAAGATCCTAGAAGCGGTAAACCCGCAATCTCTAACCGAAACCATTGCAGTAGAAAATAGCTATAAACGCGTTCTAGCAGACGCTGTGCACTCACCAATTAATGTTCCGGCTTACACCAACTCGGCAATGGATGGCTACGCTATCCGTGGTGATGACCTTGAGCGTGATAGCTATCAAGTGGTGGCTGAGGTAATGGCTGGCTATGCCTACGACAAACCTCTACAAAAAGGTGAAGCGGTTAAGATCATGACTGGTGCGCCAACCCCAGAGAATGGCGATACAGTAGTAATGCGAGAACAAGCAACCCAAACTGATAAAACCGTTACCTTTGGCGATGCCACAATCAAGGCTGGTCAAAATGTGCGTCAGGCAGGTGAAGACTTGCCCGAGTCTGGCCTAGTGTTTGATGCCAACACCCGTATCTATTCCGCTGAGATGGGTATGCTAGCGTCCATTGGACTCGGCGAGGTACAGGTTAAACGCAAGCTCAAGGTTGCCATTTTCTCTACTGGTGATGAGGTGCAAGCCCCTGGCTCTAGCTTTAAAGCCAATACCATTTATGATTCCAACCGCTATACCCTGATGGGGCTTTTGGAGAATCTAAACTGTGAGATCTTGGATTACGGGATCCTTGAAGACAAGCACGAGGTGATTGTAGAGGCACTATCAAAAGCTTCAAATGAGGCGGACGTGGTACTGACCTCGGGGGGCGTCTCTGTAGGTGATGCGGATTACGTGAAGGATGCCCTAGAGTCTCTAGGAGAAATCAACTTCTGGCGTATTAATATGCGTCCAGGTCGCCCTCTGGCGTTTGGTAAAATCAGTAACAAGCCTTTCTTTGGTCTTCCAGGAAATCCAGTAGCGGTAATGGTCTCATTCCTTAACTTCGTTGAACCAGCACTGCGCAAGATGCAAGGAGAAACGGATTGGGAGCCACTTAAACTACAAGCCGTGGCTAGCGAGCCACTTCGTTCTCGTATCGGCCGCACTGAGTTTAGCCGAGGCGTATACAGCAAGGATGAGCATGGCCGTTTAACGGTTCGCACAACGGGCAAGCAAGGCTCTGGCATCCTGCGCTCTATGAGTGAAGCGAACTGCATTATCGAAATCGACCCAGCGGTTGATAATGTTAAGGCTGGTGAGTCAGTGACCATAGTGCCACTTCAGGGCCGACTTTGATGTAAGGCGTTATAAGTTAACACTTATAACGCCAGTGATGACTTGATATAATCACAAGTGGATTGCCCTTTGGCCAACACTTTGAATTATGGATAGTTTTTATGCAGGCTCCCCAACCGACTTTTTTCTTTTTTGATTACGAAACTTGGGGAGTAAGCCCAGCCAAGGACAGACCTTGTCAGTTTGCAGGTGTGCGCACCGACGCTGATCTAAATGTCATTGGCGAGCCCTTGGTGATCTATTGCCAACCACCCGCTGACTATCTGCCAAGTCCAGAAGCGGCACTAGTCACAGGTATCACGCCACAAAAAGCACTCAATGAAGGCCTGTCTGAGCCTGAATTTATTGCGACTATCCACGCCGAGTTAAGTAAACCCAATACCACCAGCCTTGGCTATAACAGCGTACGCTTTGACGATGAAGTAACTCGTTATACCTGCTATCGTAACTTCCTAGACCCGTATGAGTGGAGCTATAAGAACGGTAACTCCCGCTGGGACCTACTCGACGTGATGCGCGCTTGTCATGCACTGCGTCCAGAGGGCATCAACTGGCCAGAGAACGACCAGGGCTTTACAAGCTTTAAGCTGGAGCACCTTTCTGTGGCAAACGGCATCGAACACAGTAATGCGCACGATGCGATGGCCGACGTTTACGCGACTATCGAATTGGCTAAAAAGGTCAAGCAAGCCCAACCGAGGCTGTTCGATTTCTTCTATCAGCACCGTGGTAAGAATAAACTCAACACCCTAGTTAATATTCCAGAGATGACACCGCTTGTGCATGTCTCTGGCATGCTCAGCAATGAACATCTTAAAACCGGTCTGGTTGCCCCAATCGGCTGGACACCACAAAAAGCGCTTATCTGTGTCGACCTTACGCAAGACATTACCCCGCTTTTTGAACTCTCAGCTGAAGAGATTAAAACAAGGTTGTATACACCTAGAGCAGAGCTAGAAGATGGCGAGGTGCCTATTCCGGTGAAACTAGTTCATTTAAACAAGTGCCCTATCCTTGCGCCACTTGGGGTATTAACCCCAGATGCACTAGAGCGCACACAGATAGACAAGTCCCTATGTCTGCAAAGACAAGCTCAGCTTAAACAAGACCCAGAAGTGCGTGAAAAACTGGATTTTGTGTTCAGTGAAGGACGAGAATTTGCCAAGAATCCAGATGTGGATCAACAGCTGTACGATGGGTTTTTCAGCCCTGCCGACAAAGCTCAGATGCGCATTATCCGAGATGCTAACCCTGAAGCTCTAGGCTCGCTCGATATCCAACTGGGTGACGAGCGAATTAAACCGCTACTGTTTCGCTATCGTGCACGCCACTACTTCCATACCCTAACGGACCAAGAACAAAGACAGTGGCTTGGATACTGTCGTGATAAATTCGAGCAAGAGCTACCCGACTACATGCTCAATCTGGAGCGACTCGGTGAAGAACATCAAGCCGATGAGAAGAAGATGCGGGTGCTAAAAGCCGTGTTCCAATACGTTCAACAACTTGTTTCGTAAGCTATGCAAAAAGCCCTTTACTATATCTTAAGCGCCGCGCTCATCTGCCTTGCTCTGCTGGCCGGTAACTTTCTTCAGGTTCATCTGTCTCTGGCGATCCCGGGCAGTGTACTGGGGCTTATTATTCTGTTTTTGGGTTTGGTTAGCGGGCTTGTAAAACCGCACTGGGTACAACCGAGCGCTTCGCTGCTGATCAAATATATGATCATCTTGTTTATCCCAATCAGTGTCGGCTTGATGAACCACTATCATCTTCTGCTCGACAATGCGCTGGCGATTATCGTTAGTGTGGTTTTGGGAAGCTTATTTGTACTCTGCGTGCTCTCTTTAGCACTGGATAAACTTTTGGGAGAGAGTAAAAAATGAGTTGGCTGCTTCTTACCATAGTGGCCTACTTTGTGGCCCGCGCTATATCATCAAAGTTGCGTCATCCACTGGCAAATCCTCTGCTGATCTGTTTGTTTATCATTATCCCGTTCTTATTGTTTTTTAAAGTGCCATATCAGACCTACTTTGAGGGAAACAGTGTGTTGCAAATGCTACTTCAACCTGCGGTAGTGGCACTTGCATACCCGTTGTATGAGCAGTTGGGGGAGATCCGCGCTAAGTGGAAACTGATACTCACCACCTGCATCATAGGTTCGGTCGGTTCCATGCTCACCGCAGGCCTACTGGCAGTATGTCTTGGCGCAGAATCGACACTTATTGCCAGCATCATGGGTAAATCTGTCACAACCGCTATCGCGATGCAGATCTCAGCAGAACTCGGAGGAGAGCCAGCAATTGCAGCCATACTAGTGTTGCTAGCCGGTCTATGCGGCGCTTTGTTCGCTTACCCTATCTATAAAATGCTCAACATCCAGCACCCTATCGCTAAAGGATTAACACTTGGCACCGTCAGCCATGCCCTAGGAACAGCGACTGCGTTTGAACACAGTCGACGAGATGCCGCCTTTAGCTCGCTCGCCTTAGTACTGTGCGGTGTTATCACCTCGATCTTTGCTCCTATGGTCATGGGATTAATGCTGTCGCTTATGTGAGCGAAAACGTTTAGTTGAGGTAAAACAAGTTCTTAGTTAGATAGCCATGGGCTATTATGTCTCTAAGTTAATCTAACTAAGGAATCCTGATGACCTCTCGATTTCATGATATCTATGAAACCCTGCCAACCGAGTTGGTAGATTCATTTAAAGCCATCTTCGATGAGCCAGACTTCAAAGGTGTTGTCACTGAAGCGCAATTCAAAACCCTACAACAAGCATCGGCGCTAGACGAACAAGAGCTCAAATTGGCATTACTGCCATTTGCCGCAGCCTACTCTGTCGCCCCTATCTCGAACTTCAATGTCGGCGCTATCGTAAAAGGCAACTCCAACACCCTATATTTCGGTGCCAACCTAGAGTTTGCCGGCGCTCAATTGGGTCAAACCGTGCACGCAGAGCAGTCAGCGATAAGCCACGCTTGGATGAAGGGTGAAACGGGCATCCTAGATATCACTATCAATTTCAGTCCTTGTGGTCATTGCCGTCAGTTTATGAACGAGCTTTCCACTGCAGACAAGCTTCAGGTTCAGCTACCTGAGCGTGATGAGATGTCTCTTCAGGCTTACCTGCCAGAATCCTTTGGGCCAAAAGATTTAGGCATCGAAAGCGGTCTGATGAGCCCTGTGGACCATGGCTTTAGCTCTGAAGAGAGTGATGAGCTTGTGAACGTTGCTCTAGGTGCTCTCAATAAGAGCCATGCGCCTTACACTAAAGATCACAGCGGCATTGCCATTAAGGCGAAGAGCGGCGAAATAGTCAGCGGCAGCTATGCAGAGAACGCAGCTTTTAATCCTAGCCTGCCTCCACTGCAGGTTGCACTGGTGCATCTGCAGATGTCAGGTATCTCATTTAATGACATTGAAGAGGTCGCACTGGCGGAGATGGAGCAAGGTTCAATCTCTCACCTCGCCGATACTCAAGCGACGCTAGAGGCTATCGATCCGGACATTCCAATTCGCTACATTGCCATCAACGAATAAAAATCTTTAGCCCCTATTTTAGTCATCAAACCCAGCAAGTTGCTGGGTTTGTTTTACCAGATAAAAAATCGGTGAAATTCACTAAGCAAACGTTTGCGTTATGACTAGATTTGGGTATCATTTGCCAAAAATTTTCCACAATTAAGGTATTTAAAATGCTAGGTACTGCTACTGCTACTGGTGCTACTAAGGTTCTACTTCTTGGCTCTGGTGAGCTAGGTAAAGAAGTTGCTATTGAGTGTCAACGTCTAGGCATCGAAGTGATCGCCTGTGACCGCTACGAAAATGCGCCTGCTATGCAGGTTGCGCACCGCAGCTATGTTCTGGACATGCTAGATGGCGAAGCGCTAAAAGAGATCGTTGCTAAAGAGCAGCCTCACTACATAGTGCCAGAGATCGAAGCTATCGCGACCGATACCCTACTTGAGCTTGAAGCCGAGGGTACAACCGTGGTGCCAAATGCTCGCGCAACTAAGCTGACCATGAACCGTGAAGGCATTCGTCGTCTAGCCGCTGAAGAGCTTAAGCTAGTAACCTCTCCTTATCAGTTTGCGGATAGCCAAGAGCAGTTTGAAAAGGCAGTACAAGAGGTTGGCATGCCTTGCGTGGTTAAGCCAATCATGAGCTCTTCTGGTAAAGGTCAGAGCGTTATCCGCACTGAAGATGACATAGCTAAGGCTTGGGAATATTCTCAAGAAGGCGGTCGCAGTGGCGAAGGTCGCGTAATCGTTGAAGGCTTTATCGACTTTGATTATGAAATCACACAGCTTACCGTGCGCGCTGAAGATGGCGTTCATTTCTGTGAGCCGATTGGCCACCGTCAAGAAGATGGCGACTACCGTGAGTCTTGGCAGCCACAACAGATGTCAGAGAACGCTAAGAAAGCCGCGGAATACGTTGCTGAGCAGGTAGTAAACGCTCTCGGTGGCTACGGCATCTTCGGTGTTGAGCTATTTGTTAAAGGCGATACCGTTATCTTCAATGAGGTGTCCCCTCGCCCACACGATACCGGTATGGTGACGCTTATCTCTCAGGAGATGTCTGAGTTTGCTCTGCACGTGCGCGCATTCACAGGCAATCCTATCCACTCTATCAACCAAAACGGCCCTGCAGCTTCTGCGGTAATTCTTGGTCAAGGCACTTCGAACAACCTAAGCTACTCTGGTATCGATAGAGCGGTTAACAACCCAAATACTCAGATCCGTCTGTTTGGCAAACCTGACATCGATGGTCGTCGCCGTTTAGGTGTTATCTTGACTCGCGGTAAAGATACTCAATCGGCGGTTGATTCAGCGATAGAAGCAAGCAAGAAGGTTAAGATCCACTACTAAGTGGTTCTCATTCTCCAGACATTAAAAAAGAGGTCATTATGACCTCTTTTTTTGTGCATCCTGCTATGACTCTATGAGGCATCGCCTTTCTTCAATTCCTCAACGCGAGCTTTTAATTTCTGGCCCGGTCTAAACGTCACAACTCGGCGTGCTGAGATCGGGATGTCCTCACCCGTTTTAGGATTGCGTCCAGGACGCTCTCGCTTGTCTCTCAGATCAAAATTACCGAATCCGGACAGTTTTACCTGTTCGCCACTTTCAAGTGATTTACGAATTTCTTCGAAAAACACTTCCACGGTTTCCTTGGCATCCCGTTTACTGTATCCAAGATTCTCAAACAGGTTTTCCGCCAAATCGGCCTTGGTGAGCGCCATAAAACTTTCCTCAAAGCTAGATGTATCTTAGCTACTTTCAGCAGTAGCCCCTAAAAAGTGTCTAACAATCAACTACATATTGATGACTCGATCGAAAGTGTATGACAAGCTTTTCGGTTTCGCCAACTTTTTTCTGCTTAAAGTTGATAAGAATTAAACACTTAAACCCTTTTTTTGCGTTTCAACCCTAACCTTAGACCAAAATTGCAAAAAAATTAGCCAAAATGTAATGAGCAGTGAAATTTTATTTATATATATCAGTCACCTATAGGGGACAACTTGAACGAGAAGCCAGAGAATATCTAGGGTTTGAGAGGAACTACACTCAAATCAATTCTTGAAAGAAATCGGGTAAAAATTGGGACGATTTAGAGAAGTATCAAAGCAGAGATTTTGCAAATCGAACTCATAAAAAAAGCCAGCCCTGTAAACAGGACTGACTTTTTACTGAATCGGGTTTAGCGATTAGTCACGCAGAGTTGCGTCAAACTTCTCAGCTACAGCCGTTACAACCGCATCAACCGCGCTTGCAATATCTGCTTCTTCAAGAGTGCGCTCTACAGATTGCAGAGTCAGAGCAATAGCAAGGCTCTTCTTACCTTCCTCAACGCCTTTACCTTGGTACACGTCAAATAGCTTAGCGTCTGTCAGAAGCTCGCCACCGTTAGCTGCACACGCCGCTACTACGTCACCTGAAGCTACGCTTTCATCAACTACTAGAGCGATGTCACGACGGTTTGCAGGGAACTTAGAAACCGCTACTGCTTCTGGAAGCACGCGAGTATCGATTGCTGACCACTCGATCTCGAACACGATAGTACGGCCGTTTAGACCAAACTTGCGCTCAAGCTCAGGGTGAACAGTACCGATAACACCTACCTCTTTGCCATCAACGATGATAGCTGCCGCTTGGCCTGGGTGAAGTGCTGGGTGCTTAGTTGCTGCGAAGCTGTACGCTTTCTCGTTGCAAGTCAGCTCAAGGATCGCTTCTAGGTCACCTTTCAGATCAAAGAAATCAACAGTGTTGGTTTCGATGTCCCAGTGCTCTTCGCTACGGCTACCTGAGATTACGCCCGCTAGCATCATCTCTTGACGCATGCCGTTCTCAGCACCAACCTCAGGGATGAAACGCAGGCCAGATTCGAATAGACGAACGCGAGGCTGCTGACGCTTCTGGTTGTAAACAACCGTGTTTAGCAGGCCTTGTAGAAGCTGAAGACGCATTGCTGACATTTCCGCAGAGATTGGGAAAGGCAGGATCAATGGCTCAACGTCTGGCACGATCAGTTTTTGTTGCTCAGGCTCAACGAAGCTGTAAGTCACGGCCTCGTGGTAACCACGGTCAACAAGTAGGTCACGAACACGTTTAAGTGGCTGAGCCGCTTCTTGGTGGTCGTTCATAGTAAGTGATGCGATTGGCGCTTGGTTAGGGATGTTGTTGTAACCGAAGATACGGCCAACCTCTTCCACTAGGTCTTCTTCGATAGCGATATCGAAACGCCATGATGGAGATACTGCGCTCCAGCCGTTGTCGTTAGTTTCAACGTCGCAGCCAAGGCGCTCAAGGATCTCAACTACGTCTGCATCTGGGATAGCGTAACCTAGTAGGCGGTCAAGCTTAGTGCGACGAAGCTCTACCTTGTTTTGGCTTGGTAGGTTGTCAGCAAACTCTTGACCATTGATAGGTGCAACGTCACCGCCACAGATCTCAACTAGAAGCTCAGTCGCGCGCTCCATTGCTTTGTGCTGCAGTGCAAAGTCAACACCACGCTCAAAACGCATTGAAGAGTCAGTGTGCAGACCGTAAGAACGTGCACGGCCACGGATGAAGTCTGGTGCAAAGAATGCACTCTCAAGAAGCACGTCTGTGGTCTCAGTGGTTACGCCTGAGTCTTCGCCACCGAATACACCTGCGATTGCAAGCGCTTTGTTATGGTCTGCGATAACTAGCGTGTTTGCGTTCAGTTTCGCTTCGTTACCATCAAGAAGGGTTAGCTTCTCGTCTTGCTCAGCCATACGAACCACGATGCCACCTTCAATCTTGCTCAGATCGAATGCGTGCATTGGTTGGCCCTGCTCTAGCATCACGTAGTTAGTGATATCTACTACCGGGTCGATAGAGCGGATGCCACAACGACGTAGCTTCTCTTGCATCCAAATTGGTGTGCTTGCTTTAACGTTTACGTTCTTAATCACACGGCCAAGGTAACGTGGACAAGCAACAGACGCTTGGATATCAACCGCTACAGTGTCAGTAATGGTTTCTGTTACTGCGTTTGCTGCCGGCTCAGTTACCGCTTCGCGGTTTAGTACGCCAACTTCACGAGCAAGACCACGGATGCTGAAGCAGTCAGCGCGGTTTGCTGTTAGGTCAACGTCTACAGTTACGTCGTTTAGAGACAGATACTCACGGAAGTCAGTGCCGATTACCGCCGTCTCTGGAAGCTCCATGATGCCGTCAGACTCAACGTCGATACCTAGTTCAGTGAATGAGCAAAGCATGCCGTGAGAAGGTTGACCGCGAAGTTTCGCTTTCTTGATCTTAAAGTTGCCAGGAAGAACAGCACCTACAGTTGCAACTGCAACGATAAGGCCTTCACGGCAGTTTGATGCACCACAAACGATGTCTAGAAGTTCTTCTGCACCAACATCTACTTTGGTTACGCGAAGTTTGTCTGCATCTGGGTGTTGGCCACATTCAACAACTTTACCAACCTTAACGCCGGTAAACTCGCCTGCTACAGGAAGAACGTCGTCTACCTCTAGGCCAGCCATAGTGATTTGGTGTGTTAGTTCGTCAGTAGTAACCGCAGGGTTTACCCACTCACGAAGCCAAGATTCGCTGAATTTCATCTAGTTCTGCCCCTGAATTACTTGAACTGTTTTAGGAAACGAAGATCGTTTTCGAAGAATGCACGCAAGTCCGTTACGCCGTAACGAAGCATGGTCAAGCGCTCAACACCCATACCGAATGCGAAGCCTTGGTATTGCTCAGGGTCGATACCTACCGCGCGAAGTACGTTCGGGTGAACCATACCGCAGCCCAGAACCTCAAGCCATTTACCGTCTTTACGCTTAACGTCAACTTCTGCTGAAGGCTCAGTGAACGGGAAGTAAGAAGGACGGAAACGCACCTCTACTTCTTCTTCGAAGAAAGCAGTTAGGAACTCAGAAAGAATGCCCTTAAGTTGTGCAAAGTTGATGTTCTCATCGATCATCAAACCTTCAACCTGGTGGAACATTGGGGTGTGCGTTTGGTCGTAGTCGTTACGATATACACGGCCCGGAGCGATGAAGCGGAACGGTGGTTTGCCGTTTTCCATGGTACGGATCTGAACACCAGAGGTGTGAGTACGCAACATCAGGTCAGGGTTAAAGAAGAAGGTATCGTGGTCAGTACGCGCAGGGTGGTCTTCCGCGATGTTTAGTGCGTCGAAGTTGTGGAATGCATCTTCGATTTCTGGACCAGACTCAGTTGAGAAGCCAAGCTCACCAAAGAAGGTTTCGATGCGCTCGATAGTACGAGTTACTGGGTGTAGACCACCGTTCTCGATACGACGACCAGGCATGGTTACATCGATAGTCTCAGCAGCCAGTTTTGCTTCTAGCTCTGCTTTTTGCAGTGCGTCTTTACGCGCTGCGATAGCTTGCTGAACTGCGCCTTTCGCTTTGTTGATCTCTTGACCAGCGCTACGACGCTCTTCTGGTGGCAGTTTACCAAGGCTTTGGAGCTGTTGAGTTAGCTCGCCTTTCTTGCCCAAAAATTGAACGCGCACTTCATCCAGTGCAACAAGCGAATCTGCGCTTTCGATAGCTGCAGTCGCGTTCGCAATAATCTCTTGTAGATGTTGCATTATTTCCTCATCTGCCTCAGGCAGTGTCCTGCGGGATTTAGGGTATTTTTGAATAGCTACACATAGTAATAAAAGGCAGGCTTAAAGCCAAATCCAAATGGGGGAAATTCAGGAATAATTGGGCTTTCGGTGCAACTTGAGGAATATTGAGTCGTTCCTAGCGCTTTGATCTGGCTAGCAGAACGCAAAATGGAGCCTTTCGGCTCCATTTTTTGAATAGTATTTAAGAGTTTCTCAACCTAACAATACGCGTACGATTACTTCTGACCGCAATTCGAAGAGTATCGAGGTCTTCATTAACTCTATCGATAAACTTTTGCTCTTTTCTTCCACACCACTCTTTCTTATAGAGCTCTTCACCCGCGGACAATTCCGACAAAAGACTGCGTAGGTAAACACAACGTGCGGTAATTTCAACCTTTCTCACAATGAATTGAGTGACGTTTAACAGTAGCGTTTTTAGCGGCTTCATATTAATTCCTTCATTGCTTAAAAATCAGCACACTGAATACCGAACGAATGAAGCATTGAGTACAGTGTTGGAACGAGGTCGCTATTTTGGGAATTTTTTCCTCACAAATGTCAGGATCTTGCTAGAAAACACTTTACTCGGTCAAGCAAAGGTTAAAACTACTTAAATGATTGAGTCTTAAGTAAATTCATTTCACGTTCACTCTTTATGCTTAACTTAAGAGATCAAAAGCCACGGACCTAGGTATGCTCTCAAACAGTCTCGAATTAGTTTATATCCTCTTGCTTATCCTGATATTTATTGGGGGGAGGCAGATTCTAAAACGCCTATCTCAGCTCGAGACGGAGGTGGAAGACCTTAAATTGCAGTTGGCACTGAAGAAGGTGGCTGAATATCAGGGCGCGTCGCAGGTAGAAACAAGCGAAGTTACAGAATTCGAGGCGCGGGATAGCAAGGAACAACAAGCACAGCTTTGGCAACCTGAACAAGTCGACAAGAGCACTACCCTCTGGTCTGAACTGGGTAAACCCTTCAAGAAGCTCTTAGAGAAAATATCCAGCAATAGCTTACTTTGGCTAGGTGGTTTCGTTCTTGCTCTAGGTGGTGTGTTCTTAGCTAAGTATGCTATTGAGGCCGGTCTTATCTCTGCTGAAGCCAGAGTTCTATTAGGTTTCACATTTGGCATTTGTTTGCTCGCCATTGCCGAATATCTGATGCGTAATCCCGAGCGATTCAATATACAGTCGACCCAAGTAAGCGCAGCCCTAGGATCAGCCGGTATTATCACCTGCTTTTCTATGATGGTGGTCTCAACTCATTACTATAAATTTATTCCGCCCACTCCCGCGCTGTTTGTCACTTTACTCGTCACCAGTGTCGCGACCTTCATGGCGCTTAGGTTCGGCCCAATCGTCGCCTTTATTGGTGTAATAGGATCATATGCAGTACCGGCGCTATTTTGGTCCAATGAACTGACGCTTTTAGAGCTTTCGCTATTCGTCACCTTTATCAGTAGCTCTGCCATCTACATAACCTCTAAGGTCAGCAACCGCTATCTTTGGCAATTGAGTTTTCTTGGACACTTCAGCTATCTGCTGTTGGCGATATTTCTTTCTAAGAGTGGCAACGAGGTTGCAGTGCTGCTTTCATTTAGCCTTGCCTCGCTGTACCTGTTCACCCTCAGCCCAGTAATGGGTTGGCGCCTAGACAGCCAAAATCAGAAGCCATTGCCACTCAAGGTTCTGCTTATGCCCCGCAAAGAGCAGGCAGGGGTACTTTGCGCGATCCCGCCTATCTGGATTTATTATGCTATTTGGGGATACCAACCAGAATTAGTCGCCTACAGTTTGGTTTTCACCGCATTGCTGTTTTGGGCATCTTACCGTCATTCCGCCTTTGATAGCTGGCCCATTTTGGCGCTAATACTCAATCTCTCGACCCTTGCTATGCAGGTATCCTCCACAGACAAAACGGATATTCTGTTTATGTACACAGGCGCGCACCTGTTCACTCAGGTCAGTGGGGTTATCTTCTTTGCCTATGCGCTACTGATGCACTATAAGCTCCCAACAAGACCTGCTTTCTCTCTGCTGCTTGGGGTCTCGATTCCACTGCTATTCGCAATTACCTACGTTCTGACACCTGCTGAAATTTCAGAGTCGTCATATCCACTTTGGGCTGCAGAGCTCGCTCTATTTGGCGCGATAGCGGTCATGATCACCAAGCGCTATCAGCAGCCACATATTCAAGTCTCGGGTTGGCTTTTGGCAAATGCTAACTTGAGTTTGATCTTTACTATGCTGCTCGAGGCAGGAACCTTAACCTTGGCTCTTACCGCTCAGTTGGTATCACTGGCTTACTGGAGTCGCAGATTCAAATTCTCAGCGCCAAGCTGGTTGATCCAAGCTGTACTAGTTGTCATTCTCACCCGTCTCACGACCGCACCTTGGCTATCACCCTACGAGTCGGAAACCATACTCGGCATTCACTGGACTCTGGTTATCTACCCGGCTTGCTTTGGGCTTGTATTGCTAGCCTCCAAGCTATTTGAAAGGCCATCATTAGAGCCATGGTTATCCGGCGCAAGAATGCACCTCTTGGCTCTGTTTGTTACCACTGAGTCCAGTTACCTTTTGATTGGTGACTACCCCTCTCTTTTTAACTTTAGCTATCAAGAGTGTGTGCTCCTAGCGCTCAACTATCTGATCCTTGGGTGTGTATACCTCTATCGAGCCCCTCTAACCCAACATAACTTGGTTTCACATCTCTATCGTGTATTCGGCTATGCCCTGCTCATCGCATCAATTAGCTTGCACTTAATTCTTCTAGTGCGATTCAACCCCTTATTCACTAACCAAGATCTAGGCCAGATGCTTGTTATCAACTGGATCACCCCTATGTGGATCTTGCCGACTGTCATCTTAGCCACTGCATTGAAGCTAAGAATATTTGAAACACGTCTGGTTCAAGGAATTCGAGTATTAGCCGGCCTATTCGCAATTGGCAGCGTTAATGCCGTTATTCGCCACTTTTATCATGACGGCTACATCGGGATTGATTTTGGCATTCAAGAAGCAGAGCTCTATACCTACTCGGTGGTTTGGCTTGTTATTGCCGCCGCTACTATCGTTTGGTCACAAATCCATACCAGCAAATTGGCGCATCAAATTGGCTTTGGATTGATGTTTGTGGTGATTTTAAAGGCTTTTGTTGTGGATATGTCTGAGCTGACCGGGCTGTTACGCGCGTTCTCTTTCTTAGGTTTGGGGCTCTGTCTAGTGGCGATCGGTTGGCTATTCCAACGTCTAAAACACGGCTCGAATGACTTAACTCATTCGAGCCAATAGTACGTATGAACTGAGGTCGTGTAACTCGGAGCAATATGTTGAAACGGTATTTAGTGATAGTTTTTCTTTTGCTCACTGGCTGCGAGCCTGTGACAGTAGAAGATAAATTTGAAGACTATCTGCAACGCATCAGTAACGTTCAGCAGCAACAAAGCCCTGCCCTAGATTTACCTCGTCATGAATACCCTCGAAAGCGAGATCTATACATAGAACCACCTCGACATAGCGTTGGATTGATGGATTCATTACAGCTATCTGAGTGCCAACTGTTGTCTTTGATAGCAGAACGAAATACCGTGCTAGGAAAGGTACAAGACCAGTTTCGTAACCTCGAATATCAGGTGAATCTCTTGTCTGGTTTAAAGGAGTGTATCGACTCGAACGAACTCGACGCTGACTTTGCTAGTGAGGTGTATCAGATCTATCAAGCCAAGTGGCAGGAGCTCCCTATCCATATAAGCAACACCCTCTATACCAGTGATGCCATGTATGCCAATGCCTACTCTAACCTATGGTACAGCAAGGAAAGTAATAGAGGTTTAATTGCATTAAGAGACACATTAAAAGAGCACAATCAATTAAATCAGATGCATCAACAAGGAGATTTGATGCAAGGGTTTTCTATCCTCTCATTGCAAGAGGAAGTAGAAAAGTTTGATCAAATGGGTCGCATCACCAAAGCGCTGCAAGAATCTAGTTATTACCTAAGTGTGACTACTGCCCAGCTTAAGGCAC
This sequence comes from Vibrio ishigakensis, assembly GCF_024347675.1. Classification (NCBI taxonomy): domain Bacteria; kingdom Pseudomonadati; phylum Pseudomonadota; class Gammaproteobacteria; order Vibrionales; family Vibrionaceae; genus Vibrio; species Vibrio ishigakensis. The sequence continues at coordinate 1,301,227 of NZ_AP024881.1, read as the reverse complement.
ACGACCACGAGGTTTTTTGTGGCCTCAATAGAGACCCCACTCGTTATCAGCGCCTCAAGAATGTGTTCTACACCTATTACATAGCCGAGATACAGCCATACCTCGCAGACTTAAATTCTGCCTACCAAACCCTTTCACCTTATCTTTCTGTTTTATATACAAAAAACCTACCGGAGCACCTTCAACACCCTATACTAAATGCATACAAGGACTATAAGGTCGCCAGCGTAAACCATGCGCAATATTGGATAACCCTTTTTGAGCGGTGTGGAGACAGGGTTGGTCGACAGGAGAAATTAGAGTGAAACTGAATAAATTGAGTCTACTGGGTATTTTGGGGTTAAGCTCCTTTGCAGCGCAAGGCTACGAGCTAACACAAATAGGCAGCGGTCTTTCAATACCTTGGTCTATTGAGTTTGTGGATAAAAATACCGCCCTTATCAGCGAACGCAACGGCTCAATCGTCGAACTCAATCTTGACTCAGGAAGCAAACAGGCACTGTTTAAGCCCGACAACGTTGAGGCGTCAGGACAAGGCGGATTAATGGATCTCGCTATTCATCCAAAGCACCCACAAACCATCTATCTCACCTACTCCAAGGAAACCTCGTCGGGTCCAAAAACGACCCTAGCTAGCTTTCACTACCAAGGCGGTGAAGTAACCGACTTCAAAGAACTTTACGTTTCTAATACCCGCTCTAGCTCCGGTCGTCACTTCGGTAGCCGTATCGCCATCGATGAAAACGACCATATCTACTTCTCCATCGGCGATAGAGGAACCCGAGATAATGGGCAAGACCTCCAGCTGGACTCTGGCAGCATACTGCGATTAAACGGTGATGGTAACTCACCAAAAGACAATCCATTCGCCAAAACAAAGGATGGGCTAGATAGCATCTGGAGTTATGGACATAGAAATCCGCAAGGCATTACCTTTGATAAACAAACTGGCCAGCTGTGGGCTATCGAGCACGGCCCTCGTGGCGGTGATGAGATCAACCTGATCCAAAAAGGCGCCAACTATGGCTGGCCTATCACATCACACGGTAAAGAATATTGGGGACCTTTGAAGGTAGGAGATGCTGAGCATATGGAAGGCATCGAATCACCAAAATTGGTCTACGTACCATCCATCGCACCGAGCGGTATGGTGCTTTATCGTGGTAAGAACTATCCAAAGCTCAATGGCAAACTTCTCGCAGGAGCCCTAAAGCTCACCCACATCAATGTAGTGGAAATCACAGGTAGTAATCTCAACGAAAAAGAGCGCCTATTTGAGGATCTGGGAGAGCGAATTCGTGATATTCAGGTCTCTCCCGACGATCTTATCTACTTCACCACCGACAGTGGCAAGGTGTATAGAATCGAGCCAGAGCTCTAAACTTCTACTGGCAGTGATTCGTCACTGCCCCACTCTGCCCACGAGCCGTCATACAGCTTGGTGTCTGTGAGGCCACATACGTGAGCCGCCAAGATCAAGATGCAGGCGGTTATGCCAGAGCCACACGACATGATCAGTGCATCACCGTCATCTAGCCCTAGATTGGAAAAACTTTTCTTTAACTCGGGTAAAGCTTTAAAGCACTCTCCATCCATCAAGCTAGCAAAAGGTAGGTTCTGAGAGCCAGGAATATGACCTGCTCGTACACCGGGCCTTGGTTCAGCTACCTCAGCATTAAATCGAGGCGCACCGCGCGCATCTAACACTTTTGCCTGTTTAGTCTCTATATTGCTCACCACATCTTGGGCATCACACACCAATGTTTGGATTGGTTTAGCTTCAAAATCACCCAAATTGGCCGGTACTTCAAACTCATGTGCGACATCAAAACCTGCGTCAATCCAAGCCGGTAAACCACCATCGAGCACTGCAACCTTATCAAATCCCATTAACCTGAAGGTCCACCAAGCTCGAGGCGCACTGTAGATACCTTGGTTGTCAAAAATAACCACGCTTGAGTTTTTGTTAATCCCAAGCTCACGTACCTTCTGCGTAAATTGCTCTGGTGTTGGCATAGCATGCAGCTGGGTTGAATCGAGGTCGCAAAAGTCGGTTTCTATATCGAATGCAAGTGCCCCCGGTATAGTAGTTAACTTATCATATTCAATCGGCTCCTTACCCACTACCTTCAACATAAAGGCATCTAACAAAATCACTTCTTCTTTATGCTCGGCGAGCCAATTTACATCTACCAGAACTTGATTCACATCTGCTCCTTATTCTTCCATTCTTCTCGGCTAAGACCATAGATAGCGTGGTCCACCACTCTTCCATTTAGATTCTCTGCCCGAGTTATGACTCCCTCTAGGGACATTCCTAGCCTCTCACACAGTGCGCGACTCGGTCTATTCTCAGTCGCAGCTGAGATTTGCACCTTATGCATCTCAAGTTCGGTAAAAGCATAGCGAATAAGGTAAGAAACACACTTACTCATAATGCCTTTACCTTGATGTGCAAAGCCAAGCCAATACCCTATCTCCACACTCGATAGTGAAGATGATATGGAATTGAACGACACGTTACCCACTAGCTCGTTCTCATAGAAAATGGCACACACCATCGCCTTGTTATTGGCATAATCGTTTAAAGACTTCTTAAAAAACTCAGAAAAGAACGCCTCGCCATCTGCATGGAGCGGCCAAGCAAGCCACTCACTCAGATAATTCCTATCCTGCTTAACCAGAGAGTAATAATCAGGGGATATTCTCGGATGAGCTAATCTCAATTCCAGATTCGGTTCTATCACTGCTCGAAACATACTACACCGCCAAACTCATCATATAGATACAGGCACTCACGCCTACCACAACCGTGATACTGCGAAGGGTCGCAATATTCATAAGATATAAAATTGGATGGATAACTCGGGTTATACCAAAGATCACAGCAGGAATGGTCAACAACTCCCAATCCACACCACTAAAACCACATACCATGATAACCGCTGCATAAAAGGCCAGCGCCTCCCAAGCATTAGACTGTGCAGCTATGACACGCGCTGTAATACCTGTCGCTGATTGCGCTTGTACCCTAGGGTGACGATTATCCAAATGGCCCAGTTGTTTTATTTTCATGTATCCGCCAAGCCCTGCTAGCAGATAAGGGACGATAGCAACAAACAATAAAACCCATAACGCTACTGGCATATTAGTTCTCCTCCGAGCCTTATCTCGACGCGCTCTTTGCCCTTACCAACATTCTTGCGCGTGAGGCGTATCTTACCCACCTCGGAGGTGCGCTTAAGATGAGTGCCACCACAAGGCACCTTGGCAAAACCATCCACTTGCCAGTATCTACGTTCATTCTCCTCATCAGAGAAAGCACTTTTAATTAGGCTATCAGATTCGATAATGGCCTGCGCCTTGGACTCTATTTCTGCAAGTAGCGGTTTTATATTGGTATCTGAGGCAAAGTCGATTCGGCTCTTGTCTTGTGAGATATGCGCGCCGATTTTATCTAGCTTGGGATAGAGTGTAGTGAAAAGCTCGAGCACAACCTCAGCAGCAAAATGAAGTTTCATTAGTGCATAACGCCTAGGCCACTCGATTGCGACTTCAACCTCATCTCCAACCTTAAAGTTCGGAGTCTCGGCTAATTGGTAGAGTATTTTAGTTGTGTGTTTTTGTGCAAAGAGGACTTGGATACCGCCGATAGTGCCAGCATCACTCTCCTGCCCTCCGGACTCGGCATAGAAAATGGTGCGTTCGAGCTGCACCACATCTTCCTCAATCGAGGTGATTTGTGCGGTGACTGAGGTGAGATAAGGGTCTTGCCAGAAAAGCTTTTGAACCAATCCATGTTCTCCCGTAATTCGGTTAGAGCTTTAACCTAGCAGGGAAACGGACGACTTGTCATGGGTTTGAAGAGAAAAGTGAGGGAAAAGAATATTTTAGGTATAAAAAAGGGAACCCTAGGGTCCCCTTTCTCTTAAACCTGACAACTGCTATTAAAGAGCAGCTTTTGCTTTTTCAACTAGAACTGCGAATGCAGCTTTGTCGAATACCGCGATGTCAGCAAGGATCTTACGATCGATCTCGATAGATGCTTTCTTAAGACCGTTGATGAAACGGCTGTAAGATAGACCATTTTGACGAGATGCAGCATTGATACGTGCAATCCATAGTTGACGGAATTGACGTTTCTTGTTGCGACGGTCACGGTAAGCGTATTGACCAGCTTTAGTAACTGCTTGGAAAGCTACACGATATACACGTGAACGTGCACCGTAGTAACCTTTAGCTTGTTTTAGAACTTTCTTATGACGTGCACGAGCTTGTACACCACGTTTTACGCGAGGCATTATGCTTCTCCTAAACTAAACGAATTATAAACTAAAAAGAATTAAGCGTATGGCATCATACGAGCAACTGCTGCTACTTCAACTTTAGGAAGTAGAGCGTTTGGACGTAGCTGACGCTTGTTCTTAGTAGTACGCTTAGTCAGGATGTGACGTTTTGTAGCGTGCTTGTACTTAATACCACCAGCAGTTTTCTTAAAACGCTTAGCAGCACCTTTGTTGGTTTTCATCTTAGGCATGATGAATAACTCCGCATTGTTGAGTTGTTTAAACAATAGTAATTAGGGCGAATGAAACCCCGCCACCCTTAAGGCAGCGAGGTTAGATTACTTGCAAAGCCTTTAATTACTTCTTCTTAGGGGCTAGCACCATGATCATCTGGCGGCCTTCGATTCGAGTCGGGAAAGATTCAACAACAGCAAGATCCACTGTATCTTCTTTCAGACGATTCAAAACGTCGACACCGATTTCTTGGTGTGCCATTTCGCGGCCACGGAAGCGAATTGTTACCTTCACTTTGTTGCCGTCTTCTAGGAAACGCGTCAGGTTGCGTAGTTTTACCTGATAGTCTCCAATATCAGTTCCAGGACGGAATTTTACTTCCTTAATCTGAATCTGCTTTTGCTTCTTCTTCTGCTCTTTAGCAGCTTTGCTCTTTTCAAAGAGGAATTTGCCATAGTCCATCACACGACAAACTGGTGGCTCGGCGTTAGGGCTGATCTCAACAAGATCCATACCAGCTTCTTCAGCAGCAGCAACAGCTTGTTGGATAGATACTACACCTACTGACTCACCATCTGCGCCGGTTAAACGAACTTCACGAACGCCACGAATTTCACCGTTTAGACGGTGCTGGTTTTGTTTGGCCGGTTGTTGGCCACGTCTTCCACCTTTAATAATCTTATTCCTCTAGATTGAGCTTACGGCTTGAAACCTCGGCTTGGATGTACGAAATAAAATCATCCACTTTGAATTTACCAAGGTCTTTACCCTTACGAGTACGTACTGCGATTTCGCCAGCTTCCATTTCTTGGTCACCAACTACCAACATGTACGGTACACGTTTTAAAGTATGTTCGCGGATTTTAAAGCCAATCTTCTCATTTCTCAAGTCCGCTTTGGCTCTAATTCCACTTTTTTGCAGTTTTTGCACAACTTCTTGAACATATTCCGATTGTTTATCAGTAATGTTCATGATCACAGCTTGTGTTGGAGCCAACCAAGTTGGGAAGAAGCCAGCGTAGTCTTCCATCAGAATACCGATGAAGCGCTCTAGAGAACCTAGAATCGCACGGTGAATCATTACTGGAGTATGACGCTCGTTGTCTTCACCAACGTAAGAAGCACCAAGACGACCCGGCATAGAGAAGTCTAGCTGGATAGTACCACACTGCCATGCACGGTCTAGACAGTCATAAAGAGTGAACTCGATCTTAGGACCGTAGAATGCACCCTCACCTGGCTGAAGCTCGAAGTCTAGATTGTTCGCTTTAAGCGCGTCTTCTAGAGCTTTTTCTGCTTTGTCCCAGATTTCATCTGAACCTACACGTTGCTCTGGACGAGTCGATAGTTTGATATCAACGTTTTCAAAGCCGAATGTGCTGTAAGTATCGAACACCATTTCGATGCACGAAGATACTTCTTGCAGGATCTGCTCTTCAGTACAGAACACGTGCGCATCATCTTGAGTAAATGAACGTACACGCATTAGACCGTGTAGAGAACCTGATGGCTCGTTACGGTGAACAAGACCAAACTCAGCCATACGGTATGGCAGGTCACGGTACGATTTCAAACCTTGGTTAAAGATCTGTAGGTGACCTGGGCAGTTCATTGGCTTAACAGCGTAAGTGCGCTTCTCAGACTCAGTAGAGAAGATCATGTCGCCGTACTTATCCCAGTGACCTGATTTTTCCCACATGCTCACGTCAAGGATAAGCGGAGCACGTACTTCTTCGTAGTCGAACTTAACTAGCTGCTCACGGATGAAGCCTTCTAGTGTCTTATAGATAGTCCAACCGTCGTTGTGCCAGAACACCATACCCGGTGCTTCTTGCTGCATGTGGAATAGATCCAACTGCTTACCAATCTTACGGTGGTCACGCTTAGCCGCTTCTTCTAAGCGAGTAAGGTGTGCTTTAAGAGCTTTCTTGTCGTGGAATGCAGTACCGTAGATGCGCTGAAGCATCTTGTTGTCACTGTTACCACGCCAGTATGCGCCTGCTACATTCAGGATAGTGAAGTGTTGGCAGAAGCCCATGTGAGGTACGTGAGGACCACGGCACATGTCTACATATTCTTCGTGATGGTAAAGGCCCGGACGATCATCTTTTGATACGTTCTCATCCAAGATTTCCATCTTGTAGGTTTCACCGCGAGCTTCGAAAGTGTCTCGCGCTTCCTGCCAGCTAACCTTTTTCTTGATTACTTGATACTTGGTTTTCGCCAGCTCTTTCATGCGCTTTTCAATCTTTTCAAGATCTTCTTGCGTTAGAGACTGCTCAAGGTCGATATCGTAGTAGAAGCCATTGTCGATCGTTGGACCGATAGCCATCTTAGCTTCAGGATAAAGTTGCTTGATAGCGTGACCTAGTAGGTGTGCGCACGAGTGACGAACGATCTCTAGACCGTCTACTTCGTCTTTATTTGTGATGATCTCAAGAGAAGCATCTTGCTCGATAAGATCGCAAGCATCAAAGCGTTCGCCGTTTACACGACCTGCGATGGTTGCTTTAGCAAGACCTGGACCAATTGATTGAGCGACTTCTAGAGTTGAAACTGGGTTGTCAAATTGACGCTGACTGCCGTCAGGAAGAGTAATTACAGGCATTGTCTGTCCTATTCCAGTGGTGTTACACACGCAGTAACACATGTTTAAAATATACCCTCGCCTTTCAATGCCTTAGAAAAGCGAAGCCGAGATGATTTCTATTCAAGGCAATCACAATTACCGATGTGACTGGACTCCTCGAACAGTAAGCGGGTTATTTTAACTAAATCCCTTAAAATAACAATCACAGATTCACTCGAATACGCTTGTATTTCAAGCTGGTTTATCGAGCAAAAAGCGAACGCCTCCCTACTGTAACCATCCAATATTACATCTTAATTGCTAGCAATTGTTACTGGATAGACCATTGAAATTTATGCGTTTGATATACTCCCTTAAAATTTTGGCTAGTCACACATAAATTTAATAAGCGGTTATGTTTCTAACTCCCTATTTTGTTCAAGAAAACAATCAGTTCCACTTCACGCGAGCACAAGCAAGTAACTTTGCAAAAGGCATCGCTGGCGACTTCAACCCTATCCACGACGAAGACAACTCTCGCTTCTGCGTACCTGGGGATCTTCTGTTTGCGGTAATGCTTCAACAAGAAGGCATCTCTCGCTCAATGGAGTTTACGTTTTCTGGCATGGTTACCGAAGGTACTGAGCTTCATATCAATCATGAAAGCGAAGAAAACAAAGCGGTAGTGGATGCGAACGACAAGGTTTACCTTGGTATGCATAGCGAGGGTGAAAACTGTCAAAATGCCGAGCTTATCGAAGAAGTAATTCGTGGTTATGTGAAATTCTCTGGTATGAACTTCCCGCACATCATGGTTCCTTTGATGGAACAAGAGCAGATGATGTTCAATACGAAGCGCCCTCTTATCATCTATGAGAGCATGAAGCTTGAGTTCACCAAGTACGATGTATCAAACCTTAACGTTGATCTTTCAAGCGCAACCTTCGATGTAAAAGGTCGCCGCGGCGTGGTTACCCTAAACTTCGAGTTCAAGGCTAACGGTGAGATCGTAGGTACAGGTAGCAAGCGTATGATCGCCAGCGGTCTTATCCCTTGGGATGGTGAGGCGATGGGTGCATATGTTGAGAAGTTCAACAACGCTAAAACCAGCTTCCTAGCCAAGCAATAAATTAGCACCAAATAGAAAAAGGGTTGGCCATTGCCAACCCTTTGTCGTTTTAGATGATGGCTAACAGCGCCTGCAGCGGATGCTTCACTGCCTCGCCCTCAAATCGCTTCACCTGACTTCGACATGAATAGCCTGTCACTAGGCAACGCTCTTTTGGAAGGTCTTGAAGTCTTGGCTTCCAACTTAAGGCATACACATCTTTAGACCATTGGTACTTGTCCGCTTCGTGACCGAAGGTGCCTGCCATGCCGCAGCAACCTACTGGTACCGTCTGCAAGCTGCCACCAAAATGAGCGAAGATAGCGCCCCACTCCTTCTCAGCGTTCGGCAGCATGGTCTTTTCCGTACAGTGCGCAAGCAGATACCAAGGCGTATTGTCTTTTGTTGAATTGATAGGTCCACACCGCTCGAGCCTTGGCAGTAGCCACTCATGCACGGTCAGCACATCAAAATCAAAACCTTTGTCTAGATGACGATACTCATCGCGATAGCAAAGCACCAATGCTGGGTCTACCCCTACCATAGGTATGCTTAGGCTAGATACCTGTTGTAAGAATTCCCCGGTAGAGCTCGCGGTCGCATTAAACTTCTTCAAGAAACCCTTGATGTGTTGCGCTTTACCATTTGGTTTAAATGGCAGTATCACCGGCTTAAAGCCCAGTTTCACCGCCAGAGATACAAAATCATCCACAACACTGGCATCGTAATAACTGGTAAATGGGTCTTGCACTATGATCAAGTGCTGCTGTTTCTGCTCTTCACTCAGAGCAGACAATTTCTGCATATCAAACGGGACTAATTGCTGAGCCTTTAAGCGTGATTTCAATGTCGGCGAAGACATCAATGGCGCGTCTAGATAGCCGATCGAGTTTGCCACCAAAGATTGAACCCATTTAGCATTCAATACACCATTGACCAATTTGGGAGATGTCGCCATGACCGGAAGCAAGCTCTCGATATTTGCCACAAAATAATCTTTCAGCGGTCTTTGGTAACGAGAGTGATACAGATTTAGGAAGCGCGCTCTAAAGTCCGGCACATCAACCTTAATAGGACACTGCGTGGCACACGCCTTACACGCGAGACAGCCTTGCATAGCCTCATACACTTCATGAGAAAAGTCATATTCGTGTCTTTGGTTGAGACGATTACGAACCCTATCCAACATGCCCTTTAGCGAGCCGTTGCTTTCTAGAGTCTTACTCTCTAAATCGAGAACATCTAAACCCTGCTCTGAAAGTTGTCGCAGCCATTCACGAACAATACCTGCGCGACCTTTAGGAGAGTGCCTGCGGTCAGCAAGTACCTTCATCGACGGACACATAGGTGATGAGGTATCGTAGTTAAAGCATAGGCCGTTACCATTACACTCCATTGCGCCGCTGAAACTATCGCGCACGGTAACGGGGATCTGACGGTCGAAATGCGCACGCTTGACCCCAGCAACTTTCACCAACTCGTCTTCAGAAGTAAGCGGCGTACAGATCTTGCCTGGGTTCATTTTATTGAGAGGATCAAACGCCCCTTTAACCCGTCTTAGCTGAGTAAACAACTCATCGCCAAAGAATTCAGGGCCGTACTCAGAGCGGAAACCTTTACCATGCTCACCCCACATCAACCCACCATATTTTGCCACCAAAGCTACAACTTGATCTGAGAGTTGGTGCATCAAGGCTTCTTGCTCTGGGTCACATAGGTCAAGTGCTGGTCTTACATGCAGTACGCCCGCGTCCACATGTCCAAACATTCCATAATGCAGTTTATGGCTGTCGAGCAGTTCTCGGAACTCAACAATAAAGTCTGCTAGGTTCTCAGGTGGCACGCAGGTATCTTCAGCAAAGGCTACAGGCTTAGCCGCCCCTTTGGTTGCGCCAAGAAGACCCACCGCTTTCTTACGCATCGCATAGATTTTGCCTATGCTAGCAAGGTCACTACATACTTGATAACCAATCACCCCGCCCTGCTTATCTGCAATCATCTGATCGAGCTTAGCGGTCAACTCTTTAATCTGGGCTTCAATCTCTTGTTCATCAGCGCCAGCATATTCAACCACATTGATACCCAAAAGCTCTTGCCCAGGTACTTCAGTAATCAACCCACTGACCGTGTGCCAGACAATATCCTGTTTGGCTAAATTTAGAACGATAGAGTCAATGGTCTCAACAGAAAGCGCGTTCGCCTCAACCATCATGGGTGCGCTTCGCAGTGCGGAATCGAAGCTGTCGTATTTGACGTTTACTAATACTCGCTTCTTAGGGATAGGAGTAAGGTTAAGTTTCGCCTCGGTGATAAAGCCTAGCGAGCCTTCGGAGCCACACAAAACTCGATGTGAAGCAAAGCGCTCGCCATCAAGAGCGTTTTTAAGGTCGTAGCCGGTGAGGAAACGGTTTAGGTCCGGAAATTTATCTTCTATCTGAGGTCGATACTCGCTACATATTTCGAAGGTGGTTTTCACTGCCTTGTCTGCAAAGCTGCCCTCAGGGTTCGAGTGCTGATTACTTGTGTCAAGAACAGAGCCATCAGCCAACACCGCTTTGAGCGCTAGAACGTGATCGGAGGTTTTACCGTAGCGCAGTGAGCCCTGCCCAGAGGCATCGGTATTGATCATACCGCCAATAGTAGCGCGGTTACTGGTGGATAGATCCGGAGAAAAGAAGAACCCATGGGCTCGTACAAGGTCGTTCAATTGGTCTTTCACCATACCCGTTTGAACCCTTACCCAGCCCTCTTCAACATTGAGCTCCAGCAGTTGATTCATGTGGCGTGAGAAATCCACCACCACGTGTTCAGTGAGCGACTGACCGTTAGTACCGGTACCGCCCCCTCGCGGAGAGAAACGAACGCTATGAAAAGCTTCTTCGTTGCAAAGAGCAGTCAGCAGTTCAACATCTTCCGAGCTTTTAGGGTGGACAACACCTTGCGGCAGTTGTTGATAGACGCTGTTGTCAGTTGCAACAGCCAGTCGGCTTGCATAACTGGTTTCAATATCACCACTAAAGCCACGCTCAACGAGGGCTTCAAGGTAACTTTTTACGGTTTCATTTAAAGAGGGAGTAAGATCCAATCTTGGTAACATAATGCTTCCTGCCAAAAACTTCACTGGAATCTAAGCGATGTTCGAAATGAATATTTAGTCGTTGCGCAACACTTTACATGATTTCAAGCGCTTACAAAACCACCTGATACATAGATCACAAAATGTCCTTTATGCGGACAAGGAAAACCGCTAAAATAGGTGCCCCTTTCGAGCAGTGTTAGAGTCTATGAATAAACATAAAGCCCTGAAAAAGATAGCGAAATGTCTAGAACTAGGTAATTCAGCAAACGTCAATGAAGCCGCAAATGCCATTAAAATGGCGCATTCTTTGATGCTGAAATACGGACTAGAGAAGGATGACATTGAGTTTATCAAGATGGGTAAGACTCAATCCTCTCATCTACTGCCGAGTAATGTTGGTCATAACCTTCTACGTATTATCCGTGGCATTAACACCAAGTTCGGAGTAGAGGCTGTGCTACTTAATCACAAAGGACTTAAGCGCGCCGAGTTTATCGGTGAGGCTGATCGTGCAATCTTTGCTGCCTTTGCCTTCGATGTTGTCTATCGTGAGATGAATGAACACACAGGTCGTTTCCGTAACAGTTTTGCTGGAACCGGTACTGCCTCAACTGAGGTGACCCGTCGTGTAAACTCCTTCCTTTCTGGTTGGATAGAAGGTGCTCTGGAGAAGCTTCCAACTATTGCGCCGGATGACAACTCCGAAAACAAGATAAAGAACTACATAGATAAAGAGTTCAAGAACATCGACCGTGAGACCTTCAAAAAACAACTTAAAGAAGCGATGAAAAACATCACTGAAGACTATGAAGTGGGACTTAAAAAAGGCCGTACTTTATCAGTGAGTCGACCGGTTGAGGGCGCTAGCCAACGCAAGTTGCTCAAATAGACGCCATACCGACGTGCCTTGGTCACGAACCCTTACACAAAACATTAACATTAGCTTTGCATGAATGTAATTTACCCTTTCTAATCTCATAGCGACGACAGGAAGTCGTTACTTGAATTGAGATTTGTTAAGTGCCGGAGTAAAGATTTCATGCAAAAAAAATTCGCTGCGTGCGACTGGTGTAAAAAAGTCGCATTTGTAGAGCCTCTCACCTATCTAGACGGATACACAAACTACACCTGTGACACCTGCAAGCAAACGGCTCTCATAGACGTAAATCGCTACAATCAAGAAGAGCTAATAGCTAATCAAAATAAGTCCGTCCGAGACAGCGTTCGCTAAGGTTTCAAGCAAACCCACAAACATGACCCAGCCCTAAGGCTGGGTTTTTTGTTTAAAAAATCGATATTTAATGCTTGATCTTTATCCATACAGGCATTACTGTTTATTCATACAGTATGTACGGAGATACAGTAATGCATTTCAACACCACATATGATTCAACCCCTACTAATCTTGCTCATCACCTTATGAGTGACAGTTCTTTCAGCCTTCTCGCTAAGGCATCTGCAGCACCTAAGTGGGTTCTATTTACCGCCCAAACTGAACTGCCAGAGAGAGACTATTTTGTTAAGCATCATGTGGAGTGTGAAAAGGTGGTACAACTAAAACCATCTAATCAACACAATGAAATGGAAGTGGTAATTCGTGCCCTTACTAATGGCAATGCCAGTGCCGTGGTTGCCAGCGACAATTTTGATGCCAATGCAAAGGCTCAACTCCTTTCTCTAGCTGAGCGCAGTAACTGTTGCCTTATCTTTACTGGCGCTACAAAAGCACTACTCCACTGATCAAAATCAAGTAAAGGTTTGTGATAGGAGAGGATTTGCGCAAACGTTTGCTTTAATAATGGATCCGTCATTATTTCCTGTGTATGATTCGCATCAGATTTTCCTGCACTGGATTCAAAATATGACTGTTGCGACTCAAGTATTAGACGTTAATGATGATCTACCTATCCGTACTGATAAGCCAGTACACAGTGGTAAGGTACGTTCGGTATATTGGCTGACGGAAGAAGATAGCCGTCGCCTAATCAAGGAAAAAGGCTACGATGTAGCAGAAGATGCGCCGCTGGCTATCATGGTGATCAGTGATCGTATCTCAGCGTTCGACTGCATCTGGCATGGTGAAAATGGCCTTAAAGGCGTTCCAGGTAAAGGGGCAGCTTTAAACGCTATCTCTAACCACTGGTTTAAGCTATTCAAAGACAACGGCTTAGCAGACAGTCATATCCTAGACATCCCTCACCCACTCGTATGGTTCGTTCAAAAAGCAAAACCTGTTATGGTTGAAGCCATCTGCCGTAAATACATTACAGGCTCCATGTGGCGCGCCTACGAAAAAGGCGAACGTGAGTTCTGTGGTATCGACCTACCCGAAGGTCTGGTCAAAGACGGTCTTTTGGACGAGCTACTAATCACCCCGTCCACTAAGGGTATATTGCGTGGTATTCCAAATGTACCAGAAGCCGACGATGTAAATATCACTCGTAAAGACTTGGTAAACAATTTCTCAGCATTCAATTTCTCTGCTGTTGAGGATGTCGATAAGTATGAAGTGCTTCTAAAGCAAGGCTTCAGTGTTATCGACAACGCTCTATCTGAGGTTAATCAGATCTTTGTCGATACCAAGTTTGAGTTTGGCTACGTGACAGACGCTGCGGGTAACGAAAAGCTTATCTATATGGATGAAGTGGGAACACCTGATTCATCTCGTATCTGGGATGAGTCAAGCTACAAGCAAGGTAAAATCGTAGAAAACTCTAAAGAAGGATTCCGCCAGTTCTTGCTTAACCATTTCCCTGATGCTGACATCCTTCTAAACAAAGAGCGTATGGACGAGCGTGAAGCACTTGCTCGCGAAAACGAACTGCCTCTTTCTGCAATGATGGATCTGTCTCGTACCTATACAGGTATTGCTGAGAAGATCACCGGCAAGCCTATCGTACTTAGTGATGACCCTAAAAAAGAGATCATTAAGGTACTAGGCGAGCAATACGGCCTGATCGATTAATCCCGACTCTTTATAAAAAACGCCTGCAAATATGCAGGCGTTTTTCGTCAGTAGCTATCGAGTTGATTACGGTTTATCTGACTGACCAGTTGGTTCTTTACCCTATGATCGAGCAGGGTATAGTGGATTTGTCTAAGCGCACCTTCGAGCTTCCATAGCAAGTTAAGACTCAGATCTTGACCATATATCTGCTTGAGCCGGACGAAAACACAGGCAGCGCCAAGGTTATTCAGTGTTTCAATATCGCAAACCCCAACTCGGACCAACATTCTCTCTATGCTTAGTTGCAGGTTTGGGAGATCCCTTAAGCGGCGACATTGTCCCCTGCAATCTTTGTCTTGATGTGCAAATGCCAGTGAGCGCTTTAATAGCACCTCAAAGTCATCACTCTGGGCGTCAAATAGATCGTCTATCTCGAAATATTCCACACGCGCACAACCAATACGCTTTTGAAATGCAAACTGCTGACACTGGTACTGCCTAAATTGTTCAGATAACTCCCCGCCACCTCTTAAATAAGTCTTGCCATCATAAACCAATAGAAACATGGCATCGCCTTGGAAATACCCGATACCGCCAAACATAGAATGAGTCGATATCCCATCCAACTCTCTAAGGTATTCGACTACCTTACTCTGTTTATCCTGATTTGAGTTCATCCTATCCCTCCTCTCCTTTTCCCTTTTAATCGTAAATTTCTAGCCGATAGAGTGCGTAATTAGGCAAGTAGGAAACGCAAAGGAAAGAGTATGAGAAAGTGCGACTTCACCCCAAAATCGTTTTCTGTTTAAAATCTGCGTAAATATGAAGAAAAAACGATTAGGAATGGAGATAGACAAAAAGTTTGCGCAAGTACCTGAACCCAATAAGAATTTTGCACCCGCTCACGCTTTGTTATACATTCTCACATTCATCTAATAAATACTTATTCATTGTCTGCGCATGTTATCTGGTCTGCTGTTTATCTTTCTTCCTTTAGTGGTGGGTTATCTCATTTCCACCTCAAATCAGTCATTGTTGGGACTACTCAACAAGCTTTGCTCTCACACGGTTCTGTTTATCTTATTTTTGATGGGACTGAGCATTGCAGACATGGAAGGACTGGGAGCGAATGTTCAGAACATTCTCACCGTTACCGCTACCTTTTTCATCGCTATCTCGCTGTGTAACCTCATGGCCTTGCCATTTATCGACAAAGTGATGCCATTAAAGGTCGAAGGCAAACAAAATAAATTGCCATTACTGCAGATGGCATCAGAGTCATTAAAGTTGGTCTTCATTGTGGCGCTAGGGGTAATCGTTGGTTTGCTGTTACCGGGATACTGGGCTTGGGTACACACCGCCAGCGAATGGACACTGTTTGTATTGCTTTTCTTTATCGGTATACAACTTCGTAATAGCGGTTTGACCCTAAAAGAAATACTTATCAACAAACAAGGCATCACCATCGCTGCAGTCATCGTTATTACGTCATGGATAGGCGGTATGATTGCAGCAACCCTGTTGGATCTGCCTTTAATGCAAGGTCTAGCCATGGGCTCGGGTTTTGGGTGGTACTCTCTTACTGGCATATTGATCAGCGACAGCTTTGGCCCTATGTACGGCAGTGCTTCGCTAATTATCGAACTGCTTCGAGAACTGCTGGCACTTATATTTATCCCTGTACTGATTAAAAGCAGACCTTGTACCGCCATTGGCTTTGCCGGTGCGACAGCGATGGACTTTACCCTGCCGATCATCCAAACCACTGGGGGTATTCGTTGTGTACCTGTAGCTATAGTTAGCGGTTTCCTGCTGTCACTATTAGTTCCTGTGTGCATCTTGGCTTTTGCTGGCTTTGTCGGTTGATTTAATCGCCACCAGCACGGCGCTTCATCACAACTCAGTAAATAGCTTGTGTCTTGAAGTGCCGAATTTGTTAGATTAAACGCACTTCAATCAAAGGGATTTAAACGATGAAAAAAGCGTTGTTTTTAGCATGTGCAGCGGTATCTACACTCTCTCCAACGTTTGCGTTCGCTGCCAACACTGAGTGCCAGATTAATAAATACAACACCTATATCGACGCCTCCATTCAGTGGTATCAGGACCTTGCTGAACTCACTAGTACAGCAAACCCAGATCTAAGAGAAGTAAGTGACTGGTTCCTTGATGGTCGCGAAAAGCACTTTGAGCTGAATCGACTTGCGGTTTCTACCTTACTGACTGAACAACCAGTTAAGGTGTCGACGGAGTTGGATGTGGAATCTTGGCTACAACTGAGTCAGCAAGATATTAAGGCTCTTTCTGAGCGTGACGATAAATTAGGCGAAGTCGCCAAGGCAAGCTTTGAATATCGTCAGGCGAAACCTCATCCACAAAATTACGAATTTCGCTCTGCTCTTGCTGAACTTTTAAGCCATCCGAACAAGATTCAACCTGTATTGGATGCTTATAACACTTCTGTTCAGCAAGCCAATGAAACTAATTGCAAATAATAGATAAAGCAATCTTATCTCATTTCAAAAAATACGGGACATTGACTAAATTATCTATTACATTGTCCCGCCTGTAATAGCGAAATATAAATTCGGATATGGTTTCACAGGAAAGAAAAGCACTGGTAGATTTTGAACGGTTGTTGAAGATATTCACTGTCCCGGAAGGGCCAGAATCAACCCTAACTCAAATTGAGCAGCGTTTGTCCCTCAACCTAAACGAATTTCTCAAAGAGCACATCGTTGCGGAAGAAAAGCCTCTGCGCGAGATTGAAAAAGACTTCAACTCAGCGGACCTTCCAGAGCAACCTACATTTGTTTCTGAGCACACCCAGCATCTTCTCGATACCCTAGTTTCGCACTCGGTTCATACCTCTGCGCCAAGCTTTATCGGCCACATGACCTCGGCGCTGCCTTACTTCTTAATGCCGCTGTCGAAAATCATGATCGCTCTTAACCAGAATCTGGTGAAGATTGAAACCTCTAAGGCTTTTACTCCACTTGAGCGTCAAGTATTGGGTATGCTTCATAACCTCACCTATGGTCGTGAAGAGTCATTTTATCAGCAGTGGTTGCACAGTGCTAAACACTCACTGGGCGCGTTTTGCTCGGGCGGTACTATAGCCAACATCACCGCTCTTTGGGTAGCGCGCAATAACGCCTTCCCTGCCGATGGTGACTTTGAGGGTATTCAGAAGCAAGGCCTTCTGAAAGCGCTTCTGCATTACGGCTATCAAGGTATGGCTGTACTGGTCTCTGAACGTGGTCACTACTCCCTTAAGAAAGCTGCGGATGTATTGGGTCTTGGTCACGACAACCTAGTTCGAGTAAAAACAGATGCGAACAACCGCATCGATATCGATGATCTTAAACTGAAGCTAGAAGAGCTTGAACAGAATAAGATCAAACCTATCGCTGTAGTGGGTGTGGCTGGTACCACTGAAACGGGTAATATCGACCCACTTAATGACATTGCAGATATCTGTGAACAACACGATTGTCACTTCCATGTAGATGCGGCTTGGGGTGGCGCGACCTTGATGTCAAGCACCTATCGTCATCTACTGTCAGGAATCGAGCGTGCTGATTCAGTGACTATCGATGCTCACAAACAGCTTTATATCCCTATGGGTGCGGGTATGGTGTTGTTCAAGGACCCAAATGCTATGTCTAGCGTCGAGCATCACGCAGCTTATATTCTGCGTAAGGGTTCAAAAGACCTTGGCCGACATTCTCTTGAGGGCTCTCGCTCTGGAATGGCTATGCTGGTTTACTCAAGCATGCATATCTTAAGTCGGCCGGGTTATGAACTTCTTATCGATAATGGTATCGATAAGGCTAGATATTTTGCAGATCTGATTAAAGAAGAAGACCATTTTGAGTTGGTAACTGAGCCTGAACTTTGCCTTCTGACCTACCGCTATGCTCCGCCACATGTACAACAAGCGATGGCTATGGCCAAAGGAAAACAGAAGCAAAAACTGAATGAGCTTCTCAATAGCCTTACCCAGTTTATTCAAAAGCGACAGCGTGAAAACGGCCTCTCATTTGTATCTCGTACTACGCTGACTCCACATCAGTTTGATAATCTGACCACAACAGTATTTAGAGTAGTACTAGCAAACCCGCTAACCACCAAAGAGATATTGCAAAATATCCTTAAAGAGCAAAAAGAGATCGCTATTCTAGCGCCGTCTCTAACTAAGCAAATTGAAGCTACAACCCAAGCTATTCTGGGTGAAAAACTGTAGTTTTTTTACTTCACAGCTCGAAATAATAGTGCAATTAAATCGCGATTGAACGCTTATCTCCTGCATATTTGATCGCCCAAGCCTCTCATATTTGAGGCTTGTCATATTCTAACGTTTTATTTGTTATAAAGTTTCGGATTTATTACACCGTGAAGGAAGTTCGGTATATACTGAAATTAATTTTTGGAGTCTCCTCCCCCTTTTCATGAGACTTCGTTTTCGACTATTGATTGTGCCAACCTTATGAATACTTTAGAAAAAGTTCAGAAGAACCTTGATAACTTCAGTAAATCAGAAAGAAAAGTAGCTGAAGTGATCATGGCGAATCCGCAGACTGCAATTCACTCTAGTATTGCGACTTTAGCTAAGTTAGCCGACGTGAGTGAACCTACAGTAAACCGCTTTTGCCGTCGTTTAGATACCAAGGGTTTCCCCGACTTCAAACTTCACTTGGCTCAAAGCCTAGCTAACGGCACTCCTTATGTAAGCCGAAACGTTGAAGAGAGTGATGGTCCTGATGCATACACGCATAAGATCTTTGAATCGACCATGGCTTGCCTTGATGTTGCTAAGAACAACCTCGATGCGCATCAGATCAACCGTGCTGTAGACCTACTTACTCAAGCAAAGCGTATCTCTTTCTTCGGTCAGGGTGCATCATCTGCGGTAGCAAAAGACGCGCAAAACAAATTTATTCGTTTCAACATCCCTATTTCTTGTTTTGATGACCCTGTTATGCAACGCATGAGTTGCATCAACAGCACAGACAATGATGTTGTGGTGTTGGTATCACACACGGGTCGCACTAAGAGTCTTATCGAAATTGCGACCCTAGCTCGTGACAATGGTGCAACGGTTATCGCCATCACCGCCAAGGACTCACCTCTACACAAGGTCGCTTCGCTTACTATTACCTTGGATATCTCAGAAGATACCGATGTCTACATGCCAATGGCGAGCCGAGTCGTTCAGATGACCATCATCGACGTACTTGCAACCGGCTTTACCCTGCGCCGTGGCAGCGGTTTTAGAGACAATCTAAAGCGTGTAAAAGAAGCCCTAAGGGATTCTCGATTTGGTAAAGACGAAGAACCTCGCTAGAATTTAAAAAAGCCCAGCAAACATGCTGGGCTTTTTACTACTTGTTGATTTTTAAGGCTTTAAAGCCAATACAGAATCAATGTCTGCTGCGCTGTGACGCTCCACCACCTGCTCATAGTCTTCGCCCCATGAGCGATTCACGATACGACCACGCTGAACAGCTTCTCTCGCATCAATATCCTTGGCCCAACGCTGTAGGTTCTTATACTCATCAACCTGCAGGAACTCGGCCGCGTCATATAAACGCCCAAGTACCAGACCGCCATACCAAGTCCAAGTGGCCATATCTGCAATAGTGTATTCATCGCCACCAAGATACTGATTGCGACCCAACTCTTTATCCAATACGTCCAGTTGGCGCTTGGCTTCCATAGTGAAACGGTTAATTGGATATTCAAACTTCTCTGGTGCGTACGCGTAGAAATGGCCAAAACCACCGCCTAGATACGGTGCCGAGCCTTGAAGCCAGAATAGCCAGTTCAGTACTTGGGCACGCTTGGCAGGCTCGGTTGGAACAAACTTACCAAACTTCTCCGCTAGATAGAGCAAGATATTGCCCGATTCAAACACGTTTACTGGCTCATCACCGGACTTATCCACCAGCGCCGGAATTTTCGAGTTCGGGTTAACCGAAACAAAGCCTGATGAAAACTGATCGCCATCGCCAATACGAATAATATGAGCATCGTAATCTGCTTCTTTCACACCCGCTGCTAGAAGCTCTTCAAACATGATAGTGACCTTTTGCCCATTTGGCGTGCCAAGTGAGTAGAGCTGAAATGGGTGCTCCCCTTCTGGTAAGGTTTTGTCATGGGTTGCGCCAGAGACCGGACGGTTTATCTTAGACCATTCGCCTCCGGTATCTGTGTTGGTCCATACCTTAGGCGGTACATAGCTAGAAGACATTCTCACTCCTTCGTTTAATGCATTTCTGAGAGATCGCCTCTGCGGGTTCTATCCGATGAGGCTTGATTAACAGGACAGTAACAAACTTGATTCAACACTTCTACTAGCCTGTCTTCTGTTAGTGGTAATGGATTACCTTGAATGGCCACCGACTTGAGCGCATCTTGCGCTACTACATCAAAAGCGGTGTCACACAACCCGTAATAAGAAAGGGTTGGGATCTCGAGTTTATCCAGCATCTGATTAACCCACTCGATGCCATCTTCCATTTGCGCATCCGAATCCTCAGTTAAAAGCTGTGAAATCTTACGATATCGGGTTAACAGATCATTGCGTCCATTTTGTTTGGCCGCGCGCATATTCTCACGCATGACAAAGGGTGCCAGGCGTGCGGTAATCACGCTGTGTGGCGCCGAGATCTTACCGCCTAACGCTGAAGCCAAGCCATGCGCTGCACCGAGTTTGGCATTTGTAATCGCCATACCACCTAGCATAGCGGCAAAAGAGAGATCCGCTCTCGCCCTTGGGTTGTCTTGACGACAGCCTGGCAGGATTGAGCGAGATAAGCGGCGAAGCCCCTCTTCACAAATCATATCCGTGAGTGGATTCGGCTCTCCACACACATATGCTTCCATAAGATGGGTAAAGGCATCCATTGCGCCTCTGCCTGACGTGCCTGGATCTGTGCCATAGGTTAGTGTTGGGTCAACAATAGCGACGTTCGGCAAGATATCTGGGCTTCTTAAACTCACTTTAACCTTGTCTTGTCCCGATTTAAGCACCGCGTTTTTAGTCACCTCAGCCCCGGTACTGGCCGTGGTTGGAATGGCAATCATAGGCACAGGCTCAGCCTTTATCGGCACGTTGCGACCTACAACTTCTACATAGTCATACAGGTCACCAGTGTTAGTCACCATGGCGGCCAATGCCTTACCCATATCCAGCACGCTGCCCCCGCCCATGGCAACAACCATGTCTGGCTTAAAGCGACGCGCCACCACGGCGGATTCTTCCACCATAGTAATGTTGGGTTCGCTGGTTACTGAGATGTGTTGATAGCGCATGTTTTGGCTTTTCAGATAACGCGTGATGACCTGAGAGCGAGATAGGTCCTTACCTGTGACCAATAAAACGCTGTAGCCAAACTGATTAAGAACAGACAATGAAGATTGGAGCGCCCCTTCTCCGAAGATGATGCGAGACGTAGTCATGAATTGGAACATATCTTTACTTCCCTTGTAATGATGATACGACCAGAATGCTTCCTAGCTAGCGATTAGTTATTGATTTAGTTCAATATACCTTATTGCATATTTACTATTTAGTTTAGATTACCTAGTTGATCACAAGTTAGCAAAGTTTGATTCTGCTTTAATAGGCATCACCTATCACACTAAACGGCAAAAGTTTCTTTATTTCCCCCAAGGCTTAAGGCATCATTTTGCAAAACAAATAAGGAGAAATGTATGTTTGTAGTAATTTTTGGACGTCCTGGTTGCCCATTCTGTGTTCGCGCTAAAGATGCAGCGGAAGAACTAAAAGCAAAGCGTGATGACTTTAACTATCGTTACGTTGATATTCACGCAGAAGGTATCTCAAAGGCTGACCTTGAGAAGACTGTAGGAAAGCCAGTTGAAACTGTTCCTCAAATCTTTGTAGATCAAGAGCACGTGGGCGGTTTCACCGAGTTTGAAGCTTACGCAAAAGAAAACCTAGGTCTTTACTCTTAATCGAGTACACCGGATATAAGAAAGGGGCGCTAACTTAGCGCCCCTTTTTACATTCTCATCAGCGAAGATTAGATGTCGATAACCTCAAACGTTACGTTTGGATTTACATCCGCTTCGTAATCGATGCCGTCGATACCAAAGCCAAATAGGCTAAGGAACTCATCTTTATACTCTTGATAGTCTGTTAGCTCTTTTAGGTTCTCAGAGGTGATCTGAGGCCATAGATCGCGACAGTGCTGTTGAATGTCATCACGCAGTTCCCAGTCATCCAGACGCAGACGGTTTTGGTCATCTACTTCAGGCGCTGTGCCGTCAGCTTTATACAGGCGCTGGCTGAACATGCGATAGATCTGTTCCATACAGCCTTCATGCACACCTTCTTCGCGCATCTTCTTAAATACCATAGCGATATAAAGAGGCATTACTGGGATAGCAGAACTTGCTTGAGTTACTACAGACTTCAGAACCGCAACGTTAGCTGTGCCGCCGATTGCAGATAGTTTCTCGTTTAGCTCGCTTGATGCACGGTCTAGGTCCATCTTAGCGCGGCCTAGAGCGCCGTCCCAATAGATAGGCCAAGTCAGCTCAGTACCGATGTAGCTGTACGCTACTGTCTTACAACCTTCGGCTAGAA
This sequence comes from Vibrio ishigakensis, assembly GCF_024347675.1. NCBI lineage: Bacteria > Pseudomonadati > Pseudomonadota > Gammaproteobacteria > Vibrionales > Vibrionaceae > Vibrio > Vibrio ishigakensis. The sequence goes on along the minus strand of NZ_AP024881.1, from coordinate 1,278,387 downwards.
CGCCCGCTTCAGAAAGCGCGTCCATCCAAAGTTCCCAATCTTGACCGCCCATTACGGTAACAGTATCAGCGATCTCTTGCTCAGTTGCAGGCTCAATACTCGCTTCGATGATTTCATCTTTGTTAGTATCAACTGCAGTTGAGGTGTAAGTCTCACCGATTGGCTTTAGAGATGAACGGATCAGTTCACCCGTTTCTGGAAGCTTACGTACTGGAGATGCCAGAGAGTAAACCACCATATCGATCTGACCTAGGTCTTGCTTGATAAGCTCGATAGTCTTTTGCTTAGCTTCATTAGAGAAAGCGTCGCCATTTAGGCTTTTCGCGTACAGGCCTTCTTCTTGCGCTAACTTGTCAAACGCGGCTGCGTTGTAGAAACCTGCAGTGCCTGGTTTTCTGTCTGTGCCCGGCTTTTCAAAGAAAACACCGATAGTTGAAGCACCACCACCAAACGCAGCTGCAATACGCGACGATAGACCGTAGCCACTTGAAGAGCCAACAACTAGAACGCGCTTAGGTGCGTTCTCGATCTTGCCTTGAGCCTTGGTATATTCAATTTGTTTTTTTACGTTTGCTTCGCAGCCAACTGGGTGCGTTGTGGTACAAATAAATCCACGAATTCGAGGTTTTATGATCATATTCACTTCCTTAAAAATACCTGCGTAGCATAAAAGGTTATCCGCTGATTCGCATCACTTTTATGACAAATCGCCTCGAAATATGAAGTGGTTGGAGCACTTTACACCCATTCAGTGACCTCAATCTCACGCCCTCTATCCCTCGCAAAAAGAAAATTGTTAATGGAATCATATTTTTAGCATTCGAGTATAAGATTAGGAAGAATTGTTGATTGATATCATGCGCGGCCGATGATTGTTTCCTAAACTAAAGATATACCTATGTAATTCATAGACTTATAAACTGTGGAGGGATTCCCCATGAAAACATCATTCATCGTCAATTTCATTGGCACAGCTTCACCCTCGACGATAAAGCGGCTTTCAGCCATCACACATGAAAACGGCGGCAAGTGGCTTATCAGTAAGGTGAATTTTATTGATAATCAAGTCGCGGGGGTCATCAAGGTAGAGATGCCAGAGGTCAACGCCGAAGTGGTAAAAAACGCCTTTGCCAACGCTGAGAATCTAGTTTCACAAATCACAGAAAGCGATGATTCACTTCACGATACCAATGAGATCTTCAGCCTAAGAGTCGACGCTGGTGACCGCGCTGGTATCGTTAACGAGATCACTCAGGTTCTGGATAGCCAAGGCATCAGTATCCTAGATATGGACTGCCACCGTGTATTCCTAGCCGGTGGCGGCGGTGTAAGCTCAAGTCTGTTTACAGCAGAGCTCGCACTCAAACTGCCAGCCGAGGTTCAAGTAGAGGATGTTCGTAAAGAGCTTGAATCCTTGAGCGAGGATACGAGGGTTGTGGTCGAAGAAGCCTAAGCCCCAAAAACAACAAAGCCCTGCTCAGTGAGCAGGGCTTTTTGATATTCAGATTATACCGACCACTGTGACAGTGAGCGTTTAAAGTCTGAGTAATCAAACTCATTCAATTTTACTACCTCACCGCTTACACGCTGACAGTAGATAGATGGCATCTTGATGCCGTTGAACCAGTTGAGCTTCACCATGGTGTAGCCTGCACTGTCCATGATGTGCAGACGCTGACCAATCTCTAGCGGCTGTTCAAACTCAGTTTCACAGAACTGATCGCCTGCAAGGCATGAACATGAGCCAATCACATAATGATGCTCTGCTCCATCAGTGGCTTCACGAATAGAGGCTGGCTCGTCATAAATAAGGGTATCTAGACGGTGCGCCTCGGTTGCAGAATCAACGATAGCCGTCTTCTTCTCGTTCTCAACGATATCAACCACGGTTACTACAAGATCAGTAGTTTTGGTGATGATTGCCTCACCCGGCTCTAGATAAAGCTGCACGCCGTGCTTTTCAGAGAAAGCTTTAAGGGCTGCGGCTAGTTTCTCTAGCTCATAGCCAGGCCAAGTAAAGAACACACCGCCACCTAGGCTCACCCACTCCATCTTATCCAGATAGTGACCAAACTGCTCTGAGATAGAATCTAGAAGCGCGATAAAAGAGTCTGCACTCTTATTCTCACAATTCATGTGGAACATCACGCCATCGATACTCTCGAACACCTCAGGCTTGATCTGGCCAGCTTGAACGCCTAGGCGCGAATATTTACGCGCTGGGTTTGCCAAGTCTTGTCCTGCTACGCTCACACCTGGGTTTAGACGCAGACCAACAGAAGCCTTACCTTCAACAAGGTGACGATAATGCGCAAGCTGGCTTTGAGAGTTAAAGATCATCTTGTCGCAGATATCTGCAACCTCGATAACGTCTTGCTCTGTATAGCCAACGCTATAAGCGTGCGTCTCACCACCAAAGGTTTCATGACCTAGCTTCACCTCGTAAGGGCCACTGCTTGTGGTGCCCTCAAGGTAAGGCTTAATGATGTCAAACACACCCCAAGTAGAGAAGCACTTAAGCGCCAGCACTAGCTTCACGCCAGAGAGCTCTTTTAGGGTCTTCGCTTTTTCCAAGTTCTCGATAAGCTTGGCTTCATCAATCATGAAGAATGGGGTTTGCAGTTCAGAATGATTCATAGATTTCACTTTCATCATAAAAAAGCCGATGCGAGCATCGGCTTTGAATTCTCTAGTCGATCTTATTTAAGGATCTGAATGTCTGGTGTCGTTTCTGCGTCCAGCTCTTGAACGTGCCAATCTAGGCCGATCTCAGGCATGGTCTCTAGGAACGGATCTGGGTCTAGCTGTTCCATGTTGAACACGCCCGCTTCCGCCCACTTACCACGGAAGTATTGCAGTGCAGCCGTGATTGCAGGAACACCTGTGGTGTAAGAGATCGCTTGGTGCTCAACGTCTTCGTAAGCCACTTCGTGGTCAGCGTTGTTATAGATGAATACGCTACGCTGTTTACCATCTTTGATACCGCGAACCCAAGTACCGATACAGGTTTTACCTGTGTAGCCCGGTGCTAGAGAAGTTGGGTCAGGTAGAAGTGCTTTTAGTACGTGCAGAGGCTGAACTACAGTGCCGTCATGCAGAGTTAGCGGATCTGGGCTTAGCAGACCGATGTCACGCATGCAGTTGAAGTAGTTCAAATAAGTGTCACCAAAGCCCATCCAGAACTCGATGCGCTTAGCCGGAATAAACTCTTGCATAGAACGAACTTCGTCGTGCGCCATAGAGTAAACCTTGTGCTTACCTACTAGCGGGAAATCGAACTCAAACATACGAGAATGACAACCTACTTGCTTCCACTCACCATTTTCCCAATAGAAAGAGTCACCTTGGATTTCTAGCATGTTGGTTTCTGGGTCAAAGTTAGTCGCAAACTTCTTACCGTGGTCGCCTGCGTTCACATCCATTACGTCGATGGTCTCGATCTCATCGAACAGGTGCTTAACCGCGTAAGCAGCAAATACGCTTACTACGCCCGGATCGAAGCCCGCGCCTAAGATGCCAGTAATGCCCGCTTGTTTAAACTTGTCACGGAACTCCCACTGCCAATCGTAAGCTTGTGGTACTTGCTGGCCTTCTGAACATAGGTCAACAGCAACAGAAGTATCTAGGTAAGAAACCTTAGCCTGCAGACACGCTTCCATGATGGTGATGTTCACCCATGGAGGACCCGCGTTGATCACTAGATCAGGCTTCACTTCTTTAATTAGTGCAACTAGAGCTTCTACGTCATCAGCGTTTACTGCGCGAGATTCCAACTTCCTAGAAGGATCTTTTAGGTTGTTTTTACCCTTGATAGATTCAATGATCTTGTCACATTTCGCTACAGTTCGAGATGCGATAGTGATGTCTCCAAGAACGTCGTTGTTTTGTGCTGCTTTATGCGCAACAACCCAACCAACACCACCAGCTCCGATTTGCAAAACTGCCATATTGTTTTCCTTATAGTCCAGAAGCCGCTAGCTCAACCGCTAGCTTATCAATGTCATTTAAAAGTTTTTCAAAGTCTGAAAGAGTCAGACAAGGATTCAAAATAGTAAATTTAAGTGCAGAGTGACCGTCGACAACTGTCTCGCCCAAAACAGCCACACCACGAGTTAGCGCTTCGATACGCACCTTTTGATTTAGCTTGTCGAGACGCGCTTCATCTAGGTGCTTACAACGGAACAGAACCGTTGATAGCGCTGGGTCTGCTAGCAGATCAAACATCTCATGCTCGCGCACCATCTGAGCTACTTCTTGAGTCTGATCCAGCAGGTGATCATACATTTGACCAAGCGCCTTAGGACCCACGTTTTGCATCGTTATATAGACTTTCAATGCATCGAAACGCTTAGTGGTCGCAATAGACTTGTCTACTAGGTTTGGAAGCTCATCGTGCTCTCGGTTTAGGTAATCCGCGTGATGAAGCAGGTACTTAAAGTTCGACTTGTCTTTGATAAGTAGCGAGCCACAGCTGATTGTTTGATAGAACAGTTTGTGGAAGTCTACAGACACTGAATCTGCTTTCTCGATACCTTTTAAACGGTCTTTACGACTGCTTAGCATTAGCGCGCCGCCGTAAGCACCATCAACATGTAGCCATAGGTTTTGCTCACGAGCGACTTCGGCCATCGCATCTATGTTGTCGATAGCGCCGTGGTCAGTAGTACCTGCAGTTGCGACTAAAGCGAATGGCATCAGGCCCTGCTCTTTTAGCGCAGAGATTTCTTTTGAAAGCGCTTCGATGTGCATAGTGCCATCGGCATGAGTATCTACAGTTACTACCGCTTTCTCACCTAGCCCCATCCAAGCCGCGGCTTTTTGCACTGTAAAGTGAGATTTTTTCGAGCACACGATACGCAGTTTGTCTGCGTAGTCTGGGTTACCCATTTTCTGGATAGAATGACCACTGGTGATGTCTGCAAACCAATCACGTGCCAGCATTAGGCCCATTTGGTTACTCTGTGTGCCGCCACTGGTAAAGATGCCGTCAGCCTTATCACCCATTTCGTACTGCTCACACATCCAGTCCACAACCTTTTGCTCAACATAGGTGGCTGCCGATGCTTGGTCCCAAGAGTCCATAGACTGGTTAAGACCTGCGATCATCGCCTCTGCCGCTACTGCAGACATTAGAGGTGGCGTGTGTAGGTGTGCGATGCAGCTTGGGTGCTGAACCATAATTGAGTTCTTGGCAACCAGCTCAGAGGCATCATCAACCACGTCAGTAAGCTCACGATTACCCGTGCTCAGGTCAACGCTGTTGATCGCTTGTTCAAGCTCTACAGGGTTCATGCCTGAATATGGCTTGTCTGTTTGCTCGAATACCGCTTTCATTGATTCAGTGGTGTGGTGCATCACCTTAGCAAATTCAGCAGCGCCCTCTGCGCCTGTGTGAATGAAGTGCTTCTTCCACTCACTATTAGTTGGCGCTGGGTCAGTGTATGAACCGCCAGCTGCAATGATTGCTGCTTCCATTGTCTCAAGCGCGAAATCGATTTGCTCATGTGTGATGATCAGAGGTGGCAAGAAGCGGATAACACTGCCGTCACGACCACCCTTTTCAACCATCAAGCCGCGCTCAAGCGCCGCACGCTGAATGCCTAGCGTCAATGCACTATCAGCAACACGCTCGCCAAACTTGTTACGCTCGCCCGATGGTTTAACGACCTCAACGCCAAGCATTAGACCTTTGCCGCGTACTTCCGCGATACAGTTTACTTTCTTCTGAATTGCCTCAAGGCCTGCTCGCAGATATTGGCCCGCTGTCGCTGCGTGCTCAACTAAACCATCACGCTCGATGATCTCTAGAGCTTTAGCGCCAGATACCATAGCAAGTTGGTTACCACGGAAGGTGCCTGTGTGCTCACCTGCATTCCAGGTATCGATCTCTTTCTTGAACACAAGTAGAGACATAGGTAATCCACCGCCAATCGCCTTAGATAGACATAAAATGTCAGGCACGATACCCGCCTCTTCAAATGCAAAACGGTGACCGGTTTTACCTACGCCACATTGGATTTCATCTAGAACAAGTAGGATATCGTGCTCATCACAAATACGACGAAGCTCACGTAGCCAAGAAGCAGGAGCCGGAATAACACCGCCTTCACCTTGCACTGGCTCAACAAAGATAGCCGCTGGCTTCATAATGCCAGCTTCGTCGTCGTTTAGTAGACGCTCAATGTAACGGATACCCGCTTTCGCGCCAGCTTCGCCGCCAAGACCAAACGGACAGCGTAGGTTGTATGGGAACGGCATAAAGTGCACGTCAGCCATAAGACCAGTGCGACGCGCCTTGGTGCCTAAGTTGCCCATCATGCCCATGGTGCCATTGGTCATGCCGTGGTATGCACCACGGAAGGCAAATACGGTATTGCGACCCTTGGTTTGCTTAGCAAGCTTAATAGCTGCTTCTACTGCGTCTGCACCCGAAGGACCACAGAACTGAATAGCAGAGTGTTTAGCAAACTCTTCAGGTAGGAAAGCTTTCACTCGCTTGATGAAGTTGTCTTTAGCACGAGTGGTAATATCAAGGGTCTGATATGGCAGACCTGATTCTAGCTGCTCTTTCAGTGCTTGGTTGATCTCAGGGTGGTTGTAGCCCAGTGCCAAGGTGCCGGCACCTGCAAGACAGTCTAGGAACATTTGACCGCGCGTATCTTCTACTAGGGCACCATAAGCACGCTTAATTGCTAGAGGAAGGCGACGTGGATAAGAGCGAACTTCAGATTCGTGTTCAGCCTGGTCGATTAACATTTGGTCTGGGGTAAGGTCGTATACACCCTCTACCACAGGAACATCGCTTGAGAAGCCAGCGCTGTTTGCTGACATTTCAAATTCAAATGCAGAACTCATTTATATTTTACCTAAAACAAGAGTAATAAAGATTCCGAGGCGGCGACGTACAGACTGAACAGGCGCACAAGGAAATAAAAGCGTACTATCTCGATTTCGAGCTAGTTAAAAGTGGAGTGACAACAAGACGCTGTCAAAAAGGTAGATCAAGGCTCAGTAATGATACTGCTAGCTGGGAGAACAAAGCTGATTTTAGATTGTGATCGATTCATGTTGGGTGCCTATATGCATGCCATCACTGGCGATATCTTCCCGTCTACCAAACAAGGAGTGTTTGGTACCTACCCTACGTGATATCACAATCAGCTTAGAATGGTTATCACGCGTATCCCCCAGAGCCTCTCTGAGATTGCGCGAGAATTTAGCAAAAAACTGTGATCGTGGCAATGCCTTTCCTGCCCAGATTTCATACAAAACAGTAAAAAAATCATTGATTTTGTTAAGTAACGAAATGAGTTGAGCAGGTTCGAATCTGTACCGTTATCAAATATGATAAGGCGAACATTTGAATCCGGAAAAATCGCGAAGAATAGAAACAAAAAAACCCTAGCAACAAAGCTAGGGTTTCAAATGGAAACTAAGACTCTTTCATGGGGAATCTTTGTTCATACATCTCCATAAAATCTTGACGTATTAGCCCTTCAAGGTGATTGGCTTTGTCCGTCGGACAGAAGATCATAAAGTGCACCATCTGCTCGGCGTTGACATTGTTGGAGATATGGATATGTGGCTCAGCGCCAGGCAGATCCAAGCCGGCATGCTTTTCAATCATCGCATTGTAGCGAGTCGCTACCTCACTAAAATACGCGCAGTGCTCTTCTATCTTCTCTGTCAGCTCAGGGAATAACGGATAGAGATTAACGAAGTCCTTAACCACTATGGTGAAGTTGTGGTACACGTAACGCTTCATGAAATTCAGATTCTTAACCGGATAGGTAAAGAACATACTGTTAGGCAAGGTCGCAGTTTTACCTGTGTAATGGTATTGCCCATGATGCAGATCGATCTCTTGAATGACGGTCGCCATCATATTGTGCTCAATCACCTCTCCACTTAATTTCCCAACCTCAATCCAATCACCGATTCTGAACGAACGCGAACTCGCTCTTTGGATAGAACCGGTAAAACAAAGAATAATCTCTTTAGATGCCACCACTATCGCAACCGCAATTGCGGTCACGCTTAGCGCAAACTGATTAATCTCCGACTGCCACAAGATAAATAGAATAATCAGGGTGAAAACGAAGGTGCCATTCTTGGTTCTCGACATCCAATTTCGCTGTTTCTCAGAGATGAAGGCATCTTCACCCCTGATCATCGAAAGCAATAGACGACGTAACAACCAGATCACAAGCAAAACAAGTGCGGTTAATACGCTCTTGTAGGTAAGAAGAAAATCAACAACTTGCTGCACTTTCTCCATCAGTTTCTCCTAGTATAGATTTGAGTCAAGAACGCCCTATCCTTCAGATAATAAACGCTTTCCTGCCATGAGGAAGAATAGCATTGCTCGTTTTGCGAGGTGTGCGAAAAATAGATAGGACTCAACTAATAGAGAATAGATAGAAACGAAAAAGCCCCAGCATCTCTGCTAGGGCTTCTCTATATCTGGAGCGTCTCGACCAGACTGGGCACGAGGTTCCTCGTGTAAAGGTCCAGAACTCTTTATATTTTGGAGCGACACACGAGGTTCGAACTCGTGACCTCAACCTTGGCAAGGTTGCGCTCTACCAACTGAGCTAGTGTCGCATCTCGTAGCAAACAGCTTATCGCTGCAAGCTTAAGAATAATGGAGGCGCCTCCCGGAGTCGAACCGAGGTCCACGGATTTGCAATCCGCTGCATAGCCACTCTGCCAAGGCGCCTTCGATTTGTATTGAAACTGGAGCGACACACGAGGTTCGAACTCGTGACCTCAACCTTGGCAAGGTTGCGCTCTACCAACTGAGCTAGTGTCGCGTAATAGTTTCAAATTGTAAGATGGTGCCCCGGGCCGGACTTGAACCGGCACAACGCGAACGTCGAGGGATTTTAAATCCCTTGTGTCTACCAATTCCACCACCAGGGCACGCAAAACTTTTGCGATGGGTTAGACACCATCTGTGATTCCGCTAAAAAGCCAAATCTTTATATTTGGAGCGACACACGAGGTTCGAACTCGTGACCTCAACCTTGGCAAGGTTGCGCTCTACCAACTGAGCTAGTGTCGCAAATTCATTCTTCTTAAAGAGAGAATGGAGGCGCCTCCCGGAGTCGAACCGAGGTCCACGGATTTGCAATCCGCTGCATAGCCACTCTGCCAAGGCGCCGTCTTGTTGAAGAGGATTCCTCTTCGGTACGGGGAGGCATTTTACGGATTCACGGGGTTGAGTCAACACTATTTTTAAATTTTGGATTCGTTTGCTCGCTTTGCAAACAAACTTAAAATAAGTGATTAGATATCTAGCAATATGTGTCTATATTTCGTCTATTTAGTTGTTTATTTATCCAAGTCACATTTTGCTAAATATCTGTAATACCGAGACTATTAGTATAAAAAACTGTATCTCTGGGGAATAAATAGCAAAAAACCAGCCGAAGCTGGTTTTTTTATTAATCTGATTCGAGTAAATCGTCTTTGGCCGCCATTAAATACTGCACCATGGAGTAGATAGTCAGTATGGTTGCTACATACAAAGAAGCGTAACCAATCCACACCATCCAATCGTCGTAGCGCCAGATCAACACCCAAAGCGCGAACATCTGTGAAAAGGTCTTAACCTTACCTGTCCATGACACTGCAACGCTAGAGCGTTTACCGATTTCCGCCATCCACTCTCTTAGGGCTGAAATGATGATCTCACGAGAAATCATAATAATGGCTGGGATGGTAATCCAAAGTGTGGCGTAGTGCTCAGAGATAAGCAGCAGCGCCGTTGCCACCATCACTTTATCAGCAACCGGGTCAAGAAAAGCACCGAAGCGAGACATCTGGCCAAGCTTTCTTGCGATATAGCCATCCAACCAATCGGTAAAGCCTGCGACCCAGAAAACCATAGCAGCCACAAATGGCGCCCACGAATAAGGAAGATAGAAAACAATCACGAAGATTGGGATCAGGATAAGGCGAAGCAGGGTTAGAATGTTTGGTATTGTTAAACGCATTGTAACGACTCTAAGAGCACGACTACATCGTGCTGTGATGGCTTATCATTTAAAGTCAATGTTGCGGGATTTTACCTAGTGTTGCAACGCCTGAAATATCTTTTCTGCTAAAGAATGACTAATACCGGGCACTTTGGCGATTTCTTCGGCACTCGCGCGCTTCAACTCCTGCAGTCCGCCCATATATTTAAGTAGTGCTTGGCGACGTTTTGGTCCGATCCCCTCGATTCCCTCTAAAGCACTGGTGCGGCGCGCTTTACCGCGCTTGGCTCTATGACCTGAGATCGCGTGGTTATGACTCTCGTCTCGAATGTGTTGCATCAAATGCAGCGCAGGCGCATCACTGGCGAGGTTAAACTCCTCACCATCTGGGGTAATCATGGTCTCAAGGCCAGGCTTACGTGTTACACCCTTAGCGATACCGATAAGACGCGGCTTCTTAGGCCACTCATCCCAATACTGACTGATGATTTCCACCGCGCGATTGAGCTGGCCTTTACCACCATCGATGAACACGATGTCAGGGATCTTATCCACATCCAGTTGCTTTGAATAACGACGTTCAAGTACCTGCCCCATAGCCGCGTAATCATCACCACCAGTAATACCGGTAATGTTATAGCGACGGTATTCTTGCTTTAAAGGCCCCTCATGATTGAACACCACACACGAGGCAATAGTGTTCTCTCCCATGGTGTGACTGATGTCGAAACACTCCATTCGCCTAATAGATTCCATACCTAGCACCTCTTGAAGCTCTTTAAAGCGCTGCGAGATGGTCATCTTATGGTTTATCTTGGTGGTGATCGCATTCAAGGCATTGGTGTTAGCGAGCTTAAGATAGCGCCCGCGAGTGCCACTAGGGCTGACATGGAAGGTGACCTTGCGCCCTGCCATATCGGTCAGTACTTGCTGGAAGGCTTCTTGTTCGCTAAGCAAGCCTGAAGCGAAGATGAGACGGGCAGGCAATCCCCTTCCCTCAGACTGATTGAGATAATACTGGCTAATAAAACTGTAAAAAATCTCATCTTGCTGACTGTTGTTTGGGATCTTAGGAAAAAAGCTACGACTACCCAGAACTTTACCCTGACGTATCATCAAGATATGTACACAAGCCACACCTGTCTCTTGAGCATATCCGAGCACGTCTATGTCATCGAAGCTGTCTTCTGACACGTACTGCTGCTCTTGGATGCGACGAATAGCTTGGATCTGATCTCGATACTTAGCCGCTTCCTCAAACTTAAGCGTCTTACTCGCCTCATCCATCTTCTCAATTAGTTGAGTCACAACCTGTTTATCTTTACCTTGCAGGAAAAGACGCACCCACTCCACCAGCTCAGCATACTCCTCATCAGAGATAACCGAACTAACACAAGGGGCTACGCAACGACCAATCTGATACATCAGGCATGGGCGAGTACGGTTGGCATAGATGGTATCCTCGCATTGGCGCATGGGTAGCACCTTTTGCAAAAGGTGTAAGGTTTGCCTCACCGCACCAGAGTCTGGATAAGGACCAAAATACTCGCCTTTACGCTTCTTAGAGCCGCGATGCAAAGAGAGTCTTGGGTGCTTATGACCGCTGATAAAAATATAGGGGTAGGACTTATCGTCACGAAGCAGAACGTTATATTTAGGCAGATACTGCTTAATATAGTTGTGTTCGAGGATAAGGGCTTCGGTTTCGGTATGGGTAACCGTGACGTCGATATGCTGGATATGACTGACCAGCGCTTTGGTCTTTTCGTTGTCTAATGTCTTACGAAAATAACTGCTTAAGCGCTTTTTGAGGTCTTTTGCTTTACCGACATAAATAACAACCTGCTCGGCGTTATACATTCTGTATACGCCGGGCTGGTTAGTTACTGTTTTTAGAAAGGCAGTAGAGTCGAAACTCACTAAAGCGTCTCTGTATCGAGCATCCCGTGACGAATCGCTAAGTGCGTCAATTCCACGTCACCGCTGATATCGAGCTTATTAAACAAACGGTAGCGATAACTGTTTACCGTTTTCGGGCTCAAGCTCAGCTGCTCGGAAATGTCTGTTACCTTTTGACCTTTAGTGATCATCAGCATGATCTGAAGTTCGCGCTCCGAAAGGTCTTTAAATGGGTTATCAGAAGAGTGCGACACCTGGCTAAGGGCCATCTGCTGTGCAATCTCTGGTGAAATATATCTTTGACCACTGTTCACCATACGGATGGCATTCACCATCTCATCTGGACCAGCGCCCTTAGTAAGATATCCTGCCGCGCCTGCCTGCATCACTTTGGTAGGAAACGGGTTTTCTGTATGTACGGTTAGTACGATGATTTTAACGTCAGGATTAAAACGGAGAATTTTCTTAGTGGCTTCCAAGCCACCAATACCGGGCATATTCATGTCCATTAAAATGACATCAGCATGATTGCTACGACACCATTTTACCGATTCTTCACCGCTTTCAGCCTCTCCTGCTACGTTCATGCCACGGACGTCTTCAATAATACGTCGTATCCCTGTGCGAACTAGCTCGTGATCATCTACAAGAAAAACATTAATCAAGCTTGTATCTCCACACTAATTTTTTTTGTTCGCAAAGCCAGTCAATTGAGCCACAACTAACGAATTCAATTTTTATACTTAATAGAGTTTGAAACCTTAGCAATATGCTGTTCCAGACTCCGTTTGGCAATCTTTGAATGCGGTAATTATGAGCCATACCAAGTAATTTTGGTAATTTCGACCAATTTTTATTCTTATGATACGTGTTTCATGCATAAGTGACAGAAATATAAGTCATTTCTGTCACATAGTGAAACTGCGCGCATCAGGATATTACGATTAGCTACCCTAATTCAACATATCATTAGGTTCGCCCGCTGTTTTGTCTAAGATCTAATTTTACAAAACAGCGACAAATCCTAACCTCAACCACCACGACTTTTGTTATGATCAGGTAAGAAGTTCCTTCAAAGGCAAACACATTGCGCAGCGGTTTCATCCTCACTCGTCAAGCTAGAGATATTGGCTCCACCACACAAATCGACCTGTGGCTTTCTACTGATTCTGGTCCTGCTTTGGTTCAAATACCAAACCAAGAATCGGTTTTTTTTGTACGCTCAGATGATCATGCTGAAGTAGAGTCGCTAGCCAAGGCAAATCAAATTCAATGTCGCTATCGTGCGCTCGAGCTTAAAACCTTTCAGCATGACAAGGTCACCGCCTGCTATTTCAAAACCCAAAGAGAGGCTCGTAACTTCGAGACGGTGCTGAATGAGCATGGATTAAAGGTCTTTGAGTCGGACATTCGCCTCGCTGATCGCTATCTAATGGAGCGCTTCATCCAAGGCCAAATTGAGGTTGAAGGTACAGAGCAAGCCAAGCAGGGTTACTTGCAAATAAGCCAAGCCCAAGCCCGTAAAGCCGAGCACTACACCCCGAACCTTTGTATGGTTTCTCTCGACCTAGAGTGCTCAGCCAAGGGAGTACTCTACTCCGTTGGCCTTGATTGTCCTCGCGACCAGAGGGTAATCATGGTAGGAGAACCGCAAATAAGTGAAGGTGTTGCCATACAGTGGGTCGCGGACGAAAAGTCTCTGCTACAGGCACTAGTACAATGGTTTTATCAGTTTGACCCTGACATCATTATTGGCTGGAACGTCATTGGCTTTGATATGAGACTGCTACTGCAGCGAGCGCAGGCGCACAATATTAAATTGCCCCTAGGTCGTGGTCGCCAAGAGTGTCTCTACCGGCAAACGGCGCAAAACCAAAACGGTTTCATCAATGTTCCGGGGCGTGTGGTGATAGATGGTATCGACGGTTTGAAAGCCGCCACTTACTCCTTTGATTCCTGGTCTTTGGAGAATGTCTCGCGCGAACTTTTGCATGAAGGTAAGGCCATCAGCAATCCCAACGATCGAATGGACGAGATCAACCATATGTTCCATCACGATAAGTTGGCGCTGGCAAAATATAACTTCCAAGACTGCGCTCTGGTGACGCGTATCTTTGAGCACACCCATTTATTGGATTACCTCATTGAGCGAAGCAAGCTCACTGGCCTTGCATTGGATAGGATTGGCGGTAGCGTTGCAGCCTTCTCTAACCTTTATCTGCCACGTCTGCATAGAGGTGGATATATAGCGCCTAATCTAGAGCCGGAGAACTGGCTAGCCAGCCCTGGCGGCTTTGTAATGGATTCCAGACCGGGGTTATATGACTCAGTATTAGTGCTGGATTTCAAAAGCCTTTACCCCGCCATCATCCGAAGTTTCTTGATTGACCCTATGGGGCTAGTAGAAGGTTTAAAAGCTGAAATTGGTAAGGGTGATGACCAAGCCGTACCTGGTTTTAGGAAGGCACAGTTTCATCGTCAGAAACACTATCTGCCTCAGCTTATCGAAAACCTATGGAAGGCTCGTGACAAGGCTAAGCAGCAAAAAGAGGTCGCCTTCTCTACTGCGATTAAGATCATTATGAACTCCTTCTATGGGGTGCTTGGCTCTGGCGGTTGCCGATTCTTCGATACGCGTCTTGCTTCATCGATTACCCTTCGCGGGCACGAAATCATGAAGACCACTCGTAAGCTGATTGAAGAACGCGGTTATGAGGTTATCTATGGTGATACCGACTCCACCTTTGTCTCTTTGAAGAACAGTTGCAGTAAAGAAGAGGCAGACAAAATAGGTAACACCCTCACCCAAGAGATCAACACTTGGTGGACCGAACATCTCAGAGAGGAATATAACCTCACCTCCTATCTGGAGCTGGAGTACGAGACTCACTTTAACCGATTCTTTATGCCGACTATTCGTGGCTCAGAAACCGGTTCGAAAAAACGCTACGCCGGGCTTATCACACAAGGGGACAGCTCGCGCATTGTCTTTAAAGGGCTAGAAAGCGCGCGCAGTGACTGGACATCTCTTGCGCAAGAGTTTCAGCAACACCTGTACGAGCTCATCTTCGATAATCAAGACCCTACCGACTATGTGTTAGAAATCGTAGAAAAGATTGAATCTGGGCAACTGGATAACAAACTGGTGTATCGCAAACGCCTTCGACGCCGCTTGCATGAATATCAAAAAAATGTGCCACCTCAGGTACGCGCTGCTCGCCTTGCCGATGAGATAAACGAGAAGCTAGGTCGACCGCTACAGTATCAAAACCGTGGGCGCATCTCCTACGTAATGACTCTGCAAGGGCCTGAACCACTGGATTATGTCAAAGCGCCGATGGATTATCAGCACTATATTGATAAACAGATAAAGCCAGTGGCTGATGCCATATTGCCCTTTGTTGGGCTCAAGTTTGATGAAATCAATGCCCCTCAGCTTGGACTGTTTTAATTGACACAATTAACACGTACAATCGCCGAAAATATTAAGAGGATTAGAGATGACTGAACTTCTCTCATACGACGACGCCATCGACACGGCTTACGATATCTTCCTAGAGATGGCACCTGACAATCTTGAAGCGGCAGACGTAGCTCTATTCACCCTTCAGTTTGAAGAGCGTGGCGCAGCTGAGCTGGTTGAAACTGGCGATGACTGGGTACAACACGTGGGCTTTGAGGTAGACAAAGAGACCTATGCTGAGGTTCGTGTTGGCTTGGTAAACGAAGAGAGCGACACACTGGATGACGTGTTTGCTCGCCTTCTGGTTTCACGCGACCCAGAGCATAAGTTCTGCCACATCTTGTGGAAGCGCGACTAAGTTCGACTCTTCACTAGGTCGACAAAGGCCTGACTTGCTTTAGATAGATAGCGCTCGCGACTCCACATCAAGGCAAGACGCCATCGGAGCTCATCGCTCAACTCTCGAAAACAATAATCCTTGGGATTGAGATTTCGACAAATGGGCTCCGGTATAAAACTCACCCCAAGACCACTTTTCACCATAGCGGCAAGAAAATCCCACTGACTGCTCTTAATACCTACCCTGGGAACAAAGCCCTTATCTTTACACAACCTTTCGATTATCTGGGTAATGGTAAATTCAGAGGTATAGAGGTAAAAAGGAATATCCTTTAGCTCAGTGAGCTCTAGTTTTGACTCACCCAGCCATTTATCATCTTTTGGCAACACAGCATAGATGGGATAGTCGCCCACAGATTCATATTCAAACCTATCCTCTCGCGTCGGCAACATAGACAGTGCAACATCAATATCTCCCGAGAGAAGATCTTGCTCTATTTTTCTTCCGCCACCTTCAACTACCGTCACCTCAATGGATGGATGACTACGAGAAAATTCTTGCAAGAGCTCGGTATAGAGATGCCCCACCATAGGCGGAATACCGATAGTAATATGGCCCGACTTTAACTCTCGAATATCATCCAAGCGCTGTTGCATCTCGCTGATGTTATTCAAAATGGTGATAGCATGCTCGTACACCACCTTACCTGCCTCTGTCAGCTCAATATCCCTGCCCTTTCGATGAACTAAGGGCTGTCCAGCGCTATCTTCTAAAGACTTTAATGCCTTGCTAATGGTTGGCTGAGTTACAAATAGTTTTTCAGATGCACGAGTGAAATTCTGGGTCTCAACCAAGGTAACGAAGTAGGCAAGCTCTTTAGCTGTCATACGATCATTCCAAAAAAGAATACTTTTATCTCATATTATTCATTGGAGTGTGATTTATCAATTATTCATAATTGAACTCAAATCTCATCAGTTCAATTCGTTATGACAGTCGCAAAGCTCAAACATTTTACCCTCACCCTTTCTCAGGTAGTTGCCCTATGTCTGGTATGGATGTGCGCTGATATAGCGGTTAGGCAACTTCATATTCCATTGCCGTCGAATGTGTTTGGTATGTTTCTGCTGTTGGCACTGCTTACTTTTAAATTGGTCAAGGTTGATTGGCTTAAAGCTGGCTCCACTTGGTTAATTGCTGAGATGCTTCTTTTCTTTATCCCAGCGGTTATCGCCATCGTTAATTATCAAGACTTGTTCGCCGAGCAAGGAGGCAGAATACTGGCAGTGATTGGGCTTAGCACCATACTCGTGCTGTCGGTTACCGCGCTAGTGGTCGACAAGATCTACCACTATGAATTGAAGAAATTAGGAGAAGAGCAATGAGCCATAGCACTATCGCCTTTATCTGTTTTCTTTTGACTATTGGTTGTTACTACCTCAGCAAGCATCTGCATCGTCGCTTTAAAAAGGTGTGGCTGATCCCTTTGGTTTCTGTGCCTTTGGTGCTGGTCGCTATCGTGGTTTCATTAAACATTAGCTACACCGACTATATCAACGAATCCCACTGGCTGATCTGGATGCTCGGCCCTGCCACTGTCGCCTTTGCAGTTCCAGTGCACGAGAACAGAAACATCATCAAACGCCACTGGATGTCTATCTCAGCTGGGGTTGTGGTGGCGATTATCACAGCTATCAGCAGCACGGTTTATCTAAGCAAGCTATTTCATCTATCCGAGATGTTGCAACGCAGCCTATCGGTGCGCTCTATCACCACGCCATTTGCCGTAGAAGCATCCAAATCCATCGGTGGCCAAGCCGACTTAACCGCCATCTTTGTAGTACTAACCGGCGTGTTTGGGATTATTTGTGCTGAGGTGATCCTTGGAGTGATTAAGATCCGTTCGCCCCATGGCAAGGGTGCCGGCTTGGGTGCCAGTGCGCATGGTTCAGGTACGGCGATTGCTTATGGGATTCATAATGAAGCGGGAACAGTGGCGAGTTTGGTGATGCTGTTTTCTGGGGTGGTGACTGTGTTGATTGCACCGTTGCTTACTTGGATATTTTAGAGCTATCAGCTATCAGCTATCAGCTATCAGAACATTTTTATATGCCAATGAGATGATGACCACTGACAGCCTAAAGCTTGCCGCTCACAGCTAAAAAAAATAGCGACCAATTGGTCGCTATTTTTTTTAATTACTGCTGACGGCGTGTCTTCTTCGGCTTACGCTGCTGACCACCGCTGCTTACGCGCTCTTCGTGGCGACGTACTGCACGACGGATCTTCTGAGAGCGTGAACGCTCGCGCGAGCGAGAAGTGTTTTGTTTGCGCTCTTCAAGAAGAGTGCTCTTCTCTGCTGGTAGATCAACGAGTTCACGTAGATAGTTCACCTGCTTAAGGCTAAGCTCCATCCATCCCCCACGAGGAAGTTTCTTCTCAAGGAAGATGTCACCGTAGCGAACACGCTTCAGGCGGCTAACTGTCGTCTCTTGAGACTCCCAAAGACGACGAACTTCACGGTTACGACCTTCGTTGATCACAACGTAGAAGGTGTGGTTCATACCCTCACCACCCGCGTGAACAACGTCTTCGAAACGCGCCATGCCATCTTCTAGCTCTACGCCGCGAACCAGATTGCGAACTTTCTGCTCGTTCACTTCACCAAATACACGCACTAGGTATTCACGCTCAACCTGACGGCTTGGGTGCATTAGACGGTTGGCTAACTCACCATCGGTAGTAAATAGAAGTAGACCAGAGGTGTTTGCATCCAGACGACCTACCGAAATCCAGCGTGCGCCACGGATCTTAGGTAAACGGTCAAATACAGTGCGGCGACCTTCAGGGTCGTGACGGGTACACAGTTCGCCTTCAGGCTTGTAATAAGCCAATACGCGACACACCACTTCCTGCTCGGCTTTAATGTTCACAGTGTGACCATCGATACGAACAACCGCGTCTTCGTCTTCCAGACGCTCGCCTAGAGAGGCTACCTGTCCGTTTACGCTTACGCGACCTGATTTAATTAAAGCTTCAAGCTCACGACGAGAACCGTGCCCCGCTCGTGCCAAAATCTTCTGTAATTTTTCGCTCATTAATTTGCCTATATGTCGTCTTCACAGACGTCGAAAGTGGTTATGGTGTCGCCATCATTTGGCGGCCGCGTAGTATCGCAAAAAATCGGGGGAAATTCACCTCAATTTTATTCAAAAGGTGTCGAATCTCCCGCACCTTGACGCAATACCACTGGATCCTCATCGCTAAAGTCGATAACCGTGGTTGGTTGCTCACCTAAGTAACCACCATTAATTATCAGATCGACTGCATGCTCTAGCTTGTCGCGGATCTCTTCTGGGTCAGATTCTGCCACGTCACTACCTGGCAAGATCAATGAAGTAGACATCATCGGCTCGCCCAGAGCTTCTAACAGATCCAACGCAATACGGTTATCTGGGACACGAATACCGATAGTCTTACGCTTGGCATTCATCAAGCGACGCGGCACCTCTTTAGTCCCTTTAAAGATAAAGGTGTAAGGGCCCGGAGTGTTATTCTTTAGCAATCGGAACGCTGAGTTATCAACGCGTGCGAACAGAGAAAGCTCTGACAGGTCTCGGCACAGCAAGGTGAAGTTGTGCTTATCATCCAGCTTACGAATGCGACACACCTTTTCTAGTGCGTTTTTGTTCTCCAACTGGCAACCAAGGGCGTAGCCTGAATCTGTTGGAAATACCACAACCCCACCATTTCGAATGATAGCCACCGCTTGTGTGATAAGGCGCGCTTGAGGGTTCTCTGGATGAACGTAAAAATATTGACTCATTACAATTCCTCTGTATCCGATACAAATTGTGGCATGCTTTCCCAAACTGGCGTCACGCCGGAAGGGAGCCACAAATTTCTTCCCAGTTCCATCCACGGAGTCGGATAGTGAAAATCTGATCCCTGGGAAGCTAATAGGTTGTATTGTATAGCATAATCCGCCAGATTGCGTCTCTCCTGCTGACTTTGTTGTGGCTGTGCCACCTCCATGGCATCACCACCTGCTTCAACAAATGCACTGATCAAGCGCTTCTGCCATTTCGCCGTAAGATCGTATCGCCCTGGATGAGCCAAAACTGCAACCCCGCCGGCGGCATGGATAGCATCTACCGCATCTTTCATTGAACACCATTGTGGTGGCACATATCCCGGCTTATCACGGGTAAGAAACTTCTTGAACACCAATTGCATGGTCTTGGCATGACCATTATCCACTAGCCACTTTGCAAAGTGTGCTCGAGTCACGGGTGCATCACCGGCAATGGCTTTAACCTCTGGTAATGGGTCGACCTTTAAATGCTTAGATAAACGATGGGCAATCAATTCGGCACGCCCAACGCGGTGCGCCTTTTGTTTTTCAATGAGCGCATGTAATGCCTCACACTCCACATCGATATTTAGGCCGACAATATGGATGTCCTTGTTTGACCACAAGGTCGAGAACTCGATGCCATTTAAAAGCTCTATCGGCAACTGATTTTGCTCGATGTAGTTTCTAGCTTCAGGTATGCCCTCTAGGGTGTCATGGTCAGTAATCGCGAGCACACTGACTCTGTGTTCTATGGCCCTATCCACTAAATCTTGTGGAGATAGACGGCCATCTGAGGCGGTAGTGTGAGAATGAAGATCAAAAATCATATTTATGCTTGACTTTCCCTGCCTGTACTAGTTAACTAGTACGCAGTTAATTTACGAAAAGAAATCCTTTATGTTCACTCAGATGATACAGCAAGTAGCGATGAACGAAACCCAAACTATTTTGGGTCGTGGTGCTGTTGTATCTAAAGCATGGCGTTGGTGGCTTGAAACTTAAGCGAGCTGTGCATAAGAGTGCGTTAAACATACACTCAGGCTCGCATTAGTATGCGGGCCTTTTTTATGCACAAAACTTATTGTTTTAACCCTTTAGACACCAAAAAGTGATTCCAACATCACACCCTGTTTTAAGTGAGCAAAGTTTGAGCCAATTTCGGCCTAACAACTTTGGGTAGAGCGAAAGAATATGCGACTATGTCAGCCAACAAACGTAGCGAATTACAAGGAGGTCTTGTGACACAGACCATCAACAATAATCAACTCGGCCAACTCGAGTTGCATCAAAGAGACGTACTGTACTCTCAAGACCCAACTGAACTGTTTCACCATCTATGCAAGGGCAAAGATGACACCCTACTTTTAGAGTCTTCTGAAATTGAATCAAAAGAGGACCTAAAGAGCTTGCTTCTGGTTGACGCTGCTATGCGTATCGAGTGTCGCGGTCACAAGGTAATGCTGCGTGCTAACAGCGAAAACGGAGAAGCGCTTCTTTCTCGCCTAAAACAAAACCTAAACCCTGAGTTCATTACCACGCAATCAAGCACTGAGCTTGAGGTTGAGTTTGCTGAGCAAGACGTAAACCTAGATGAAGACAGCCGTATTCGTCAGCCTTCTTCATTCGATATGCTACGTATCGTGAAAAAGAGCTTCGACTGCGATAAGCACGACCCAATGGCGCTGTTCATAGGTGGTCTGTTCGCTTACGACCTAGTGGCAAACTTTGAGCCTTTGGGTGATGCGGCAGAGAACAGCCAGTGCCCAGACTACGTTTTCTATGTTGCTGAAACTCTGATTGTTATCGACCATCAAACCCAGCACGCTCACCTATACGGCAGTTTGTTTGATGCCAATGCGTCGAGTAAAGCAAAAATCGAAGCGCGCCTTGATCAAATCCAATCTGAGATGAACTCAGTGGTTGCTGCACCCAAAGCCGTGCAACTGGATACATGTGAAGCGACCCCTAGCGTTAGCGATGAAGACTTCTGTGACATCGTTCGTGACATGAAAGAATTCGTGGTAAAAGGCGATATCTTCCAGGTCGTACCTTCACGCTACTTCTCTTTGCCTTGCCCTTCTCCACTAGCGGCATACAAGCAGCTTAAGAAGAGCAACCCAAGCCCTTACATGTTCTACATGCAAGATGAGCTATTTACTCTATTTGGCGCTTCTCCAGAGAGTGCTCTGAAATACGAAACCGAAACCAATCAGATTGAGATCTACCCAATCGCAGGTACTCGCCGTCGCGGTAAGAACCTAGATGGGTCAATTAACAAAGACCTAGACAGCCGCATCGAGCTTGAACTTCGTACCGATATGAAAGAGAACGCCGAGCACATGATGCTGGTAGACCTTGCGCGTAACGACGTAGCTCGCATCTCAGCACACGGCACTCGTCATGTCGCTGACCTTCTTAAGGTAGACCGATACAGCCACGTGATGCACTTGGTATCGCGCGTTGTCGGTCAGCTTCGAGATGACCTAGACGCCTTACACGCTTATCAAGCGTGCATGAACATGGGTACCCTAACCGGCGCTCCAAAGATCCGCGCAATGCAGCTTATTCGTGACGTAGAAAAACAGCGCCGTGGTAGCTATGGTGGTGCAGTAGGCTACATGACAGGTCGGGGCGACCTAGATACCTGTATCGTTATCCGCTCTGCCTATGTAGAAGATGGTGTAGCTAAGGTACAAGCCGGTGCCGGTGTGGTATTCGACTCAGACCCTCAAGCTGAAGCCGACGAGACTCGCGGTAAAGCACAAGCAGTAATCAGCGCTATTCAAGCGGCTCATACCGAGGTATCCAATGGCTAATATCCTGTTTATCGATAACTTCGATTCATTTACCTACAACCTAGTGGATCAGTTCCGCACTCTAGGTCACAAGGTTACCGTATACCGCAACCAGATCTCGGTAGAGGTCATTGAAAAAGCGGTGCAGTCTGTTGAAGACCCTGTATTGCTGCTCTCTCCAGGCCCAGGCGCTCCAAGTGAAGCAGGCAATATGCCGGCTATTGTCCAACGTTTTAAGGGTGAAGTGCCGATTATCGGTATCTGTCTTGGCCATCAGGCTATCGTTGAAGCGTATGGCGGCACCGTCGCCGGTGCAGGCGAGATTGTGCACGGTAAGGTATCTATGATGGAGCACGCTGGACACGCTACTTATGCAAGTCTGCCGTCACCATTTGCCATCGCGCGCTACCACTCTCTAGTGGCGACCAAGGTGACGGATGACCTAACCATCACAGCTCAAGTGGATGACCTAGTGATGTCTGTTGTGCATGAGCAAGATAAAGTGTGTGGATTTCAGTTCCATCCTGAGTCTATTATGACCACCTACGGCGCGACCCTACTTGAGAACTCTATCGAGTGGGCCCTAAACAAACACGACGCAGCAGAATAAGAACAAGGAAGAATAATGCAACAGATCCTAGAAAAACTTTACGATCAGCAAAGCCTGAGCATTGAGGAGAGTCAACAGCTGTTTGACCAGATCATCAAAGGCGAAGTAGACCCTATCGTTTTGAGTGCTGCGCTAACTGCACTAAAGATCAAAGGCGAGACACCACAAGAAATCGCAGGTGCGGCGAAAGCACTACTGGCTAACGCTCAGCCTTTCCCTCGCCCAGATTATGATTTTGCCGATATCGTAGGTACTGGTGGCGACGGTTCAAACACCTTCAACATCTCAACCACTTCAGCGTTTGTAGCCGCAGCTGTAGGCCTTAAAGTCGCTAAGCACGGTAACCGTGGCGTATCGAGCAAGTCTGGTTCATCCGATCTTCTAGACTCTTTCGGCATCAACCTTGCGATGAGCGCTGAAGACACAGCTAAAGCAGTTGACGATATCGGTGTGGCTTTCCTATTCGCACCTCAATATCACCAAGGTGTGAAACACGCGATGCCAGTGCGTCAAACCCTAAAAACGCGCACCATCTTTAATATCCTAGGCCCGCTTATTAACCCTGCTCGCCCAAACATCGAGCTGATGGGTGTGTACGATGAAAGCCTAGTTGCGCCAATCGCAGAAACTATGCTGCAAATGAACATGAAGCGTGCTGCTGTTGTTCACGGCAGTGGTCTGGATGAAGTGGCTATCCACGGCTCAACCACAGTTGCAGAAATCAAAGACGGCAAAATTGAACACTATAGTTTAACTGCAGAAGATTTCGGCCTTGAGACCTATCCTCTTGAGGCACTAAAAGGTGGCACACCGGATGAAAACCGCGCTATCGTGACCAACCTACTCAGTGGCAAAGGCACGCCTGCGCAAGAAGCCGCTGTTGCGGCAAACGTTGCCCTGCTGATGCGCCTATTTGGCCACGAAGACCTAAAAGCCAACGCTCAGCAAGCAATCGATGCAATGCGCAGCGGCAAGGCGATGACACTTGTAGAACAACTGGCAGCTAGAGGTTAATCATGTCAGAGCACATTACCCAACAAAACCGCGACATGGCACAGGTACTGGCTAAGATTGTCGACGACAAAGCGATTTGGGTTGCAGAGCGCAAGCAAGCTCAGCCTCTAGAGACCTTTAGGGATGCTCTAGAGCCATCAGACCGCAACTTCTATGAAGCATTAAGCGGTGATAAAACTAAGTTTATCCTTGAGTGTAAAAAGGCATCCCCATCTAAGGGCCTTATTCGAGATGATTTCGACCTAGATTACATCGCATCTATCTATGCCAATCACGCCGATGCTATTTCAGTACTGACCGATGAGAAATACTTCCAAGGTAATTTTGACTTCCTGCCACAGGTTAAGAAACTGACGACTCAGCCTGTATTGTGTAAGGATTTCATGATTGATACCTATCAGGTTTATCTAGCGCGTCACTATCAAGCGAATGCTATCTTGCTGATGCTGTCTGTACTCAATAATGAAGAGTACAAAGAGCTAGCAGAAGTGGCTCACTCGCTTGGTATGGGCGTACTAACAGAGGTCAGCAACGATGAAGAGCTAGAGCGCGCTATCGAGCTCAAAGCTAAGGTTGTGGGCATCAACAACCGTAACCTTCGCGACCTGACTATCGACCTGAACCGTACTAAAGAATTGGCACCCAAGCTTCCTGAAGGCACCACGGTTATCTCTGAGTCTGGTATCTACAACCACCAGCAAGTGCGTGATCTATCCAAGTTTGCGAATGGCTTCTTGATTGGTAGCTCGCTAATGGCAGAGCAAAACCTTGAACTTGCAGTACGTAAGGTGCTGATTGGCGAGAACAAGGTATGCGGTCTTACCCACGCTGATGATGCAGCTAAAGCGTATCAAGCCGGTGCGGTTTTCGGTGGTCTTATCTTCGCTGACAAATCCCAGCGTAAAGTAGATGAAGAAGCGGCTCGTCTAACCATGGCTGGTGCACCGCTGAAATACGTGGGCGTATTCCAAAACCATAGTGTTGAGGAAGTAACAAATCTCGCCAACGCACTAGAGCTTAGCGCAGTTCAGCTTCACGGTGATGAAGACCAAGCCTTTGTAGATGATCTTAAGCAAAACCTCGATGATAGCGTTGAGGTGTGGAAGGCGTATGGCGTGATGGAAGATATGCCATCGTTTATCAACAACGTTGACCGTCACCTACTGGATTCCAAAGTAGGCAATCAAAGTGGTGGCACAGGTGTCGCGTTCGATTGGACTAAAATCAACGACAAGAATGTAATGTTGGCAGGCGGTCTCAACCCTGACAACGTAGCCGAGGCAGCAGAGCTTGGAGTGAAGGGCCTAGACCTTAACTCAGGCGTTGAATCTGAGCTAGGCAAGAAGAGCAAACAGAAGCTAGAACAAGCTTTCAAAGCGATTCGAAACTACTGATTTAAGCGTAAACACGCACAATTTTAAGGAAACACATCATGGCGAAATTAGATGCCTATTTTGGCGAGTTTGGTGGTCAGTATGTACCACAAATTCTAGTGCCAGCGCTTGATCAACTAGAACAAGCCTTTATCGATGCTCAGCAAGACCCAGAGTTTCGTAGTGAGTTTATGGGCCTACTTCAAGAGTACGCAGGTCGCCCAACCGCGCTTACCCTAGCTCGCAACCTGACTAAGGGCACTAAAACCAAGCTTTATCTCAAGCGTGAAGACCTGCTTCACGGCGGCGCGCACAAAACCAACCAAGTTCTAGGCCAAGCGCTTCTTGCTAAGCGTATGGGTAAGACAGAGATCATCGCTGAAACTGGCGCTGGTCAGCACGGTGTAGCATCTGCACTTGCTTGTGCCCTACTTGGCCTTAAGTGCCGCGTTTACATGGGTGCAAAGGACGTTGAGCGTCAAAGCCCGAACGTATTCCGTATGCGTCTAATGGGCGCTGAGGTAATCCCAGTACACTCTGGCTCAGCAACCCTAAAAGATGCATGTAACGAAGCGCTTCGTGACTGGTCTGCAAGCTATGAAGACTCTCACTACCTACTAGGTACTGCAGCCGGTCCTCACCCATTCCCAACTATCGTGCGTGAATTCCAACACATGATTGGTGAAGAGACCAAGAACCAGATCCTAGCGCGTGAAGGTCGCCTACCAGACGCGGTAATCGCATGTGTGGGTGGTGGTTCAAACGCTATCGGTATGTTCTCTGACTTCATCGAGGAAGAGAGCGTGAAGCTTATCGGTGTTGAACCAGCAGGTAAAGGTATCGATACCGACATGCACGGTGCACCACTTAAGCACGGTAAGCTAGGCATCTTCTTCGGTATGAAAGCGCCTCTGATGCAAGATACACACGGTCAGATTGAAGAGTCTTACTCTGTATCTGCGGGCCTAGACTTCCCATCAGTAGGTCCTCAACACGCGCACCTAAATGCAACTGGTCGTGCTCAATATGAGTCAATCAGTGATGACGAAGCGCTAGAGACCTTCCAATCTATCGCTCGTAACGAAGGCATCATCGCAGCACTAGAATCTTCACACGCTGTGGCCTATGCCCTTAAGATGGCACACGAAAACCCAGAAAAAGAACAGCTATTGGTAGTGAACCTATCAGGCCGTGGTGACAAAGATATCTTCACCGTACACGACATTCTAAAAGAGAAAGGAGAACTGTAATGGACCGTTACGCTGCGCTGTTTGAGCGTCTAGATGGAAAAAACCAAGGTGCTTTCGTTCCTTTCGTAACTATCGGTGATCCAAATCCAGAACAATCTCTGGCTATCATGAAGACCTTAGCTGACTCAGGTGCCGACGCGCTTGAGCTGGGTATTCCTTTCTCTGATCCATTGGCAGATGGTCCAACAATCCAAGGCGCTAACATCCGTGCTTTGGACTCAAAGACCACACCAACTATCTGCTTCGACCTCATCAAGCAGATCCGCACCGAGTACCCAGACCTTCCAATCGGTCTTTTGGTATACGCAAACCTAGTATTTGCTAACGGTATCGACACCTTTTACGCGTCATGCGCAGAAGCGGGCGTTGATTCAGTTCTGATTGCCGATGTACCAACAGGAGAGAGTGCTGAGTTCAACGAAGCAGCCAAGAAAGCTGGCGTACACGCTATCTTTATCGCGCCGCCAACAGCGACCGATGAAACCCTAAAAGAGGTTTCTACTCTGGGTGGTGGTTACACCTACCTACTTTCTCGCGCCGGTGTAACGGGTGCAGAAACTAAGGCAAACATGCCAGTTCAGCACATGCTAGATCGCCTAAACCAGTTCGATGCTCCACCAGCACTGCTTGGTTTTGGTATCTCAGAGCCATCGCAGGTGAAAACCGCTATTGAAGCTGGCGCTGCGGGTGCTATCTCAGGTTCAGCTGTGGTTAAGATCATCCAAGCAAATGTGGGTGATTCAAGCGCTATGCTAGAAAAGCTTGGTGAATTTGTTCGCAACATGAAGGCGGCTACTCAGAAGTAATTCTGACAAGGTGCAATTGGAAAAGGTGAGCCCAGTGCTCGCCTTTTTTTGTTTTCAAATACCTAACTAATTGAAAACTTAAGTTTAGGGTTCGAACCACTGCCATTTATCTGTCATTCTGGTGTGACAAACGGACACAAGTTATACGGATTCATGAACCCAGTTAAACAGCGCAATACCGCTATCTTGATGTATCTGCTTATTTCCCTTGGTGGGATAGTGGTAGACATCATAGTACCCTCTCTTCCCTCAATTCAAAGGGCGCTTCTATCCAACGAGACCGCAACCCAGTGGGCATTTACTATGGCTATGTTGGGATTTGGTTTTGGACAGATAGCAGCAGGGTTCGTGGTTGATGCGTTTGGGCGAAAACTGCCTATGCTACTGGGCGCTCTGTGCTTAACTTTCTCTTTGCTATTATCAGCCGTGGTTCCTGATATAGAGGCGCTAATTGCCCTTAGGCTTGTTCAGGGACTGGCGGTATCACTGGTTGCTGTAGGCGGTCGCGCTGTAATTAAAGACCTGTATCATGGTGAGGAATATCTAAAGGCAGTCAACTGGATAACTATCTCGTTTGCCCTAGGTATTACCCTATCTCCCTTTGTTGGCGGTTATATCGAAGAAAACTTTGGCTGGCAGATGGTGTTTACTGGATTAACCGCCTGGGTCAGCCTCGGCGCAGTTCTGCTTGCGTTTTTCTTCACCGAAACACATACCAATCATCAGCCTCTAAACAAAGAGACCATTAAGGGGAACCTTTCTGAGATAGTGTTAAACCGAGGATTTCAGCGCACCGCGATAACCTGCGGCGTTTTCTACGCGATTCTTCCCGCGTTTAATACGGTTTC
This sequence comes from Vibrio ishigakensis, assembly GCF_024347675.1. Lineage (NCBI taxonomy): Bacteria > Pseudomonadati > Pseudomonadota > Gammaproteobacteria > Vibrionales > Vibrionaceae > Vibrio > Vibrio ishigakensis. Next base: position 1,250,153 of record NZ_AP024881.1, on the reverse strand, counting down.
CCCTTTCATAATTCAAGAGACTCTAGGTTATGGCCCCGTATTTTATGGTCATATCGCACTGGTTCTCGGGGGGGCATGGCTTGCAGGCAATATGGCAAACCGCGCCACATTTTCCATACCTGCAAAACCTAAAACTACTTTATGTCTGCTAGTCTCACTGTTCGCATTAGCTTTAGGCATTGGTTATCAGACTATCCAAGGTTTAAGCCTGTATGCCTTCATCGCTCCGGTAGCCGTCATTATCTTCTCTCTGGGTATGCTATTCCCCCTTTATTTGGGTAAGGCACTAGCGCCGTTTCATCATATCGCTGGTATTGCCAACGCCATCGTTTTCTCAGGGTGCTGGTTATGTACGGCCCTGATTTCATTCCTAGCATCGAGTTTGCCTCTCAACTCTGCACTTCCATTAATGATTTTATATTCAGCTCTACTACTATTAGTCGTACTACTAACCAGAAAAATGAATGACTTATGAGTGGAATGACGGACTTAGATGAGATTCTTTCTTCTCTTTCTCCAGAACTAAAACCGGGACGTTTTGTATTTTGCACCGTCCCCTCTTCTTTCGAGGCGTTCGCCTCTCTCTCTCCTGTGGCCATGTTTATGGAACAGGAAGGCCTCACTGTGGTGCTTCGTAGAGAATACGCCAATAGTGCCGGCTTGGATTTTCACGGTGAGTTCTCGCAGATAACACTTGCTGTACATTCCAGCTTGGAATCAGTGGGGTTAACAGCAGCTGTCTCAAGCGCACTGGCCGCTGAAGAGATCAGCGCAAATGTCATTGCGGCCTACTACCATGACCATGTGTTTGTTCCAGTAGATAAAACTAAAGAAGCACTGGAAGTGCTTCAAGGTTTAACCGGTAAATAGAGCTCTATTATCAATATTTTGTTGAAACTGTTTACCCCATAGCCTCGTTTATCAATATACGAGGCTAGTGTTATTCTCTGTGCTCAAACGACACACTGTCATATAAAACAAAGGGTTAATTCACATGCAAAAGACTATTCTGCTTACTGGTGCAACAGATGGTATCGGCCTAGAAACCGCTAAGATGCTTCTTGAGCAAGGTCATCGTGTGCTTATGCACGGCAGAAACCCAAATAAACTCAAAGATGTTGTCGACTCACTTTCCCCGCAATATCCAGAGCAGATGGAGAGCTTCATTGCAGACCTATCGAGCATGGCAGATGTTAAGCGTCTTGCTTCTGAGGTATTAGCCAAACATCCTAAGCTAGATGTACTGATCAACAACGCCGGTGTGTTTGGCGGCATCAGCAACACTACCTCCGTTGATGGCCTAGATGTTCGCTTTGCAGTAAACACCTATGCACCGTACCTGCTGACTCAACTGCTGCTTCCTGCGCTTGAGACAGGTCGCGTGGTTAACCTTTCTTCGGCAGCGCAATCACCAGTGAACATTAATGACCTAGCCAAGAAGACGGATATCTCTGATAACAGCGCCTATGCTCAAAGTAAGCTAGCTATCACTATCTGGACTCAGGACCTAGCGGAAAAGCTTGGCGATCAAGGACCTATGGTGGTTGCAGTAAACCCAGCTTCCCTGCTAGGCAGTAAGATGGTTAAAGATGCCTATGGTATCGCAGGCGGCGATCTTTTTATTGGCGCGGATATTTTGGTGCGTGCTGCGCTTTCTGAGGAATTCGCGGATGCATCGGGTAAGTATTTTGATAACGATTCAGGTCGTTTCGCAGCCCCTCACCCAGAGGCGGCTAACAAGGCTAAGGTGCAGCAGGTGGTTCAAACCATTGAAGATGTGCTAGCGACACTGTAAGACCCATAACCCAATCTCAGCCCAGCCGTCGCGCTGGGCTTTTTTATGCCTCAAACTCAATTATATAGTTTTTGAATAAACTGATTCTTCTATGGCACTTATTATCAACAAAGGCCATCAGGCGTATATTTCTTCCTCGGCAAGCAAGCCTTGCTCTTTATTACTCGCTTTCCACGTAAGAGGAAACCAAGCCGGAGAAACCATTATGCAGTATGAAGGAAAAGTTTATCGCCCTTGGCCTGAGGCAAACAGCATCCTGATCCAAACCACAATTGGTTGCAGCATCAACACCTGCACCTTCTGTAGCATGTTTGACGATAAGCGCTTTCGTATCCGTGACATCGACGATATCTTTGCGGACATAGATGAGCTGCGTCGCATCTTTCCACACGTTGAATCCATCTTCTTAATCGATGGCAACGTGATGACTGCGCGAACCGACTTTCTGCTTAAGGTACTAGACCGCGTTAAACAGGTTTTTCCTGAAAGCAAGAAGATCTCTATGTACTCTGGGCTTAACGATTTTCGTCGTAAGACGGTTTCTGAGCTAAAAGAGATCAAGGATGCCGGTCTAGATCTCGCCTACTGCGGTTTAGAGTCTGGCGACCCAGTTGTACTTGAGCGCATCAAAAAACGCATGACTCGTGAGCACGCCATTGAAGGTATGGCGATGGCAAAAGAAGCAGGCATTGAGACCCTACTCTCTTTCATCTTCGGTCTAGGTGGTAAAGAGCGCTCTCGTGAGCATATCGAAGGAACAGTCAGCCTACTGAACATCCTGCAGCCAGAGCAAATTGCACCTATGGCGCTAGCAGTTCAGCCAGGTACAGAGCTTGAGCGTGAAGTGCACAGTGGTGAGTTTATCCTGCCTACCCCGATGCAGGTACTGGAAGAAGAGAAGTATCTTCTAGAGAACTTAAACTTCCCGACCTATTACTGGGGCGATCACGGTAACAACATCGCTACCATGAGGGGTCAACTGCCACAATGTCAGCCAGATTTCTTAGAGCACATTAATCTGCACATTGCTAAGAACCCAGTGGCAAAAGAGAACGTCATCAAGACCTTCTCTTGGTAAAAATACAAACTCGAGCCTGTGCTCGGGTTTTGTTTTATTTGGCTAGCTTGGCTTCACACTGCGCGTCCCAATACGCCGGTGAGCCAAAATACTCAGTAAAATAATCGATAAAGGCGCGCACCTTAGGCGCAAGCAATCTCGAGCTCGGATACACTGCCCACAGTGCGGACTCTGACGCCAGTGGGGTCTGTTGCAAAATCGGCACCAGAGCACCATTTTGCATCTCTTTATACACGCACCACTGGGAACACATTGCGATCCCAAGGCCATCCACACAGGCATCACGCACCGCTTCACCATTGTCCGCTCGAAGTTGGCTCATGGGTTTTACTGTGACCACGCCATCATCCGTATTAAATGCCCATGATTCTAGGCCAGAGAGTTGCACGCAGGCATGCTGCTTCAACTCTTCCGGTGATTGGGGGGTGCCGTTGTTCTCAAGATATTCAGGGGATGCGCAGATAATACGTTTATCTGCCGCCAGTTTTCTGGCGATAAGGCTGGAGTCTTTAAGCTGTGCGTTTCGAATCGCAATATCAAAGCCCCCCTCGACCATATCAATAATGGAATCAGACAGTCTGAGGTCTAAATTAAGGCTCGGATAGGCTTTCATAAAATCTTTAAGCCCTGGGATCAGATGCATTCGTCCAAAAGAAGCTGGTGCGGTAATACGCAGAGTACCCGAAGGCAATGCATCACCACTTCCCACCGATGCCCTTGCAGCTTCAACGCTTGCCAATACCTCTTCAGCATGAGGAAGAAACGCTTCCCCCTCTTCAGTTAAAGAGACCTTTCGCGTGGTTCTGTGTACCAACCTAGTTTCCAATGCAGTTTCTAGCTTATTGATATATGTGCTGGCAACCGCAGGTGAAATCCCAAGCTCCTTACCTGCTTGGCTGATATTGTGAGTTGCGGATAACCTAACAAAGAGTTTTAAATGCTCAAGATTCACAGGGTATTCTTAATAAAAGATAAATAATCCTTTCTAGTGTACACCCATTGAGAAAGAGAGGTTATTGGAAGATTGCCAATAGTATTACTTAAGCCATGAGAAGTGGTGACAGTGTCATCAATGTGGAGCAATGCATAGAAAAAGACCTCGCATTTGCGAGGTCTTCATATTCTAGCCCTTTGCTGCGACTAGGCGCTTGTAGAGAGAGTCTTTCATTTCTGCCCGATCATGCTTTAGTTTGTGCATCGCCTCATCTTCAATAGGGGCACCATTCAGTTCAAGTACGCGGATTTCTTTATCCATTGCAGTGTACTCTTTATTATCTTTTGCAAAGTCTGGATCACTTTCCAGCAAGCTTGCAATCACATCAGTAAACTCAGGAAAGTCATTAACAAGAGAATGGTTTTCGCCCAACATAGGTAACCTCAAATGTAGTGATGAAAAGATCAAACAGTGAACAATAAATGTAGCACTTGCTTCGCAACTTGCTGAATTTGGTTATGTAATTACTGTGTTGTTCAATAATCCTTTGATCTGAGCGACAGTTTTATCTGCATCTGCATATTCAATTGGCAGTTCAGTAATGGTTGTCCCTACTTGTAAGAACAGAGATGGAAAGCTATTTCCACCAATGGTGCGCGCCATCTCTATCTCGCCACGCAGTCTCAAACGAGTCTCGTCGGAATGCAACTGTTCGGCAAATGCCCCCACGTCCAGACCGATTAAGTCTGCGGTCTCCACTAGCACCTCAGTATCGCTCGGATTCTTGGCATCACGATAGTAAGCATGCTGAATCGCTTGAATCATCTCCAGCTCTTTGCCTTCGTCTCGGGCAAGCAGGCATGCGCGACAAGCCGGATAGGTAGAGCGTCTTGGGGTATTGTTACGCCAGAAATCATGGTTGAATTCTGTACCTAGTAAACCAGAAATACGCTCCCAATAAGACTCAATGGCGGCGCGCATCTCCATCGGCATGGCTTCATCAGAATCTGGCGCAAGCCCTCCAAGTAAACACTGCACTTCAACCTCAGCTGGCAAGGTGGCTTTCACCTTCTCCCACGTTGGTTTGTACCCCCAACACCAGGCACACATAGGGTCATACACATAAAAGAGTTTTGGCTGGCTCATTGAACCTCCTGTTCTAAGCACGGTCGAAAGACGTAATTATTCGATAGAGTATCAGTCCACAAGCGAGAAAACTCAGATTGCAGTAGCATTTTGATACCCCCAAAGCCTTGTCAGCACTGTATTTCGCTGTTGGCATTAGGTAGACTGACGCAAACGTTATTCCCCAATAGAACTATGAAACAGCTATTAGATTTCATCCCACTGATAATCTTCTTTGTGTTGTACAAGATGTACGACATCTACACGGCAACAGGCGCCCTAATTGTTGCAACAGGCATTCAAATCATAGTGACCTATTTCATCTATAAAAAAGTCGAAAAAATGCAACTGGCGACCTTTATTCTGGTGGCAGTTTTTGGTGGCATGACCATCTTTTTGCACGACGACAATTTTATTAAATGGAAAGTAACCATAGTCTATGCGGTCTTTGCCCTTGGCCTCACCATCACTCAATTTATGGGAAAGCCGGTAATCAAAGGCATGCTGGGGAAAGAAATTACCCTGCCAGAAAGTGCATGGAATAAGATTAATTGGGCGTGGACAGGCTTCTTTTCTGCCTGCGCCATCTCAAATATCTATATCGCATTCAATATGCCACTAGATTTTTGGGTTAACTTCAAGGTATTCGGCCTACTCGCCGCGACCTTAATCTTCACGCTACTGACTGGCGTTTATATTTACAAGCAGATGCCAAAGGAGAGCGAATAGTGTCTGAATTGAAAGAACCAAAAGGCGAACTGCTGCTTCGCACCCTAGCCATGCCAGCGGACACTAACGCAAACGGGGATATTTTTGGCGGTTGGCTGATGTCTCAGCTGGACCTTGCGGGCGGTATTTTGGCCAAAGAGGTCTCAGAAGGTCGAATAGCTACCGTTTCTGTATCAAGTATCACATTCAAACACCCAGTTTCTGTCGGTGATGTGGTATGTTGTCATGGTTATTGTTCTCGAATTGGCAACACTTCTATGTCAATCGATCTTCAAGTATGGAATAAAAAAGTAATGGGTGACCGCACAGGTGAGCGTGAGCTGGTTTGTGAAGCCACATTCAACTATGTCGCTATCGACGAAAATGGACGCCCTCGCCCAGTACCAAAGCATAAAAAGGATTAATCATGTGGTATGTCATCTTCTCTCAAGACGTTGAAAATTCTCTAGAAAAGCGCCTTTCTGCGCGTGAAAAACATCTTGCACGTCTACAAGAGCTTCAAGACCAAGGCCGACTACTTACCGCAGGTCCTATGCCTGCTATCGACAGCGACAACCCAGGTGAAGCTGGCTTTACCGGCTCTACTGTTATCGCTAAGTTTGATTCACTGGAAGATGCCAAAGCATGGGCCGATGTCGACCCATATATCGAAGCTGGCGTCTATCAAAACGTTATCGTCAAACCTTTCAAAAAGGTATTCTAATTCTATGGTTATCAATTTTAAAAAAGTTCTACTAGCTCTAGTTGCTGGCGCAGTCTTAGCTGGTTGTGCATCGAAAGATGAAAAACAGAAAGAACTTGAGCTCAAAGCTGACCGTCGCGCGGGCATCCTAGCCTCTAGCTTGCCGATCACCTACGGTCCGCTGACTATTGCCAAAGCACAAGCGAAAGGCACTACGGTTATTATCGAGATGCTGTACAACCAATCTGGCAACAAGTCAGCTCAACAATTGGTTGAGAGCGCAAAGAACTACTACTGCTCTTCTGACGATGTTCGCGCATCATTAAACGAAGGTATTAACTACCAGATCAAGGTACGCAACAACCGTGGCCAAATGGTGGTTGAAGATATGATCACAGCGCAAACCTGCTCACAGCCATCTAAAGCAGAAGACCCGGCTAAAGAAGCAGAAGCTAAATCTGAGTAATTATCTCTGATTTCACGCCAAGAAAAGAAGCCCTCGTATTGCGAGGGCTTTTGTTTTTTTAGTCACCGACATAGTCACTTTGATATTCCTCACTCGGCTCAAAAGACTGCACTATATCTATATGGATTCCGTTCGGGTCTTCGATACAAAAATGCCGCTGCCCCCACTCTTCGGATTTCAGCTCAAATACAATATTGAGTCCTCGAGCTTGCGCTACGCCATAAGCCTTTTCCGCATCACTTACCTCCAAACTAAATATGACGCCATCACCGCTGTAGACTTTTTGAAAAATCTCGGGCTGAGTTGGCTGGTTCGGTAATAAAAAGCCAACCTGTATACCCGATGCTGAAACCATATGAAGATACCAGTCTCCGGAAAAGACTGCATTGAAGCCCAACTCCTCGGTATAGAATTTATTGGCTGCGTCCAGATCCTTGACGGTAAATACAGGGAAAGAGCTGATTGGTTCTATCATCTGTCACGCCTCACTTATTCAACTAGTTAGAATTGAGGATAAGTCATGAACCGAGAATATGCCCAAGCAAGTCTATATAAAGCACTTCCATTCAGATCTTTGCTTTAGAAATAGCGTTGTGAACAAGTTACGAGTAGTAGTTATTGTCAATAATGTTGCTTCGACCAGACACAAAACAGCCCTCTTCAAGAGAGGGCTGTTTTATCAATGTTTGTATCGAAAGGTATTACTATCGTCGATAATATCAATCCTGACGGAGATGAGTCCTTTGCTGGTATCCCCTACCTGCTCAAAAGCTCTTTGAGAGAGGTCAATTACTCGATTTTTCGCATAAGGCCCACGGTCGTTGATCTTAACCTGCACGCTCTTATTGGTTTCGGTGTTTGTCACCTTAACTATGGTGCCAAACGGCAAGGTCTTATGGGCTGCGGTTAACGCACGCATATTGTACTTCTCACCACTTGCAGTCAGCTTTCCGTGAAACTTACTACCATACCAAGACGCTTGACCAACAAGCTCGTGATTTCGCGCATACTCTCGGGTTTTCGCCGATGCACTGCTTGAAACAGAAGAGCAACCCACAAGCAAACCTAGCGCCATAGTAGTGAAGATAATCGACAATCTTTTCATTATTTTTAAAAAACTCGAATTGGAACTAAAGATAGGAAATCAGTATCACGCATCCTGCCTCTTCGCTTATCAATACAAGGTCAGGTGTTGGTTTAATTCTAGCGCTGTTCGCTCATTTGGATAAAATTCCCTCGATTAAACAACAAAGCCCTCGTAAAAAGAGGGCTTAGATTATTATTAAGTGAGCTTGGTTAGTTGCGGATGGTGATCTCTACTGGGTCGATATCGAGCTTCAAGTTCTCAAAGCTGTAGACATCCGCAGTGATATCTTGGCTCCAATAGCCCTGCGTTGTCTCGTCTTGGCTAAACACCAAACGCACGCCCTTCTGCTGCTCATTCAGCGCCCATGAAACCACTTGTGAAGCACTCTTATTGTCTACTAGGTTAAAGCCGATAAACTCATCTAGGTTTCTGTTCGAACTCATAATGCCGCTCACTGACTGGCTCGGCACCTCAAAGTACTCATGCCCTACAGTGGTATAACTCTTAGGGCGTGATTCATAGCTGTGTTCTGATAGAGAAAATTTATCGCCTGGCTGTAGGTAGCTCAAACGAATATTGGAGGCCTTGATTGGGTACTCACCACTAGTGTGCTGAGCATCTTTGGTATTCACTACCGTCACGCCACCGGTACCAACAACACTTGCCTGACCATCTTTAACCACCAAAGCGGTACCTTCGTCTATGCCGTAGGCGAAGTCTTGTTTCTTATCTTCAAGCAAAGAAACAATCAAACGACCCAAGCGCCCTTTACGGTCAAAGTGCTGATCGATGGTGCCATATGGGAAGAAATTCAGACCTCGACTGGTAACCACAGGACCATACTCTTGCTCATTCATGCTCGAGTAGTCATTTTTAAAGCCTTCAATCAGTGCGCCAGTACTGTTGCCACCCGCTATCATGGTTTGCGACATAATCGCCGCGCCTGCGCTAGTGCCACCCAATACGCCGCCTTTCTCATACACCTCTCGAATTGAACTCAGCACAGGAGTGTCGGTTCCATCTTCTTTAAGCAGCACCTTAGTGATCAGTGTTTGGTCACCACCGACAAACCAGATTGCATTTAGGTCTTTGATACTTTTCGCAAGCTCTGCATCATTACCATTTTTGCTCCATTGCGATTCATCCACATCCTTGGTTTTCTTGTCGTTTTTAACCGCCAACGGAAGAAGAATGACATTGTCTTTGCTTACCCCAAACTCAGCAAAGATATCTTGCAACGCCAAATACTTCTTGTTGATAGAGCCTGTGGCCGCTGGAACGATACCGATCTTGGCTTTTTCATTGCCTGCCGAATCGGCAAACGCTTGATAAACGTCCATGGTTGCTGAAGAGAGTGCGCCACCGGCAATAACTAGGGTGCCACTGTTTTCAGCCGCGATTGCAGGTGTTGCCAAAGACAAGGTAACGGCCAAAGCCACTAGATGCTGTTTCATATTGATATCCTTTTCAAAAGATTGAAATCATCGAATTAAACGATAAATACAGAAATACAAAGCCATAAAAAAGCAGTGTAAAAATAGATTTATGGAGAGGCGCACCGACTACACTCGCTATACAACGAACGCACTTGATGCTCATTCATTGAACGCTGAGAAATTCGGTATCGCTAAATCGCAGAGTCTACTCGTTGCACCATTCGCTTAGAGCGTGGCGACTGAGTTTGTAAAAACCGATAAAGGTACAAGCAGTAACCGAAGAGAAGGCGCGACGAATGGCAACGACATAGTTAAATCTGTTCGAACTAATCAGATTCATTGTTTTGCCTCGCTCCTTGAGGGGTTACTTGGAAAATAATCTAGTATTCAGCGCTATATTTGCAAAAACGTTGCCAATTCACTTTAGTGTGAAGGCTTTCTCTAGCATGGCTAAACCCAGATCTTTACCATATAAACATGCCATATAATGACATTTATACTCAATATTAAAGGCATGAAAATTGGGAGTTGAATCACAATATGTGGCCATCAATTAGACAGCTGATAAATAACTATCAGCTTTTTCTATTCAGCTCGAATTACAATTGATAAAGACTGACTATCTGGTTAACCGAATCATCATTTATCTCTATCGAAAGCGTATTAAGCCAAATAGCGTCCATTCCTGCCATCAAAGCCGGATAGATGTCATTGTTTAGTGAATCACCGACCATCACAAAATCACTGACTTGGCGCTTCAACTGGCACGCAATTTCATTGAAGAATTCAGCATCCCGCTTTCCAATACCTAGGCTTGCTTTGCAAAAATACCCAGTGACGTATTTCGCCAATCCCACCCTTTGAAACGCTTGCTCTATATCTAGGACTGAAGAATCACCCGCATTAGTAGCAATGTAAATCTCGTGCTTATTGGATAATTTATCTAGGGCTTCGTGAGCTCCATTTACTGCTTGAACCTTATCCCATTCAAACATCTTCCCTTCCTGATCCTCGAAATCGACCATTAAGGTATTCCCCCAATCGAACAGGTATATTTTGTTCATTCCTACTCCGTTTCACCAATATTTCATAAGCCTTATTTGATTAGAGTGTATGTCCATGATTCAAAATAAAAAAGCACACCCGAAGGTGTGCTCTCAATTAAGCAAATTTCAAGAATTGGTTTAGAAACCAGTAGTCATATGCAAGCTATAAAACAGGCCACGACCAATCAGCTCTGAACCAATAATCAGCGCAAGTGCCAAACCAAGGTTTACTGGATTTACCGACTTCTTATTAAGAAGTGGCAGTAGCCAGATTAGAAGACCCGCTAGTAGCAACGCTACTTGAACACCGAGATACATGCCTAGACCATCAACCAACTCACTCGCCTTCACTACCGATGTTTGTACATCACCGATGAAGTTCGCTTTTGAAATAGTCACGATTAGGCTCATTGCCACTGCAAGTACAGCCAGCATTGCGAAGTTACGGCTTAGTTTGAACTCAGCTTCGTCCACCATTGAGAATACAAAGTGAGATAGAAGCAGACCGGCAACCGCCATGGTCATCACGAAGCTCATTGGGGTATAGATGTTGTTCCAGGTAGGCACGGTATCAATCATATACACGTTGATCATTGCGTACATGAACACAACACCTAGCGCCATTGCGGCAAACATAAGGATCTTCTGAAGAGCTGCCCCACCCTTATTCAGAACAGACAGTAGCCATTGAAGACCACCTACCGCGAAGAAGGCCGCGCCGAAGAAGATCTCGTTCGATAACCAAGCTGAACCGAACTGGTTTAGCGCGTTAAACGCACGCAGTGGCGAGCCAAGGTGGGTGGTCGAGAACAGAAAGCCAACACCCATGATTGCCCAAAGGAAGAACATTGGGATCTTGTAGCTGTTGATCTTATCTGTGTCGTGACCATCCACAAGGGCACGGAAGCTAACCAGTAGATACGCGCCAACCGCTGTCTGTGCGAACACAGTAAAGAAGATCAGAGACCATTCATGGAAAATCATCTTACACCTCCTTCGGGTTAGCTAGGAAACCACTGGTATCGCCAGTTGGCTTAGAGTTCTTGTTCAGCTTGATAACTATGTTCGGCAGCGTCTGCGTCGAGTGCGGAAGAGGTGCAACGTCTGCGTTAGTGCCATATTTAGCACGCAGTTCATTGATTTCACCAAATTCTAGTGCACGTAGCGGACAAGAGGTCACACACATTGGCTGTTTGCCTTCAGCAACTCGCTGATAGCAACCGTCACACTTGGTCATGTGGCCTTTTTCTTTGCTGTACTGAGGTGCGCCATAAGGACACGCATTCTCACAGTGGCGACAACCGATGCACACATCTTCGCTAACAACCACAAGGCCGTCTTCCTTGCGCTTGTGCATTGCGCCCGACGGACACACCTTCACACACGCAGGATTTGAGCAGTGGTTGCATGCGATAGAAAGATAGTAAGAGAACACATCCTTCTGAATCCAGGTATCACCGTCTTGCACAAAGCCACCGCCCGCATACTCATAGATGCGGCGATAGTTACGCTTGATGTCTAGGTCTCGATAATCTTTACAAGCAAGCTGGCAAGTCTTACAACCTGTGCATTTACTTGAATCTATGTAAAAGCCGTATTGTTTCATTCCAGTCTACCTTATGCCTTTTTAACCGCTTGAATTTGAACCAGGTTCGAGTGCTGAGGGTTACCCTTAGCCAATGGACTTGGACGTTGCGTGGTCAATACGTTGATAGAACCTGCACGGTCGATCTTCTGACCATCAGGGGCATACCAAGCGCCCTCACCTAGCGCCACAACACGTGGCAGGATACGTGGGGTTACCTTGGCTGGAATATGCGTTTCACCACGGTCGTTGAAGATACGAACCATGTCACCATTCTCAATACCGCGCTCTTTCGCATCGATTGGGTTGATCCACACCTCTTGCGGGGCCGCCGCCTTGATCTCAGCTACGTTACCGTAGGTTGAGTGGGTACGAGACTTATAGTGGAAGCCGGTAAGTTGCAGTGGGTACTTAGCGGTTAACGGGTCATTGTGACCTTCAAAAGAATCGACATAGATCGGAAGTGGATGGATCACATCGCCCTCTGGAAGTTTCCAGGTCGCGGCAATATCAGCCAGTGCTTCTGAATAGATCTCAATCTTGCCGCTAGGAGTATTTAGCGGGTTCGCCTCTGGGTCTTTACGGAAGTCTTCATAAGCAATGTAGTGATGGTCGTAGCTACGCTTGTAGATACCCATCTTCTTCATCTCTTCGAAGGTTGGAAGCTCAGGGTCATTCTTGCGCGTTTCCGCGTATAGATGCTCTACCCACTCTTCTTGCGTGCGCCCTTCAGTGAACTCTTCTTCTACGCCCATGCGTTTTGCCAACTGGCTACACATCTCATAGATGCTCTTAGCTTCAAACTGAGGCTCGATCGCTTTCTGTGCATAGATGAAATAAGGCGTGTTCGCAGCCTTACCGTCCATCGCCCAGTCTTCTTGTTCTGAGGTTGTGAGGTCAGGCAGGATGATATCCGCATATTTCGCAGAAGAGGTCATGTGGTTATCAATCACTACGATCATCTCACACGCCTTGTCATCTTGAAGGATGTCATGGGTGCGGTTGATGTCAGCGTGCTGGTTGATAATACAGTTGCCTGCGTAGTTCCAGATCATCTTAATTGGATTTTCAAGGCGCTCAGCACCACGAACACCGTCGGTGATGTCAGTCATCTCGTTGTGGCGATAGATAGCGTCGGTCCACAGGAACATAGAGATAGAGGTTTTTACTGGGTTTGGAACCGTTGGGAAGCGAACAAACGGAATGTTGATATCACTTTCACGCGCACCGGTTGAACCGCCGGCAACACCTACAGAACCCGTAAGCAGAGATAGCATAGCGATGGCGCGACATGCTAATTCACCATTAGCGGTGCGCTGCAGGCCCCAACCTTGGTGGATAGCACATGGCTTATTGTTACCCATTTCACGGCCAAGTTTCACAATAGTATCGACTGGAATGCCAGTGATCTTCGATGCCCATTCAGGGGTCTTCACAACGCCATCTTCACCCTTACCTAGGATGTAAGATTTATAGTCACTGTTCTTTGGCGCAGATGCTGGAAGTGTTTTCTCATCGTAACCCACGCAGTATTTATCTAGGAACGCTTGGTCAACCAAGTCTTCTGTGATCATTACGTGTGCAAGACCCGCAACTAGTGCCGCATCGGTCGAAGGACGAATTGGGATCCACTGATCTTCACGGCCACCAGCGGTATCTGTATAACGCGGGTCGATGATGATGGTACGAACGTTAGAGATGTTCTTGCTCTCTACATAGTGGTGGATCAGACCACCGCCAGACATGCGCGTTTCAGCTGGGTTATTACCGAACTGAACGTTAAGCTTCGCATTTTGTAGATCAGAGAAAGAGTTGTTATTCGCCCAACCGCCATAGGTGTAGCTGAGGCCCTTGGCAATCTGCGCCGTTGAATAGTCACCATAGTGATTTAGGTAACCACCACATAGATTCATAAGACGTGCAATCAGGGTTTGCGCCGGCGGCCAAGACTTAGTTACTGTGCCACCTAGGGTACCAGTACCGTAGTTTAGGTAGATAGAGTCATTACCGTAATCCTTGATAAGGCGCTGCATAGTACCTGCAACTTCGTCATACGCCTCTTCCCAAGTGATACGCTTGAACTTACCTTCACCACGTTTACCGATACGCTTCATCGGATATTTTAGGCGGTCTGGATTGTAAACACGGCGGCGCATAGAGCGACCACGCAGGCACGCGCGTACCTGATGCTCTTTACCGTAAACGTCATCACCTGTGTTATCGGTTTCAACGTATTTGATTTCGCCATTTTGAACGTGCATACGAAGAGGACAACGTGAACCACAGTTAACGGTACACGCACTCCAAACCACTTTTTCATCAGCCACTTCGGTTACGGCTGCGGCGGCTGGCTTAGATTTGAATGGTAAGGTGATTCCGCTAGCGACAGCCGCCACACCACCAAGGGCGGAGGAAGCCTTGATAAACCCACGTCGGGTCATATTCAGAGCAGAATCTTTATCATTATTTTTCATATAAAGGTGCCTTCGATTATTTCAGCCTTCTACTTTAGGGGTAGAAATAGCAAGTGCACCTATTTATCAGGCCTATCTTGATTGGTATCAATTGAATATGAAATATAAATCTAAGATTGAGATTATGGGGTTTAAGTCAAAGAAACGCCGTACCAACAGGGCTATATTTCATCAAAGTAGTCTTGCAGTAAATAATAATGATTATCAATTCCAAAGATCCCGCTAAAATATTAGGGGCGCTCTTTTATCAGTGGCAATCCAAGGCAGAAACTAAATTCCTCGTATCTGCACTTGCTCTAGAACATGTGCTCTCATACGAGTGCGAATCTGCACTTATCTCCGATTCCGAAGAATCTCTAAACCACGAGTTTCAAACGCTTTTCAGCGGCATTGGTACAATGCCCGCACCGCCTTGGGGTTCAGTGTATCTGGATAAAGACCGAGTCATCTTTGGTCACTCTACGGTAGATTATCGCCAGTTCCTTCATCATCATGATGTGGATATGGACACAGGTACCCGTGAACCTGAAGATCAGTTTGGATTAATGCTTATGGCGTACTCTTATTTACTGGAAATGAATAAAGTTAAAGCAGCCATCGAGTTATTAGAAAAACACCTGCTTCCTTGGGCTATTGATTATTTAGAGCTGCTGTCGAACTCGACTGACATTAAATACTTTAAGCTCCTTGCGCTTGAAACCAACAATTGGCTAAAAGCGCTAATAGACGAAAACCAGCTAGAGGTTGAACAGAATAAACTCTATTTAGATGCCAGAGTCCATTGATAACCAACGCCGCGGCTTTTTAAGTAGAGTCGCCAAGCCGGTCCAGCAATTAAAAGCTGAAGCTGAGGTGCACCAAAGAACTATGCCCCGCCCTCCTCGTGCGGTGGCAGAACCTCTATTTGAACACCTTTGTGACAATTGTGGTGAGTGCGTATTCGCCTGCCCAAATAGCGTTATTGAAAAGCAAGAAGCCAACGTTAAGATCAATCTTGATTACAACGCCTGTTCTTTTTGTGACGCCTGTGCCCAAGTTTGCCCTACCGGTGCGCTACACATGACTACTGAACAGCACATTGACCTAATTCCTAGGTTCGCTGAAGCATGCAATAACCACTTTGGGCTGGATTGCGTGGAGTGCCAGAGCGCTTGTGGTAAGGGTGCTATCTCTATTGAAGATGGGGAGTTGCCAGAGCTGGGTGCCGATAAGTGTAATGGATGCGGCGAGTGTCGCAGAGCTTGTTATATTGGGGCGGTTTCTATGGAGTTAGTGCGGGTGGCGACTGTTTGAGTTCAGTAGGTTTGAAGGTCCCCGATCGAGTCGGGGATGACCGAAATTTTTAATCTTGTACGGATATAAAGAAAGAGCGCTCAAATTTGAGCGCTCTTTTCGTTTAGCCAATCTATTACAGATTATCTAGGCGAATGTGGCTGTTTTTAAGGTCATCACGAGTGATGCCTTTGCCTTCGTTCATGTCATTGAAATGGCGAAGCAATTCAGTAATCGCGTAGATAGAGGCTTTCAGATCGCCAGTATGCGCCGACTCTGATGAGGTGTGCATGTTGCGGATTGGGTAGCCTACAGTCATTGCCGCGCTGTCTACACCTGCAAGTGCTGCTGCCATGCCATCTGTACCCATGTCGCGGCCAGAGAAGTCTAGCTGATGTGGGATGCCTTTTTCACGACACACATTTACAAGCATTTGCACGAGTGGTTCAGAGGCTACCGCACCACGACCTATGGTAAAGCCTTCACCCATCTTAAGTGGGTTCATGTTACGAGCGCCGATACCAGGAGCGGCTTCATAGTCATGGTTTACGTCTGTCGCGATAAGGATATCAGGCTTAAGCTCACCCACTACTTGCGTAGAGCCAAAACGGCCAATCTCTTCATGAGTCGCGATAGTGTACATCACGCGTACATTATCTAGGTTCTCGCTTGCAAGCTTGCGAGCAATCTCTGTTACAGAGAAACAGCCAAGGCCGTTATCTAGATACGCACCATAGAAGGTATCTTTGCCCACACCACGCTTAATTGGTCGGTCAAGAAGGATTGGGTCACCTGGGCGCAGACCGAGGGCTTCAACCTGAGCTTTACGATCGTCGCCATGCATATGCATCTCTAAATAGATGGTCTCTGGCTTGATACCTTGCTCACCGGTGCGCTGAGCCGGCGTTGAAAAGTGAATCGCGCCTAGCGCTTCAACCGTACAGCCAGAGATAGACTTGTAAGAGCCCGGCTGTTCAGGGTTTTGGCAGAATACCTTAACCTCATGACCGATCAGTGTGGTCGGCAGGAAAGAGTCGGTGTTGATCCACACCTTACCATCGTTATCAATCTTACGTACTTGCATACGGATCTTATCCGCATGGCCCACGATCATAACGCTGGTTAGGTCGTCGCGACCTGGATGGCTATCGAACACTAGGCTCGCGTTGCCTTTAAACTGATGAATGCCCCAACCTTGTGGCATAAAGGATTCGAACTCTGGCTTGATCACGCCATAGCTCATAGCTGCTTCAAAACCGATTGGTGACGGTGATGCCAGCACCTTTGACATAAATTCGAAGGTCTCTTGAGACATCGGCTCAGCCCAAGGCTGGTTATTATTTTCTACACTCATTAGTTTCATTTCTCCATGCAGTGAATGCGGGTAAATTAAGCCCTGCACTCACTGAATTCAAGAAAATTAATAAAAACTAACGTTGCAATATGCAATCCTTGAAATAGTCTCGATCAACTAGTCGTCAGTTGGCTTATTGCTTGAACAGCTGAACCTTCAAACTGGCCTCTGGATCAACATCCGCAAACTCTTCTGGGTTGTCTAATCGACGCACATATTTGAGGTCTGGCGCATTCTCTTTCATCGCATCGATAACAAATTCTGAAGTTACTGCTGGCGAGTTTGCACAGGCTAAAACCAGCCCATCCTCGGTCAACAATTCTGGCAGGCGACGCAAGATTTTCTGATAGTCCTTGGTTAGGGCAAAGCTACCTTTCTGGAATGATGGCGGATCCGAGATAACGATATCGTAAGGCCCCATTCGCTTGATCTTGCCCCAAGACTTGAAGATATCATGAGCTAGAAATTTTGCTTTGCTGACATCAAGATTGTTAAGGTGATGATTATCGCGACCGCGATTTAGAGAAGAGCGCGCCATATCCACATTCACCACCTGAGTCGCCCCACCAGCGATAGCCGCCACAGAGAAACCACAGGTATAGGCGAACAGGTTCAATACCGATTTACCTGCAGCGTTTTCTCTCACCCAATCTCGCCCAAGGCGCATATCTAGGAAAAGGCCTGAGTTTTGGTTGGACTTCAGGTTCATCAAATATTTAAGGCCTGACTCAACAACCTCAATCTTTTCAGGAACCTCGCCGAATAAAACCTCCGTCGGTGCACCCTCTTGGTGACGATGCTGAATCGAGATAGAAATGATTTGTGGCAGGCCTTCTGTATCAATAAGCGCTAATAAGCTCTGCTTGAGACTCAACTCAAACTCTTCCGAAACAGGCTTGAATATCTGCACCATAAGATTGCCGGCGAGCCAGTCGCAGGTAAGTTGTTCTAGCCCTTCATAAACTCGGCCACGACCATGAAACAGGCGCCTTACTTCATTGGGATTAGTGGTTAAGCCCTCACGCACCTTCTCAAAGAAAAGCGTCAGTGCATTTTGGTCCATTGTTAGATTCATTCTTGTTCCTATACTCGTGGCCAATTCAGCGCTTCTGGCTGTCGCCACGAGGTCAATTGTTCTTCATTCCAAAGCTCCCCCATGCCCACAGGAGAACAGCGGTATTGATACTTTTCACCTTGATACTCAAAGGCCAAGCCATAGGCATGTAGATAACCTCGGTCCGCATTACTAGTCGGGTTATAAATAGGGTCACCCAAGATAGGACTGCCTATGGATTTAAGCGCCACCCGGATCTGATGGGTCTTACCGGTTTTAGGCTTACACAAAAAGACGCGCTTACCCTCACAAGCTTGAGAGAAAAACTGGGTCATGGCTGGGTTTTCATTCGTCGGAAGCAGTTTCCAAGCAGAGCGACGACTCTTTGTCATATCACCCTTGATAAGTCCCTGCTTCTTCTTTGGCTTTTTGTCAGACAGCGCTAGATAAAACTTCTCGACCTTTCTGTCGGCAAAGGCTTGCGAAAGCTCGGATGCAGCAGATTGGGATGTAGCCAGAAGCAAGATACCCGAAGTCATCTTATCGAGGCGATGTACTAGGTAGAGTTGGCCACAACCGAGCTGCTTTTGGATTTCCATCAGCAGTGAGCTCTCTTGCTCATCCTTATGCACGCTAACCTGTGGATGCTTATTGATCACAATAAAATCGGGTTGCTGGTCGAGGATGTCAAACATGTGGACTCACTTAAAAATCAAATATCGCGGGATTATATACGCTGACTCAAAAAATTGAGATAGAAACGGCAAAGGAATAGCAAAACTCCACCCTTTTTCTACATCCTGATTACAAGTGCTACAGCAAAACCTGACAGGCATAACACGAAACACTTATTTCGATACAGGGATACAAATTGCGTATACAATGATCTTAATAAGTATTTGAAAAATAAAAAGAGTGAAATGGAAGGCGTATATCACGTGTTGACCCTGGTTGGGGTCGCCCTCTACTGGATCTTAGTTGCGGGTGTCACGATTCGTGTGGTGATCAAGCGTCGCTCAGTCAGCGTCTCTCTCGCTTGGTTGATGATCATCTATATCCTGCCGTTTGTAGGGGTATTCTGTTATTTCCTATTTGGTGAATTAAACCTCGGGCGTAAACGTGCTGAGCGTGCTCGAACCATGTTCGAACCTTACAAATCATGGTTCCTGAAGCTTCTTGACTGTAATGCCCACCTTCCAGAGAAAACGCCGACACACATTACCCACATAGATGATCTCTGTACCAATCGCATGGGTATTCCTGCCCTTTGTGGTAACACTCTTTCTTTGCAAGACACCCCGGAGAAGATCCTTAAATCTATCGTTGAGGATATAGAACAAGCCAAGCGCGAAATCCGCATGGAGTTCTACATCTGGAACGAAGGTGGTCTTGCTAACTCTGTTGCCTCGGCCTTGATTCAAGCTGCAGGTCGCGGAGTGAAATGTCAGGTGCTGCTCGATGCCGCTGGTAGCCGTAAATTCTTCAAGAGCTCTTGGTATAAGATGATGCGCGCCGCTGGCGTAGACGTGATAGCTGCTCTTCAAGTAAACCCGTGGCGTATGTTCCTGCGCCGCCTTGATCTTAGACAACACCGTAAAATCATCGTTATCGATGATGAGATTGCTTATACCGGCTCCATGAACCTAGTCGACCCTGAGTTTTTCAAGCAAGATTCAGGTGTGGGTCAATGGGTCGATGTAATGGTAAGGGTAACGGGTCCGACCGTAAATGTTCTCTCCGCTATTCACTGCTGGGATTGGGAGGTAGAAACCGGTCAGCGTGACTTCCCTGCCCAACCTGAGTGCGATGTTGAGCCGGATAACCTGCTTCATCCGATACAGGTAGTGCCATCTGGCCCGGGTATGCCTGACAACCTGATCCAGCAGGTGCTGAATATTGCTATCAGCCGCGCGAGCGAATCGGTCACCTTTACCACCCCTTATTTTGTGCCGAGTGCTGAGCTTCTTGAAACCATTCGTACCACGGCACAGCGCGGGGTTAAAGTTGAGCTGATCATCCCGAAAAAGAACGACTCTATCATGGTGGGCTGGGCATCCAAGTCTTACTATTCTGAGCTTCTTGCTGCAGGAGTTATCATCCATGAGTTTGAAGGCGGGCTACTTCACACCAAATCCGTGGTCATCGATAAGCAGTATTGCTTGATTGGTACAGTAAACTTGGACGTTCGCAGTCTATGGCTCAACTTTGAGGTAACGCTGGTGGTCGATGACGCCGAATTTACCCAGCAACTGTATTGGCTTCAAGAAGAGTACATCAAGCAATCAACTCAAGTTGATAAGCATAAATGGCGTGAGCGAGGCATGGTTCATCGCTTCTTAGAGCGCAGTTTCTACCTGTTTAGTCCGGTGTTATAACTTTTTTCTTGCACTGATGTTGGGGCTCTGGTTTCATGGAAATAATTCATGAAATTCAAGGAAGGCAGATGTCGAAAAGCAATACCCCAGTCGCTAAAACCACCCAACTTATCGGTGCAGGTCGTGATAAAAAATGGACCCATGGCGTAGTTAACCCACCAGTACAGCGTGCATCCACCATCTTGTTCGATACCGTAGCTGAAAAAAATGAAGCTGCAATCAATCGCATGAACAAAGAACTCTTCTATGGTCGCCGTGGTACGCAAACCCACTTTGCGTTTCAAGATGCCATGGTTGAGCTTGAAGGCGGTTACGGCTGTGCCCTTTACCCTTGTGGCACTGCGGCTATCTCTAATGCCATCCTTTCTTTTGTTGAGACTGGCGATCATGTGCTTATGGTCGACACCTGCTACGAACCCACCCGCGACTTCTGCGATACCATGCTAAAGCGCCTTGGCGTAGAGACTACCTATTACGGACCAACCATCGGCAAAGAGATTGAAGAGCTTATTCAGCCAAATACCAAGGTACTGTTCCTAGAATCTCCAGGCTCTATCACTATGGAAGTGATGGACGTGCCGCTGCTGGCTGAGATTGCGCACAAGCACGGCATCATAGTTATGCTAGATAACACTTGGGCTGCAGGGCTGCACTTCTCTCCTTTTGAGCACGGCGTGGATATCTCTATCCAAGCGGCAACCAAATACATAGTGGGTCACTCAGATGTGATGCTAGGTACGGCTATCTCTACCGAGGAATTCTGGCCACAGCTTCGCGAGCACAGCTATTTAATGGGTCAGTGTGTATCGCCAGACGACGTTTATCTAGGTCTTCGCGGTATCCGCACCCTAGATGTGCGCCTAAAGCAGCATCAAGAAAGTAGCCTGAAGGTAGCTAAATGGCTAGCGTCTCGTCCTGAGGTGGACCATGTGCGCCATCCGGGTCTGGAAACCTGCCCGGGTCACGAATTCTTCAAGCGTGATTTCACCGGTGGCAACGGCCTGTTCTCGTTCGTGATGAAGTCGCAAAATACCAAGGCGACCACAGCGCTTCTTGATGGTATGAACCTGTTTGGTATGGGTTACTCTTGGGGCGGGTTTGAAAGCTTGATCCTAGCGAACGAGCCACGCTCGTTTAATAGTCTGCGCACGGTAGCGAATCCAAACTTCACCGGCACCCTATTCCGCCTGCATATCGGTCTAGAAAGTGTCGATGACCTGATTAAAGACCTTGAGGCTGGCTTTGCACGCTATAACGCTGTGCTTGAAGCTCAATCGGTCGAAGCTTAAACGACAAAGGGTCAGCAAATGCTGACCCTTTTTATAACTCTAAACGCTCGGACTATTTCAGAGCATTCTTTTCCATCAGATCTTCTTCAACACCTTTCAGCTTCATCTCATCCATCATGAAGTTTACTGTGTTAAGCAGTCGCTGCTCCCCTTTCGGGATAAGATAACCAAACTGGCTCTTAGTGAATGGGTCTGCACAGCCTGACGCCTCAAGGCGCTTATCGATGCTTTGGTAGTAAAGCGCTTCTGGCGTTTCGGTTACCATCACATCTACTTTGCCTTCAGCAACGGCCTCTGGCACGTCTAGGTTGTTTTCAAAGGTGGTGAATTTAGCGCTTGTGAGGTGCTCTTTCGCGAACAACTCGTTGGTGCCACCAATGTTGTAGCCCACTTTAGTGCTCGCTTGGTTCGCTTCCTCAATTGTATCGAATTTGTCTGCATTACCTTTAGCTACCAAAAAGCACTTACCAAAAGTCATGTAGCCTTGAGTCTGCTCAGCGTTTAGCTGACGTTGCATCTTACGCGTGATACCACCCATGGCGATGTCATATTTATCTTCTGCAAGACCATCAAGTAGGCCCTTCCATGTGGTTTCAACAAACTCAACCTTAACGCCAAGCTGATCAGCCATATATTTCGCGACATCGATATCGTATCCACTAAGTGCTTCACCATCGTGGTATGAGAATGGTCGATAGTCACCTGTGGTACCTACTCTTAGTACACCCTCTTTCTGGATATCGTCTAGACGGTCAGCGTGTGCAACACCAACAGTCATTAGGCCCAGAGAGAGACCTAAGATTAGCTTTTTCATGAATTAGTCCTTCTTAACTTCTGTAAAGTGGACTATACACCAAAACAAAAATTTAATTAAAGCCATTTTATTTACAAATCGAAATTTATCAGAAATCGAATTCAATTCGAGCTCGACGGACCTCGGTTAGATCGCACCCGGTTGCATCCACCAGCTCTGCCACAGTCAAGTCTGGCTGGTCTTTGAGAAGGCGCATTAACATCTCTTGAGGGGTTTCGGTTTTAGTGGCCCTGAGGACTGGAGTTATCTTAGATAGGAAGTAGGTTTCTTTGACTAATCTTAGCCTTGGCACCGCCTGTGCAAACGCATTCACATCCTGCCACATCCCTTGCAGTACCCAATTTCGAGAACGCCTGACACGCTTTAATTCGCACTTATGCTGACTCGCCAGCGTCTTTAATTTTGCAACGTCACTGCCACCGAGACGATGGATAAGAGATGGTAGAGGAACTGATATGGGATTCATGAATTAGCTGTCAAGGAAACTATACAGGTAACGGTATCAGGTTCGTTTGGGAAACGGAAGTTGGGTGGGCGGTTTTGGGGTGGCGAGGGTCGAAGATCCCCGATAGGAGCGCTCGGGAATGACGAAAGTGAGCTAAGCCGATTACATCAAAAGTCTAAAAACTTCCGTCATATAAAAGAAGTAGCCCTAAATAACATTGGCTATTTAGGGCTAAGCTAGGGTGAGAAGAAGAGACTAAATCGTCAAAAGCTACGAGCTTCTCGGTATGCCAAAGTCTCTTCTCGCTCTAGCGATTCTGAGCTTCTATAACAGGTAATCGCACAAGATCTTTAACCGATATGATAAAGCCATGAATCGCACTTACCTTCCAACATAAGGATAGTAGATTTATGAACACACTCTCTATTCCACACCTAAAAAACCTCACAGCTATTGGTATCGATGTTTCAAAAAAAGACGTTAGATTTTGCTGGTCTTACTGCTGAACGAACCGTGCAATATCAACTCAATAACACTGTCGAGTCGATAGAGAAATTGGCTAACAAACTAGTCAGTGTGGATTACAAAGGGAAGATAATTTGTGAGTCTACTGGTCACTACCACTTGAAGTTGGTCTCGGTATTTTCAAAGCATAAGCTCAATCTTTACGTCATTAACCCTCTGCTCTCAAGCAAGCATAGTCAAGCTAACATCCGCAAAACCAAAACTGAACCTGTCGATGCGAAAACGCTCGCAACTATGTGCCTTACTGAGAGAAACCTTCCTAAACCCACGCTCACGAATGATCGTAATCTATTGATTACATTGAAAGTTGGACAAATCAAAGCGATGGAGAAACTTATCCAGAAGATGAGAGGTAGTCTGCGCTTGTATGAAGAAACCTATCAGGGTCTAGGCTTTGATAGGAGTGAAATTCAACATGGACTTTCGCTAAAACTAGCTGAGTTAAAGTCGTTTCATAAACGTATGCTCAAAGAGCTTGAAGACTTGATTATCGAAGAGAATAACAGTTCGAACGATACCGATATTCTGAACAGTATCCCAGGTATATCTTCGACTACTGTTGCACTCTTAAGTCAATTAGACAGGAATGTTCAAAGTTGTCATTCATGGGTAGCTTTTATTGGACTGGATACTAGCATTCGTCAAAGCGGAACTTGGAAAGGTAAGGGGAAGCTGAGTAAACGTGGTAATACTTACCTAAGAAAGCGAATGTTCTGTGCTGCGTGGGGAGCAATGCTTCATGACGATAAGTTTAGAGCTTACTACGACAGATTAAGAGCTGAAGGAAGGGATTACAAAGAGGCATTATGCATTCTCGCCAAGAAGCAAATTAGGGTCGCTTATCACTTATTGAGTATCGGTGAAAAATACGACCCTAATAAGGCTTTTTGTGTCTAAAAAATTGACAAAGTCGTTTAACAGGCATACCGGCGAAGGCCGGTATCTCCCCTACACGCATACAAAAATGCCCGCATCAGCGGGCAGAATAAAAATAAGAAAAAACTAGAATCAAAGCTCCCGCAGCATAGCAAATGCCTTAGTAGTCAATTCCTGCGTCGCCACAAATCCTATCATCTTGTCTTGTTCATCAAAGCCCTTAGCAATAATGCCCTCAGGCAAGATATCGAAATTCCAGCGAGACACTGAATCAACATCGGTGCGCCCACCAATCTGGATTGGATAGCTCGGTGTTTTCACCTTGACCATGGCATGGGGCAATTTTACCGGTGTCGGTGTGCCAAGTAATGTCTTAGCAAGAGAAACAGCGCTGATGACTGTTGGTTGCAAATAGGCACGAACCATTCCCTCAAACTCAGCGCAATCTCCAAGCGCGTAGACATCAGGGGCGGAGGTTTGCATGGTGGCATCAACGCAGATACCGCGATTAACCACAATTCCCTCATCGATAGCAAGCTGAACATTTGGGCGAAGTCCAGCAGAGACCAGTACCTGATCCACTTCAATCCAACTGCCATCACTAAGGCCGACGCTAGTGGCTGATCCTTTGTGAGAAATAGAAGCCACCCCCTTACCTGTAATCACACGCACAGATTTATCCTGCAGTGATTGAACCAGCTTAAACGCAATATACTCAGGCAGCTGGGCTCGCATAAGCTGAGTATTAGGCTCAACTAGAGTCACTCTCTTGCCCGCGGTAGCCAGATCTAACGCCACTTCGACTCCTATCACGCCGCCACCGATAACCATTACTCGATTGGCATCAGCGAGCTTAGTGCGGTTTTGTTCAAACTCTTTCAAGCTATTTAGCGTTAGTAGTTCTTCTTTGTTCGCACCCTCTATTGGTGGAACGAATGCACTGGCACCGGTTGCAAGTACAAGCTTGGAATAAGCAATTGCCTTGTCATTTGCCACCACCTGCTTGACGCTTGTATCTACTTTGCTAACAACATGATTGGCAAGTAAGGTCAGGTTTTGGCTTTGTGCGAACTCTTCAGCTTTTGCTGTGATGACGTCTTCCACTGATTGGTTCTTAGAGAACACATGACTGAGGTCTGGCTTGTTATAGTCATGCCCGTCATCGGCTGTGATTACGGTGATGGCGGTATCAGCGTCACTACGACGTATGGTTTTGATCAGTTGGTAGGCGGCAAAGCCGCTACCAATGATGACAATAGGCTCGCTCATTACGCCACCTCTGACTTCGTATGTGGAGCAAACACGTCCTTACCTAGATTACATTCAGGGCATAGGAAGTGATCCGGCACTTGCTCCCACGGTGTGCCTTGCTCTACACCCTGGTTCGGCTCACCGGTAGCCGGATCATACACCCAGTTACAAACAGTGCAGATCATGCATTGGCAATCGTCACCGTGTGCTACATTTTTTGGAGTTTCAGGTACTTGCGCTGATAGTGGCTCAGCAGGCGTAGACTCCACACTCATAGGGGTTACATTAAGTTCATGCAGCGCCCACTTCTTAGCCAGCATTTGACCATAAGCGCGACATTCACGAAGTGCCTTACCGTCCGGACGCCATTTAGTTTTCTGACTCTCTGTGGTTTCAAAGCCAGCATCTACAAGGCGAGAGTGAATGCGGTCTACCGCACCGCCATTCCAGCCATAGCTACCGAAGGCTGCTGCTTTCTTCTGCTTAAAACGAAGACCCGTGATTTCTTCTAGCATGCCCGCAATCTTTGGCATCATGACGTTGTTCATGGTTGATGAACCCACCAGCACCGCTTTTGAGCGGAACACGTTAGCTAAGATCTCATTCTTGTCTTGACGAGAAACGTTGAATACCTTCACCGCAACGCCTGGGTCCACCTCATGAATACCTTGGGCAATGGCATCGGCCATCATACGGGTATTGTTAGACATAGTGTCGTAGAAGATGGTAATGCGATCTTCTTGGTAATCCCCTGCCCACTCTAGGTACTTTTCGATGATTTGCACTGGGTTTTCACGCCAAACGATACCGTGTGAAGTGGCGATCATATCCACTGGCAGATTAAAGCTCAGCACCTCTTTGATCTTCGCCGTCACTAGCGGGCTAAATGGAGTTAGGATGTTTGAGTAGTAACGCAGGCACTGCTCGAATAGCTCAGCTTGATCTACTTCATCGTTAAATAGGCGCTCATCGCAGTAGTGCTGGCCGAAGGCATCGTTACTAAATAGCACTGCATCTTTGGTCATATAGGTCATCATGCTATCTGGCCAGTGCAGCATTGGTGCTTCGACGAACACTAAGGATTTACCATTACCTATATCCAGAGTATCGCCAGTTTTTACTACATTGAAGTTCCATTCTGGATGGTGGTGGTGGCCCACGATAGAATCGATAGCCGCCTCAGTACAGTAGATTGGCGTGTTTGGAATACGTTGCATCAGCGCGGACAGCGCGCCAGAGTGGTCTTCCTCAGCGTGGTTGATAATGATGTAATCGATGCTGTTTAGGTCGATCTCCATCTCTAGGTTTTGCAGAAATTGTTGGCTGAATCTATGGTCAACGGTATCAATTAGAACGGTCTTTTCTTCACGGATAAGGTAGCTGTTGTAGCTGGTGCCTTTTGTCATTTTGTATTCTGTACCGTGGAAGTCTTGTACTTCCCAATCGCGTTGTCCTACCCAGTGAATATTATTTTTTACATGAATGGTCATAGTGTTGCCTTTATTCGGTTTTGCTCAAATTAACTAAGCTCACTTACTGCATCAGGCGTGCCAACTTTTTAAGCCATTGTTTTTATTAATCTTGTTACTTTTCAATCGAACCAAGCTTGTATTATCGACAATATTTATATCTTGTCATATTCACAACATTTATCTTTAAGACAATAAAAAGCCCCACATGTGTGAGGCTAGATAGTTACCAGTAGTTTTCGCAGGCAAAGTGCCCCGCTTTTCGTCTTAGATGTTTATGGTAGCCCCGCTCTTGAAGCACCTTGATGCCCTCGCGAACCATACCCGGATTTCCGCACAGATAGATGAAGCTCTTCTCAAAGTCTAGATTTAGGTCCAGTTCAGACTCTAATTGCCTATTTGCTAAAAGCTCTGGAATACGGCCACTCATGGCTCCGTCTACATCCTCTCTTGAAACAACAGGTACATAGCTTATTTGTGGATACTGTTGAGCCAACTCTTCAATCAAGGTTTTATAAGTAAGGTCCGCGCCGAGACGGGCGGCATGTACTAAGACTATCTTTTGATATTTTTCAACAAAACCTGGCTCAGTAATCATAGAAATAAAGGGACCTAGACCAGTACCGGTTGAGAGGAGCCACAATTCAGATGCTGTGTCTGGGATCTCATCTGGCACCATAAAACCGGCACCCTCGAGCCCAACATAGACGTCATCGCCCTCTTCTAACAAATGCAATTGCGGCGATAGTTTGCCATCAAGATCAGTCACTATGACAAACTCCAGCTCGTTGGTTTTTTCAAAATCAGCCGGAGAATTGACGATTGAGTATGCGCGCCTGACCAGCTCATCTTCGTCGTTTACCAGTGCTAACTTGGTAAACTGACCAGGTACAAACGGATGTGAATCTACCTTGATCCGGATAGAGAAGAGCGAGTCTGTCCATGACAGCTTTTGAGTGACCACACCTACTTGAAAGCTTTTAGGTATTTGCATGTTTTCCCCCGAAAAATAAATGTGCGTAAATAAAACAGCAAGATCTACGCCAAGGTATTAACTGCACTGACTAATTCGTTAAGTTGTTGTTTAATCAGCCATAAATAGCACTATAGCCCATTTTTCCGATAGCGCCTGTCTCAGATGATCATTCTCAATTGCACAAAAACACGATCACCTGTCTGTGTACTGTTCACCTTTTTGCCCCTGTTATTCAGACAAACTCTGAACAACTGGCATATCAATCAGACACTGCGTTAGGCGACCCATGAAATTTATAGACTTAGAAATCAACGACACCGTATTTGTTCTCACCCCTATCTATACCAAGCAACGCGGGGTTTCGGCTTCAAATCAACAGCAATATTTCTTGCCCTATAAGGTATCTAAGGTGACCAAGCAGTTTTTTGATGTTGAGGGGTTAGGTCGCTTTAAGCGAGACGATGGTCAAGCCCATGGCATTAGTCGTTTTGACAAACAAGCCTATATGCTAGGTGAAGCATCCAATGGCAATGGAATGGTTACAGACCAAAGCAATGAGCACGCTAAAGCGTGCGAAATACAGACTCTCATTGATGAGATCAATTACTACATTACTCGCTACACCGTAAACCACAAGGTCCTGCAAGACTCCGAATTAAAACAGCTTTACACCCTAATCAAGAAGAACGCAGAACAATTTTCTTCTTTTCGAAACCAAGTACCACTCGCCGCCAACTCTTAATAGTGAAAACTAAGTGTGAGTTCTTTAACTTCGGCAACTAAACTCTTAAAGTTGTTATCAAAAAGACAAACTATAAAGTCGGTTATGCCACAATTTCAGAACGACTGGGTACAGGTTGCCCTAGACATCACTTCAGGTCTTTCAGAGCAAGATAGGTTTGAACGACTGCTGTCGACTATACGCACCCTATTGCACTGCGATGCCTCAGCACTCTTGTTGTTCGACGAGCAGCACTTCATTCCTCTAGCTATTAATGGGTTAAGTGACAATGTTCTAGGCAGACGTTTCAGTATTGAAAAGCACCCAAGATTCGAAGCCATCGCCCGTGCTGGGGACATTGTAAGATTTCCTGCTGATAGCGATTTGCCAGATCCTTATGACGGTCTTATTCCCAACCATGACCATAACCTAGAAGTGCACTCCTGTATTGGCTTGCCGCTTCTGCAAGATGACAGATTAATAGGTGCGGTGACCATAGATGCCTTCGACCCCACCCAATTTGACTCCTTAAAGGATAAAGAGCTAAGACTCATCAGTGCGCTTGCTGCCAATAGCCTGCACACTGCCCTACTAATGGATCAACTGGAATCTAACGTTGGCGTGACCCAAACGCCAAAACACTCAAAACTCAAAATCAGCAAGCAGAGCTTTGTGGGCCAATCGCAGGCGATGCTTGAGCTCAAGTCACAGATAGAAGCCGTAGCCAATACAGAGCTCTCGGTTTTGGTGATGGGCGAAACCGGTGTGGGTAAGGAGCTGGTTGCTCACGCCATACACAGCCAATCCGCTCGTAAAGATGAGACTTTGGTGTATCTGAACTGCGCCGCTTTACCCGAGTCGGTGGCCGAAAGTGAGTTGTTCGGCCACATCAAGGGAGCCTTTACCGGTGCCATCAGTAATCGCAAGGGTAAGTTTGAACTTGCTAACAAGGGCACACTGTTTCTAGATGAAGTAGGCGAACTCTCTCTCGCGTTGCAAGCCAAGCTTCTGCGTGCATTGCAGTATGGAGACATACAACGCGTGGGCGATGACAGAGCCATTAAGGTAGATGTGCGTATCATCGCCGCTACCAACCGCGTCATGCATGAAGAGGTCAAGGCCGGTACGTTTCGTGCCGACTTGTATCATAGGCTCAGTGTCTTCCCCCTGTTCGTTCCCCCACTTCGCGAGCGAGGCAAAGACATCATCTTGCTTGCGGGATATTTTGCAGAGCAGTGCCAGCACAAACTGAACGTGTCTAGCATAAATTTGGACAGCAAGGTTCTGCCGCTACTGCAAAACGCAGCATGGGAAGGGAATGTTCGAGAGTTAGAACATACCATCAATCGTGCAGCGGTGCTGGCCCGAGCACAGTCTAATCAGTCACACCTGACGTTAGAAGTGCAGCACTTTGGAAATATGGGGATGACGGAAGGAGTTGTTTTGAACACACAATCTCCGGTGGAATCCTCCGGTCTAGGATTGGATTCATTTAAGAGTTTGAGCTTAAAAGACGCGGTTGAGCAGTTCCAGAGCCAGTTAATTCAAGATGCCTACAATGAAAACCAGCAAAACTTGAGTGCAACGGCAAAACAACTTGGCGTGAATGCAGGTAATTTACATCGATTAATGAAGCGCCTCAGCTTGAAATAATTGAGCTCGACTTCATTAAAAAAGGGAAACTCAACGTTTCCCTTTAAATTCGGCTTCAAGTATTACAGTTCAGACAGTTGGTCTGAGAACCAAATCTTACGTTGGAAGCGAGGGTTCTTAGAAGACATGTCGATCTTGTATGGATTTGCTTCTGCTGCAGGCACTGTTACGTCCAAGATTTTACCCAGCTCTTGAGCCAAGAACTTCTCAATCTTTAGCACCACCATTTTTTTGCGCAGTCGGCCTTGCTCATCACGATTCAAGATGGTTGGCATAGTGTTCAGAGTTAGGATCTCGCCTAGCGCTGGGTGAGACATGCGCTCGCGCCCTTCCGTGCTTGCGTAGAAGTGCGACACAGTAAATACCATACGCTCTGGTTTTAGCTGTTGTAGGAACTGACACGATTTCACTACGGTTGAGCCAGTGCGCACCATATCGTCAAACAGAACAATGCTTGGGTTGTCTAAACCCTCAAAGGTATCTTCACTCTCTGCATGCAGGGTAATTTCTACCTTGCGCTCAGCGGTGCGCTCCTTATCGAGCATAATAAACTTAGCCTTGCTCAAGCCTAAGGTGTTGTACATTTCTTTTACGAAATCGCGAGCACCTTTGTCGGGTGCACAAAGAACAAGCCCCTCACCTTCCGGTCCGTAATTCAGAATGTTCGAGTTCAATAGATAATGGGCGTAGATCTTATAAGGGATAAGGTTATGGAAACGGCCTTTGAAGACTTCACTAAACTTCTTCTGTACCGACACGGAATGGTTGTGCACAGTCACCACGTCATCAACGCCCGCAAGCTTGAGCATCTCTGCATAGAGCTTGGAAGTGAACGGTTGGCCATCAAATTTCTTTATGTCTGAGACATCACGCTCACCACATGTGTCGCCCAATTCGGCTCTAGGACCACGGTCTTGGGCAGAGAAAAATAGGTCTGGTTCAACCAATACCACACGCTTTGCACCATTTTCTTTGGCAGCTCGAGCAATGATAAGGTTGTGCATGGCTAATTCTTGACGACTGGTCACCAGATTACCGGTACTGACAATAACAACCGTTTTGCCTTCTAAGCTGTTACCAATATTCTCCATATCATCTTCATCTGAAATAAAGCGTGGGCAAAACTCTGTATTCATGAAGTGCTTCATGCTGATTACATCGGAGATATCTTCGTGTTGCCCCATTGCATAGGCGACATCGATCGCGAAAGGGTTATCGGAAGAATTACTAACAATCACTACATCATCGGATTGTGTATTCTGGATGCTCATGGCGTTCCTTTTCAGTTAGAAGGCGAATTGGTCGCGTGTATTCTATTACAGATTAGGGAAAACAGCAGGGAAAACGCGAACACAATTTGCAACTCGAAGTTGCTAGGAAGTGAAACCCACACCCAATACCGTAGAAATGCCAAGCATACGAGAAAGAATTGCTCATGTTTTAACGATGACCTAGACGGCCGAGATCAATTGTGTTTTCGGTTGGACAGATAAGGGAAACAGAACGCTTCCCTTGAGTCTTTACAGTAAACAGTTATTTAGGTTTTCTTGGACACGAAACTAGATGATCGTCGACCATGCCTACTGCCTGCATAAAGGCGTAGCAGATAGTTTCACCCACAAACTTAAAGCCACGCTTTTTTAGAAACTTGCTCATGGCCTTCGATTGTTCTGTAGAAGCCGGAACTTCTGACATGGATTGCCAGTTATTGACTATGGTCTTGTGGTCAACAAATTGCCATAGGGCTTTACTTAATGAGCCATACTCTTTTTGAAGTTCGATTGCCGCTCTAGCATTGAGATAAACCGAGGCTATCTTGCCCTTGTGCCGGATTACATCATAATTCTCCTTGATGTAATCCACGTTGCTCTCGTCTAACTTAGCTAACGCCTGGATATCGAAGTTCAAGAAGGCCTTTTGGTAGCCTTCTCGCTTTCTTAATACCGTTAACCAACTCAAACCCGCTTGCGCTCCTTCTAGTATCAGGCACTCAAACAAGTGCCTATCATCATGGCTAGGCACGCCCCACTCGCTGTCGTGATAATCACGTTCGATTTGAGTGTTCTGCGCCCAACCACAGGCTCCATCGTTTGGGATCTCGCTCATTACACCTGCTCTACCTGAATCTTATGGAATAGACGGTATAACACAGGCACCACGATAAGTGTCAATACGGTCGCAAAACCGAGACCAAACATAATGGTTACCGCCATAGGCTTAAAGAAGATATCCGGCAGTAGCGGGATCATACCTAAGATGGTGGTAATTGCTGCCATACATACTGGACGTACACGACTCAGCGCCGCTTCCACCACCGCTTTATAGGGTGATTTGCCCGAGTTGATCTCAAGCTCTATCTGGTCAATCAAAACGATACCGTTTTTCAAAAGCATACCCGATAGACTCAAGAAACCCAGCAGCGCCATAAAGCCAAACGGCGTATCTAACAAGAGCAGACCACTGGCAACCCCTATGACCGCCAAAGGCACAGTGAGCCAAACGATCAACGGCTCTTTCACTGAGTTAAACAAGAACACAGTGATCAAGAACATGAACAAATAACCCATAGGCATAGTCTGGAACAATGACTCTTGCGCGTCAGCCGAAGACTCATACTCACCGCCCCACTCTAGGCTGTAACCCGGTGGCATCTCGATAGCCTCAATCTGGCTTTGCAGACGTTTTTGCAGGGTAGCTGCAGTTTCTTCGCCAAGCAAATCAGGGTCGGCCATTATGGTCAGCATACGCTTACGGTTTTTACGTACGATAAGTGGGTCTTCCCAACGAACCTCATAGCCAAGCATGATTTGTTGCAATGGGATGTACTCGCTAAGAGCTGGACTCCAGATCTTCATCCCTTCGATATTACGAAAATCCACACGCTCTTTTTCTGTCAATCGACCGACAATCGGCATCAAGGTCGTACCGTCACGATATACACCGATAGACTTACCTGAGAATGACATCTGCAGGAAATCATCCATGTCTGACTTGGTAATACCGTAGCGACGTGCCTGACTTTCATTGAACAGAGGCTCAAGAACCTTGGTACGCTCACGCCAGTCATGGCGAATATTAGTCGCGCCAGGATCGGCATTCATAATATCTACAACTTGAGCGGCTATGGTGCGAAGTACAGTTGGGTCTGAACCGATAATACGCGCCTCAATCTTAGCTCCGCCACCAGGGCCTAGCTCTATCTTCTTCAGCTTATAGTTGATTTCAGGGAAGTTGTTCGCCACGTACTCACGATAGCGAAGCATAAGAGCGTCTAGCACTTCATAGCTCTCTACGCGAGTAACGATCTCACCATAGGAGGCATAAGATTTCTCCGGTGAGTAGGTCAGCATAAAACGCTGAAGACCCTTACCTGCGGTAGTGGTTACGTGTGATACGCCATCTTGCTCTAGAAGCCAATTCTCAATCACCTTAAGCTTGGTATTAGTGGCACGAATATCGGTTCCTTCTGGCAGCCAGATGTCAGAAAGGAACATAGGCGTGGTGGATGATGGGAAGAAAGCTTGTTTAATATAGGTGAAGCCGTACAAACTGCCTGCAAGCATACCTATAAGTAAGACCACAGTTAACCAAGCGCGGCGCATACAAAAATCCAAGAACTTCTTATACATCACAAACACGAAGCCGTTGTATGGGTCGTTATTCTCCCCCTCTTTTACCTTCTGTCCTTTAAAGAAGATATCAGCAAAGAAAGGTGTTAGAGAAATCGCGGTAAACCACGAGAGCATCAATGAGATAAGGAGCACGGTAAACAGGGTGCCACAATACTCACCGGTAGAATCTTGCGACAAACCGATAGGCGCAAAGGCAGTTACCGCAATAACGGTCGCGCCCAATAGGGGCCACTTAGTCTGGGTAACAATGTCAGTGGCGGCCTGTAAGCGCGTCCGCCCCTTCTGCGTCCCGACCAATATCCCCTCTACCACCACGATGGCGTTATCCACCAGCATACCCAGTGCGATAACCAAGGCACCCAAGGAGATACGCTGAAGGTCGATGGCAAAGTACTTCATAAACACGAAGGTGCCGAGCACAGTCAGCAGCAGTATCAAACCGATCAAGAGACCAGATCGAAGCCCCATAAAGAACAGCAGTACCACGATTACGATAGCGACCGCCTGCCCAAGGCTTATCACAAATCCGCTAACCGATTTATCTACCTCTTTTGGCTGGCTGTAGATCTCTGAGATCTCAATACCTATAGGTTGTTGGAACTTAAGCTCAGCTAGGCGCTTATCCACCATGGCGCCGATATCAACAACATTCACTCCCGAGTTGAAGGAGATTCCTACGTTCAGGGCCAGATTGCCGTTATAGGTAATCACATTCGACGGCACGTCGATATAGCCACGTTTTACTTCAGCTACATCACGTAAATAGATAAGCCCTTCAGTAGTCTCATCGGTAATGATGAGATCGCCCAATTGGTCGACATCTTGGAACTCACCGGTTGGATGGATACGAACATAATCATCCCCAACTCGGATGGCACCGGCAGGGGCTATGGTATTTTGCGTACTTAACAGGTTGTAAACCGTATCTGGTGCTATCCCAAGGCTAGTTAGGCGCTTTATCGACATCTCGATAAATACCTGCTCTTGCTGATCGCCAGTAACCGAAACCTTACTCACGCCATCAACCAGTTCGAGCTCCCGACGCAGGTAGTCTACGTAGTCGAGAAGCTCTTTATAGGAGTACCCCTCACCCGTGACCGCAAGCAAGATACCGTAAACATCACCAAAGTCATCGATGACCGATGGGTCTCCAACCCCGGGAGGAAGCGAGCCCCTGATATCATTTACCTTTCGGCGAAGTTCATCCCAGATCTGCGGCAGATCATCCGGGCCATAGTTGTTTTTCATGGTTACCGTAATCTGAGAGAGACCACGGCTTGAGATTGAGTTGATCTCATCAACATAGGTTAACTGTTGAATGGCCTTTTCCAACGGATAGGTCACCTCTTCTTCTACCTGTTGCGGGGTTGCACCAGGGTATGAGGTCACAACCATGGCATCCTTGATGGTAAAGGCAGGGTCTTCTAGTCTACCTAGGCCAAAGAAAGCAAAGGTACCGCCAATTAAGAAAATCAGGGAAATCATCCAACTGATGACACGGTTATTTATGAAATAGGCCGCGATACCTGTAGTATCCTCGTCGCCTTGCTGCTGGGCTAAATCCTTGCTCATTTCGCAGCCTCCTTCTTAATGACTTCCACTGAAACTCCCTCTCTCAGTTGGGCTAACCCTTTGGTTACCAGAGTCTCGGCCCCTTCTAAGCCACTGATTACTTGGACGGTATAGTTGTTGATCTTACCTATCTCGACTTGCTGTCTGCGAACCTTGTCACCTTCAAGAAGCCACACATACTTCTCGGTTCTATCCAGCGGATCACCATCCATATTGACCACAGCACTAAATGGCACTCGCGTACCTCGACTTACATTAAGCCCTGCCTCACTGCTCTTAGCCGTAACCTCTACAGCCATACCGTCGAGGATCAGCTCGTCTTCTGGCATGGGCATGGTTAGAGTCACGTTGTAGGTGCCTGATTGCGGGTCAGGCTCAGTAGTGAACTCCTTGATGCTGGCATCATAGATATTGCCACTTTCAACTTTCACCTTAGCGTTCACGCGGCGCAGGTCTCGCTGTGTTGGCTGGTGGATAAAGAGCCTATCTGGGATTTGAATAAGCACCTCTATCTCATCAACGCTATGGATGTTTACTATCTGCTGACCGACCTGAATATTCTCGAAGCGGTCGGCGCTCACACGAGAAATTACCCCATCTATGGGCGCTTTTAATGTGGTGTACTCTAGATGCAGTTTGGCTAGTTGCAGTTCCACTAAGGCGATTTGGCGCTTCGCGGCTAACTCATCAAATTGAGACTGAGCCAATAAGCCCTTCTCAACTAACGGACGCGAGCGTCGATACTGGCTATTTATGGCCTGATAAGAGGCGCGCGCGGTATCCACATCAATCTTAAAATCACGGGTATCTAAGGTTGCGATAACATCGCCCTTCTTCACAATATCCCCTTCGTTTACCGGAAGGTCGACTATCTCACCAGCAACGCGAAAACTTAGGTGTGAGCGAAGCGCTGCCTGAGCAACCGCTGGGAAGAAAAGCCTGTCGGTAACAACCGGTTCACCCAGTGTCATGACTTCTACTCTTGGCACATGCGAGATAGGTTCAATAGTTGGGCGCTCACAGCCAAAAAGCAGCACTGCACAAGCGACAACAGCGAGGGACTGGAAATTCATCTTCATCATAATCCTCGCTCCTTGATCCATTCGCGAACCTTCATTCCCGATTCAAGCTCACCAACACCAGACAGCACTATCTGATCACCATCTACCAGGCCCGATACCACGGCGCCGGTCTCACTCAAATCCACTGCAATCTGCTCAACTCGAGATTCTTCGTCGATACGCCAAACACATTTCTTGTTACCGCAATCAAACAGCGAGGTCTGAGGCAGTACCGAAGGCTTAGAGCGAGGTATCATGGCATGCACATGCCCAGACATACCCGGCAAGATACCGATATCTGACGGGCGGTCCATTATCATGGTCACCTTATAGCTACCTGTGGTTGGGTCTGATTCCGTATCTATCTCTTGGAAGGTAAGTGGGAATTTTCGGTCCGGAAATGAATCGAACACCATGTTTGACTGCACCTCAGTGCCACCAGCGAATCGCCTCAACAAAGAGTCCGGCAATTGGAAGATCACTTTTAACAATGAAGTGGATTGTATGTTCATTACCCCCTGCTTAGCCGCGACATATTCGTGATTGTCGATATTGACAATAGAGATGTTGCCATCAAAGGGAGCGAGTAATTTCGCGTAGCCAAAGTTAGCATCGGCTTGATCGAATGACGCTCTTGCTGACTTATGGTTTGCTACTGCTTGATCATACTCTTGCTCCGACACTACCTTGTCTCGGATAAGAGTCTCCATACGTTTCAGTTGAACACTGGCAAGATTGAAATTCGCCTTGGCTTGGTTTCTGAGTAGTTTGTACTCTTCATCATCAAGACTGGCTAACACCTGTCCCTTCTTTACTGGCTGGCCAGCATTGACAGGCAGGTCAATCAGTTCGCCCGGGACACGAAACGCAAGAACCGCCCTATCACCGGCGGTAGAACTGGCTGGAAATACCCGCTCAAAGGGTTTGTCTCCCACGGAGACGGTGA
Source organism: Vibrio ishigakensis (assembly GCF_024347675.1). Classification (NCBI taxonomy): domain Bacteria; kingdom Pseudomonadati; phylum Pseudomonadota; class Gammaproteobacteria; order Vibrionales; family Vibrionaceae; genus Vibrio; species Vibrio ishigakensis. The sequence continues at coordinate 1,212,431 of NZ_AP024881.1, read as the reverse complement.
AAAGTTTAGCGGGCCTAGATTCTGGCTCTGGGATCTCTTGCTCTTTCTCCGAACAACCGGACACCCCTAAAGCGCACACTGATAATACAATCCAATGGAGGCGCATAATCCATCCTTGTTTGAAAAACTCTATTAAACATAGATGTATCAAAGTGTTAACGCCAAGTTTTACATCGAGAAAAGTGTCGAGATTACAGGTATTTACAAACCTTTGAAGATATTAGCTTTTATAGCGTAGACAACACAAAAAAGGCGCTCAAACTATGAGCGCCGTGGAGGAGGAATTTACGATTACAGATCGCGAAATGCTTTATTGGTTTTGTAGGTTTCGGAGGTGACATAAGCCTCCATATTGCGAAGAGAGTGCTCCATCTCTTTAAAATCCGCATCAACCACGCTAAGCAGTTCTTTCGCAGGGCGACCCGACTGCCAACTTTTTTGCTTCATTTGATGATCAAACTGCTGTTGCTTGGTCTGAAATATCTGTGGTGTCTGCTTCTCGAGCATTAAGCTAGCGGCGAAATAAGCCAGCACTACCAGCAAACCACCCCCTAACAGACCAGCAGAAACCACCAAGATGCGCACCACCCAAATCTCTAACCCGAAGCGAGCAGCGATACCTGCACACACACCGGTCAGCCAAGCCTTATTTGTATCGCGATAGAGGCCATTCATTACTTATTCCTCCATCCTGGAGTTTCAGCATCGAGAATTTTCTCGAGCGTTTCGATACGCTGCTTCATCTGCACAGCCTTGCCAGAAAGCTCCTGCAATTGCTCACGCTCTTGCTCTGTCAGACCCTGATCTAGGTTACGCTTGCTGCGGTAGTGCAAAAGTAGCCACAGTGGCGCGACAAAGATACAGAAAACTATTAACGGTACTGCCAACCATCCAGACATTGCGCCCCCTTATTGACTCTTGTCGATGTCTTGCTTCATTCTCTGAAGCTCTTTTTCAATCTCGTCATCTGCTTGAAGCTCGGCAAACTCTTGGTCTAGAGATTTGCTTTCATTCTTCAGACTGTAGCTCTCGGCATCGGCTTCAAGTCTGTCGATTTTCTTCTCGTACTCTTCAAATTTCGCCATGGTATTTTCAGCGCGGCCGCTGTGCAGGTGCTCCTGTACATCCTTGCGACTCTTCGCCGCTTTCTGACGCATAGCCAACGCCGATTGGCGAGCGCGTGTTTCATTAATCTTGTTCTCTAGCTTCACCACTTCATCGCTGAGCTTAGTAATGGTTTCTTCCACCAAGGTCTGTTCGGTATGCAAGGTCGCTAGGGTCTTAGCTATGCGCTGCTTCTCAATAAGCGCCGCTCTTGCCAACTCTTCACGGCCTTTAGTTAGCGCTAGACTTGCTTTTTGTTGCCACTCTTCAACCTGTGTCTCTACCTGATCAACACGGCGTTTGAGCTCTTTGCGCTCAGCCAGTGCTTTGGCTGAATTGGTACGCACCTCTACTAGGGTGTCTTCCATCTCCTGGATGATTAGGCGAATCATCTTTTCTGGATCTTCTGCCTTATCCAGTAGAGCGTTGATATTAGAATTTACTATGTCTGCAAAACGCGAAAAAATACCCATTGTTCCTCCAATCTTTATTCACGAATGTCTCTTTTCACTATTCAAATGCAGTGCCAACTTTTATCAGCCCCAGGCCAAGATAGATTAAATTCATATAAAACAGCCAGTTAAATATATTTCATCAAGATTTAATCTCTGCTTGCTCACTCAATTTCACTTGACTAAAAATCCAATTAGCAAAATATTAACCATATAGTGGTGAAAATGGCTAATCAGATGAAAGAGCAATCCCTTCTTGGGCAATCAACAAACTTTTTAAGTGTATTGGACAAGGTCTCACGCCTCGCGCCTATCAATAGACCAGTACTCATCATAGGTGAACGCGGTACAGGTAAAGAACTTATCGCGCGCCGCCTGCACTACCTCTCTAAGCGTTGGGATAAACCTCTGATCAACATCAACTGCGCCACATTAAGCGAAGGCGTAGTTGATTCTGAACTGTTTGGTCACGAGGCCGGCTCTTTCACCGGAGCAAAAGGACGACATCAAGGGCGCTTTGAACGCGCAGAGGGAGGCACACTGTTTTTGGACGAACTCGCCACTGCACCACTATTTGTTCAAGAAAAATTGCTTCGCGTCATTGAGTACGGCGAGTATGAGCGTGTAGGGGGAACTCGTTCCCTCGACTGTGATGTACGCCTAATATGCGCCACCAATGCCAATCTTCCTGAGCTTGCACAAAAAGGCGAATTTCGCGCAGACCTATTAGATAGGCTCGCCTTTGATGTGCTTCTATTGCCGCCACTAAGAGAGCGCCAACAAGACATTCCGCTATTGGCCGAGCATTTTGCGATGAAAATGTGCCAAGAACTAGGCTACGAGTTATTTGCTGGCTTTAGCGAAAAGTGTCATCAGAGCCTTCTCTCTTACCCATGGCCGGGTAACGTTAGGGAGCTAAAGAATGTGGTGGAGCGCGCTATCTATCAAAACCCCGACCCAAGTAACCCTATCGAAGAACTGGTTTTCAACCCGTTCGCTAACCACGCTGAGCCCAAAATCGAAGTTAAAGAAAGCCACTGGAGTTTGCCCCTGGATTATAAAGAGTGGCAACAACAGCAAGATACGCAGATGCTTAACCAAGCACTTACCGAGGCACAACACAACCAAAAACGAGCCGCTCAATTGTTAGGGCTAAGTTACCATCAATTTAGAGGAATGCTTAGAAAGTATAAAATGGTTTAGGATCAACGATTAACAAGGCCTCTATATTGGAGGTTAGCTCGGATAAATGCTAAATTAACCAGATCAATTTAAGTAAGCATCATTGGTGTTTCAGCGTATGAAAGCTGACCTTTGGCGAGTGTTAAAGACCGGAGCCCTGCTAGTTGCAGGCATTTACCTTACCGGTTGCGACGACACGGACGCTCGCGAACAAATAAAGCAAAATGGCTTTATCTTCTGTGGCCAAGGCACGCCACTGTCACTCAACCCGCAAAGGGTGGACAACGATATTGCAGCAGAAGCCCTAGCGCCTCAGCTGTTTAATACCCTTGTGCATCTTTCTGAAGATGACCACGAGCTAAAGCCTATGCTTGCCACTAGCTGGCAAATGAATGAGGCAAGAACTGAGTATATCTTCACTCTGCGTGACAATGTCACCTTCCAAACGACGGATTGGTTTACCCCAACTCGTACAATGAACGCCGACGATGTGGTGTTCACCTTCGACCGTATACTAGATAGTAGCCATCCATTCCACTACGTGGGAGGTGCTGATTACCCTTGGTTCTCAGCAATAGGCTTCAGCCAGACGGTAAAAGATGTTGTGGCACTGGATGACAGACATGTGAAATTTGTCTTGAGTGCACCTGACAACACCTTCTTGCCAAATCTTTCTACCATCTACTCTGCAATACAATCCAAAGAGTATGGCGATCTTCTGATCAAGTCAGACTTAAAGCAGTACATCGACACCCATCCTGTTGGTACTGGGCCATTTTATCTTGATGAATACAGCGTTAATGACTTTGTGCGTCTTCGCAGTAACCATGACTATTGGAACGGCAAGCCTAAGATGGAGCAGGTGGTGTTCGATATCTCCTCTCGTGGTACAGGTACGCTAGCCAAACTGCTTCGCAACAAGTGCGACGTGCTATATGCACCTAAATCAAGCCAGATCCCGACCATACAGCAAAACCCGAATCTTGTTTTGCAAGCCCACCCGAGCATGAACGTCTCGTTTATCGCTCTGCAAACGCAAAGCCCGGCTTTGAATGATGTTCGCGTTCGTAAGGCGTTAAACCTCGCCGTTAATCGCAGCGCCATCATAGATTCGGTTTACTACGGCTATGGCACCCCTGCTTTCTCTATCCTGCCGCCAGAATCCTGGGCTTATCAGAAAGATAGCTCACAGGTGCGATACGATAGAAATTACGCACGAGCGCTTTTAAGAGAGGCCGGTTACGGCAAGGGACTAGAGCTTTCTATCTGGGTTCAGGCTGAGCCTACGGTGTATAATCCAAGTCCGCGCAAGGTAGCTGAGCTACTTCAGTCCAACTTTGCGGATATCGGCATCAAGCTGGATATCTTGCTCGATGAAAGGCTGACCCGTACTCAGATCCGTGAGCGCGCCTCCGCGGATATGATTCTCTCTGGTTGGAGCGCCGACACTACCGACCCAGACAACTTCTTTAGACCCCTACTCTCATGCAATGCCGAGTTTGCAGGTCTGAACATATCTACCTGGTGTAATCCAGATTTCGACTTCCTGCTCAATCTTGCTAAAGAGACTACTGAGCAGCGTTATCGCCTCAATCTTTATCGACAAGCGCAGAATATGCTCAATGAAGAGGTGCCCGTTGTGCCTATCGCCCACGGCATGCAGTTCCAAGCCAAACACAAGTCTCTAAAAGGATTTAACGCCAGTCCGTTTAATACCTTGAGCTTTGAAAACGTTGAGAGGGAGAAGTAAGTGTTTATCTACACCATTCGCCGTCTCAACCTATTTATTATCACTCTATTAATCCTGTCTTTGGTGGGTTATTCCATTCTGAGGCTAGATGCCACCTCACCTTGGGCTATCGAAGATTTTTGGCCCGGCTGGCAGGAGTATATCTCTCAGCTTCTGCAGTTAAACCTTGGCACTAACGCTAATGGAGAGCCTATTTTCGAAGAGGTACGCATCGTATTTAGCGCTACCTTGGAGCTGTGCTTATTAGCCTTTATCTTGGCATTGAGTATCGGTATCCCGCTAGGTACTGTGGCTGGCGTTCGTATGAACAAATGGTCAGACCGAATTATCTCCTTCTTTTCAATGGCAGGGTATTCGGCTCCTCTATTCTGGGTGGCGCTACTTCTGGTAATGCTGTTCTCCCTAGAGCTAGAATGGCTACCTATCTCAGGGCGCTACAACCTTCTATATGACATTGACCACATCACAGGCTTTGCCTTGGTAGATGCTTGGCTGAGTGACTCCCCTAACAGAGAGGCCGCCTTTGCTAGCGTATTGAAGCATCTTATTCTTCCAGCATTTGTGTTAGCTCTTGCGCCAACAACTCAGTTTATTCGCCTTATGCGCGCCTCTGTAGCAGAGGTGATTAGCAAGAACTATATCCGAGTGGCGAAGATCAAAGGCCTTTCCAAGCTAGAGATCATGTTCCAGCACGTATTGCGTAACGCTATTCCTCCTATTATCCCAATGATAGGAGTGCAGCTATCCAGTATGCTCACCTTCGCCATCATCACAGAATCCATCTTTAACTGGCCAGGGATAGGACGCTATCTTCTCGACGCTCTGGCAACTCGAGACTATGTGGCAATACAAGCCGGCGTAATGGTTGTTGCAACCTTTGTACTTGCAACCCAGATCCTCTCTGAATTGGTCGGCACCATCATCAATCCACTGGCTCGTAAGGAATGGTATGCTAAATACTAGTGTTTATCTGGAAGAGAATATTCCAACCCAGCGCGAGCGATTCTGGCGTCATTTTCGTAGCAATAATTTGGCGATGTTTGGTCTGTGGAATCTGGGTGTGATTGCCCTTATTACCCTAACTGCGACCTTTATAGCGCCGCACGACCCTATCGCTCAATCTTCAGTCTTGCTTCAGCCGCCATCATGGGCAAAAGAAGGGGCAATCGAGTACTTCTTAGGCACCGATGACTTGGGTCGCGATATCTTATCTCGCCTCTTGATTGGCTCTCAAGTGACCATAGGCTCAGCGGTATTGATCACCATAATTGCCGCTATCGTGGGCAGCATTATCGGTGCGCTTGCAGGTATGACCCGAGGACTTCTATCCAGTATCCTAAACCACCTGCTGGACGTGGTGATGTCTATTCCATCACTGCTATTGGCGCTCATCTTTATCGCTTTCCTAGGTACGGGCATGGTGCCTGTGATGCTGGCTATCTGCTTGGCCTTGGTACCAAGATTTATCCGTTCTGCTTATCAAGCCATTCATAATGAGGTAGAGAAAGATTACATCATGTCGGCTAAGCTCGACGGCGCCGACAATTGGTATCTACTGACCGTTTCTATCTTGCCAAATATCTTGGCAGCCTTTGCTGCTGAGTTTACCTTTGCACTGACTATCGCCATCCTAGATATTACCGCGCTTGGTTTCTTGGGCCTTGGAGCGCAGGCACCGAGCCCTGAATGGGGCGCTATCCTGGGTGACTCTGTAGAGCTTATCTATCTTGCTCCATGGACAGTGGTGCTACCAGGTCTTGTTATTATGTATACAGTTATCACCATCAACCTAGTTGGTGAGGGTGTGCGTGACGCCCTAAATGCGGGAGTAGAGTAAATGCCGGTTTTAGATTTTCGTCACGTCACCATTGAGATTGAGACTCCGCAAGGGCTAGTAAAAGCAGTAGACCGCATGAGTCTGACCATTAACGAGGGCGAAATACGCGGTCTTGTGGGTGAATCAGGCTCAGGTAAGAGTCTTATTGCTAAGGCAATTGTTGGTCTTAGCAAAGAGAACTGGCGTATCACTGCGGACAGAATGCGTTTGGGTGATATCGATCTTTTAGCACTTAAACCAAAAGAGCGTCGCAAGGTTATCGCCGAACAGATAGCGATGATCTTCCAAGAGCCATCTACCTGCCTTGACCCTAGCGAGCGCGTGGGCCAGCAACTGGCTGAATCGATCCCATCGCGCACCTTTGAAGGTAAGATCTGGCAGCGCTGGAACTGGCGCAAGAAGACCTCTATCGCGCTTCTGCACAAGGTAGGTATCAAGGAACATTCGCGCATCATGCGTAGCTATCCATATGAGCTTACCGACGGTGAGTGTCAAAAGGTGATGATTGCCATGGCTATCGCCGCTAAGCCTAAGATCTTGATTGCCGATGAGCCAACCAATGACTTGGATCCGATCACTCAAACCCAGATTTTGAAGCTACTTAGCCGAATGAATCAGGTTGGCAACACTACGATTTTGCTGATTGGTCATGACCTTGCCACCATTACTCAATGGGCAAGCAAGATCACCGTAATGTATTGCGGTCAGAGTGTGGAATCAGCACCCACCGAGAAACTATTGGCTGCGCCAAAGCACCCTTATACTCAAGCGCTTCTCGAAGCGGTGCCTGACTTTAGTGGTTGGCTACCTCACAAGCAGAAATTGCAATCTCTTTCTGGGAGTATCCCTCCCCTACAGCACCTACCGATCGGTTGCCGATTAGGTCCACGTTGCCCGTATGCTCAGCATAAGTGCGTTAAAGCGCCTCAGTCTAAGAAAGAGAAAGACCACAAATATAACTGCCACTTCCCGCTCAATACCAAGGTGAAAGCATGAGTGCCCTGTTAGAAGTACGAAATCTGAGTAAGACCTTCGTTAACCGCTATGGCCTGTTCCGCAAACAATACTTTGATGCGGTGAAACCAGTAAGTTTCTCTCTGGAAGCTGGACAAACCCTAGCTCTGATTGGGCAAAACTCTTCAGGAAAATCTACCCTAGCTAAGATGCTAGCCGGCGTAATCGAGCCGACTTCCGGTGAGATCTTTGTAAACGGCGAAAAGCTAGAGCACAAAGATTACTCTACACGTTGTAAGCTTATCCGCGTTATCTTCCAAGACCCGAATCTATCTTTGAATCCGCGTATTCAAATAGGCCGTATCTTAGAAGGTCCGCTTAAGCGAAACACCAATATGCCACCTGAGGCGAGGCAGCGCCGTGTTATCGACACACTGCGCCGTGTGGGTCTGCTACCTGAGCACGCATATTTCTATCCGCAAATGTTAGCGGCGGGTCAAAAGCAGCGCGTCTGTATTGCTCGCGCCCTGATCCTGCAACCCTCCATCATCATTGCCGATGAAGCGCTTAATGGTTTGGATATGGCGATGCGCTCTCAGATCATTAACTTGCTTCTAGAGCTTCAAGATGAGATGGGTGTGTCTTTTATCTATGTGTCTCAGCAGATAGGTATCATCAAGCACATCTCAGATAAGGTGATGGTGATGTCACAGGGAGAGGTAGTGGAGTCCGGGGATACCTTAAAGGTGCTCACTGAACCAGAGCACACTATTACCCAGAAGCTGGTTGATAATCACTTCTACAAGAATCGCAACTACAGCCGTTGCTAGGTTTAAATTCTGGATAAAAAAATGCCGCTCAAATTGAGCGGCATTTTTATGTTCAATGACTAAGCGCGATTAAGCTAGCTCAGTTTGAAGCCATGGCCAGCCTTGCTTCTTACGGCTAAGGGTGTTTTCCATCATAAGTACGCCATTGTCAGCGTGCTTGTCTAGCTTCGCAGCCCACTCACCTTTGTATAGAAGACGAGTTGTTGCAGTAGTGATGTCAGTCAGCATTACTGCTGCAAACGCTAGGCCTTCTTCAGAGCAGCGGCGCTCTAGGTCTTGCTCTAGTGCTTCGATTTGACCGTCTACTTGCTCAAGAGTCGCAAGCTCAATCTGACCAACTACTACGTCGCGACCGTTGAATGGGTAAGCTTTAAGGTCTTTCTCAACTAGCTCAGCTGGGGATAGGCCTTCGATATCAGTCTTAGCGATTAGAAGCGCTTTGATAAATGCGTCTAGGTCTTCAACTTCAGCAATCTTAGCAAGTGCTTCAACTGCGTCCTTGTCTTTTTGAGTACAAGTTGGAGATGCAAAACCTACAGTGTCAGAAAGGATAGCTGACAGCATTACAACTGCAGTTGATTTAGGGATCTCGTAACCTTCAATCTGGAACATGTTGAACAGTACTGTACAAGAACAGCCTACAGGCCAGATCCATGCTTCAAGTGGGTTAACTGTCATCACGTCACCTAGACGGTGGTGGTCAACGATACCTAGAATTTCTGCTTCGTTGATGTCGTCTGGTGCTTGAGCCAGATCGCTGTAGTCAACAAGCCAAACTTTCTCGCCTGCTACTGAGGTACGGAACTCAGGTTGCTCAAGACCCGCTTGCTCTAGAATGTGTTGAGTCTCGCGGTTAATTTCCCCTTGGCGAATTGGCATTGCTTCAACGCCACGTGCTTTAAGAAAATCTGTAGCCGCTAGAGCTGCACAGATGCTATCGCTATCAGGGTTCTTATGACCAACAACTAAAATCATCACTATTCCTATAATGTTTTGTCCAATGTTACGTCTACTATTAGACGTTGTAGTGTCGCTATTATACTCAATCAAACTCAAGTTTCTAGCTATACTAAAACGCTGTCATATACCTTAATTTTACTAGGGATTTAGGGGCTATTTGCATAGGTCAAGAATTGGGTTAACCAAATTCTATTCAGTGAATGAATATTATATTCAGCAAGGATATGTATATCTAGCTAACAAACATTCACCATTTAACTCAATTTTGACATCAAAACTCCCAGAATCTCTATCAATTTGAGCCTTTGAGGTGTAAGGTTTTGCACGCTCAAACTATGTTGAATAACCAGTTGAAATAAATGTTTAATTTCGCCAATTTTTACCAACTTATCGCTCAGGATACTCGCCTCCATCCTTGGCTAGAAATCCTGCCAAAACAGCTTATCGAATGGCAACGTGCTGAACACGGTGACTTTGACCGCTGGCTGAGAGCTCTCAACAAGATTCCTGCCCTTTCTCCTGACAATATTGAACTCAAATATGAGGTGAGTGTATCTAACAAACACCCACTTATTGAGGGAGAGAAGAAGAAACTAGAAAACTTGTTAAGGACTTTCCACCCTTGGCGTAAAGGCCCATACAATTTGCACGATATCCATATCGACACTGAATGGCGCTCAGACTGGAAATGGGATCGCCTACTTCCACATATTTCGCCTTTGAAGAACCGTTCGGTATTGGATGTGGGCTGTGGTAATGGCTATCACATGTGGCGCATGCTGGGTGAAGGCGCGCGTTTATGTGTTGGTATCGACCCATCGCATCTGTTCTTGGTGCAATTTGAAGCCGTGCGCAAAATGATGAACAACGATCAGCGTGTTCACCTGTTGCCACTGGGCATCGAGCAGCTTCCTGAACTAAAAGCCTTTGACACTGTCTTTAGCATGGGCGTGCTCTATCACCGCCGCTCTCCACTGGATCATATTGTTCAGCTTAAGAACCAACTTGTCCCAGGTGGTGAGATGGTGCTAGAGACTCTAGTTATCGATGGAGACGAGAATGCGGTACTGGTACCGGCGGACAGATACGCTCAAATGCGTAATGTCTACTTCTTCCCTTCAGCGAAGGCACTTAAGGTATGGATGGAGAAGTGTGGCTTAGTGAATGTTCGTATCGTTGACGAGAACGTAACCTCGGTTGGCGAACAGCGCAGCACTGAGTGGATGACACACAACTCACTACCTGAATATCTAGACCCTACCGATCCAAGTAAAACCGTCGAGGGATACCCTGCTCCACGACGCGCTATCTTGATTGGTGAAAATCCTCAATAAATTGAGCGTTTTGTTTGTAAATTGCACAACTCTTTGTGAGATAACACGTTGAAACTTCACGAAGAATTTTTTATAAGCTACACTCGATTGAGAGTAATTGAATAGCCACAGATTGCACAAAATCAAAGTGGTTAAACTCGTTAAATAATAGAAAACAATAATAGGCCAACAATGCTCAAGCACATTGTCATCTTATCCGGTGTTTTAGTACTTTCCGGATGTGTTAGCTCTCAAAAAGCTCAAGAGGAAGAGAGACAATTTAGACAGGAGTCGATGCAAGCTATTGAGACCTCAGAGCAGAATATTACGCAGCAGCTAGATGCCCTGAGAACCACAATAGAATCCCAAAATTCAACCATAGTCAGCCTACAAGACAATGTATCTGTACTATCGAGAAGAGTAGACAATCTGGCTAAGCAGAACGCAAGACAACTGCTTGATGAAAGTCAGAAGAAACCAGAACCGATTGTGATTCCTGCGACGCCTATTGCAGAGACACAAACCGTGCTTGGCTCAATTGAAATGGTCGAGTTCGAACAGATCAACCAGAGCTTTGAAGCGCGTATCGATACCGGCGCTGCGACCTCGTCGCTAAACGCGGTCGATATTCAAGAATTTGAGCGTAACGGCAATAAGTGGGTGCGTTTCAACCTATCTACGGATAAGGAAGAGGATGCCGAGCCAGTATGGATGGAGGCGCCACTGATTCGCTACGCTAAGGTACGTCAATCCAACACTGCGAAAGCAGAGCGACGTGCCGTGATTGAGCTTTGGATTAAGCTGGGCGATATCCGTGAGAAAGCACAATTTACTTTGGCAGACCGCAGCCATATGACTCATGCGGTACTTTTGGGACGCGAGTTTATCAAGGACATCGCATTAGTAGACGTAAGCAAGACTTACGTTCAAACAAAACCACAACAGCAGTGACATTTTAGGTCGCATCGAGAATAAGGATTGTTATGACTTCACGAGTGCCGTTTTATATTTTTATCGCCTTGTTGATCGTCGCGGGTGCTACGTTAATGATCCAGCGCCACGACTCCTACGGGGTACCTTGGACTCCAGGCGAAAGCCGAGAGCTCTGGGATGTGGAAGCGCGCGTTGAGCTAGTCGCAAACGGGGAGCCAGTAACGGTTTCTCTTGCTGCGCCTAGCACGCAAAACGGCTATACCCTAGTCGATGAGTCAACCTCATCACCAGGCTATGGCGTTGCTTTCGTTACTTCGGACATCGGTCGCCGCGCGGAATGGACCATACGTCACGCTGAAGGCCCGCAAACCATTTATTATAAGGCACAGTTCCTTGTAGACCCTCAGGCTAAGGTTAAACCCCTACAGCCTGAAGAGATCGAACCGCCAACGTTCGATGGCCCCCAAGAAGCTGCCGCTCAAGCCATCATCGCAGAAGCCACTGAGCGAAGTGCCAACGATCAAACCTTTGCTCGTGAGCTTATTCGTAAACTAAACGATGAGAACAGCCAGAACGCTGCGCTACTTCTAAATCAGTTTACTAAGCCTGAAGCGCTAGCTGCCCTACTCTCTTACGCTGAAGTACCTAACAAAACCGTTGGCGTTATTCAGCTAGAAGACGGTCGCCGTCGTCAGACCATACAACCTATGGTTGAGGTGTGGAATGGCGAGGATTGGACGCTGTTCAATGCTGAGACTGGTGCGCAAGGGCAAGATGAGAACACCCTTATCTGGGATGAGTCTAACGTATCACTACTGGACGTAACTGGCGGTCGTAACAGCCAAGTGCTGTTCTCTATGATTGCTCAGGATATCTCCCCTCGCGCAGCAACGGCGAGCAAGGTGCGTTCTGATGACCTGCTAAATTTCTCAATCCATAGCCTGCCCCTAGAAGAGCAATCGATGTTTAAGACCATCATGCTTATCCCTATCGGTGCGCTTATCGTAGTATTCCTGCGTATTCTGATTGGTTTGAAGACCTCAGGTACCTTTATGCCAGTTCTGATTGCGGTAGCTTTCGTACAGACACAACTGGTCACAGGTATTGTCGGCTTCCTATTGATTGTAGGTACAGGTCTGGTTATTCGAAGTTACCTGTCCAAGCTTAACCTCTTGTTGGTGGCGCGAATATCGGCGGTGATCATTACCGTTATCCTGATCATTTCTGTGTTCACCATCGTTGCATTCAACATAGGTCTGGTTGAGGGTCTATCTATTACCTTCTTCCCAATGATCATCCTATCTTGGACTATCGAGCGTATGTCTATCCTATGGGAAGAAGAAGGTGCGAAAGAGGTAATGCTTCAAGGCGGTGGCTCACTACTGACTGCGGTGCTTGTATACCTTGCAATGACCAATACCTATGTGCAGCACCTAACGTTCAACTTTATCGGCGTACAGCTAATCGTACTGGCGGCGATCCTAATGCTAGGTAACTACACGGGTTATCGTTTGACAGAGCTTCGTCGCTTCAAACCTCTGGCGGAGGATTAAATTATGTTTAATCAATTTACTTCGCCATTTAAGATCCGCGCCAAAGGCATTATGGGCATGAACCAGCGTAACCACAGTTACATTGGTAAATATAATGACCGTAGTAAATTTCCTTTGGTGGACGATAAGCTTAAAACCAAGCAAATCGCTGAGCTTCACGGGGCAACCACCCCTGCCCTGATTGGTGTTATTAGCCATCAAGCGGAAGTGAAGCGCATCCATAAAATGGTAAAAGACTGGCCGGGCTTTTGCATTAAGCCCGCTCAAGGAAGTGGTGGTAAAGGCATCCTAGTTATCCTGTCACACAAAGACGGCGTTTACACCAAGCCATCCGGTGATACGGTTAACGAAGAAGACGTAGAACGCCATATCAGTAACACACTAGCGGGTTTGTTCTCGCTAGGTGGCAAGAACGACGTGGCCGTAGTTGAGAACCTAATCAAGTTCGATGACTGCTTCGATGGTTTCAGTTACGAAGGTGTGCCTGATGTGCGTATTATCGTATTTAAAGGCTACCCTGTGATGGCTATGATGCGTCTATCTACCTCAGCATCAGATGGCAAGGCGAACCTTCACCAAGGTGCGGTAGGTGTTGGCGTTGATATTGCGACAGGCAAGGCTGTGCGAGCGGTTCAGTACGACCTTCCAGTAACCCACCACCCAGATACAGGTAAGGATCTAATGAGCCTTCAGGTGCCACACTGGGAGCGTCTGCTTGTTCTTGCCTCGAGCGCTTGGGAGATGACCGGACTCGGTTATATGGGTACCGACATGGTACTCGATCGTGAAGAAGGCCCTATGGTACTGGAACTGAATGCTCGTCCTGGACTGGCGATTCAGATCGCTAACGGTACTGGTCTACTACCCCGCCTCAATCATATCGAAAACCTTGGCGTTACCGCTGAGTATCCGAGACCGGCAGAGCGCGTTGCCTATGCGGCTAAGCAGTTTGCTGCCAAATTCGATTAAGCGAAATACAAATAACTAGGGCTCCCAAATGGGAGCCCTTTTTTATACCAGTCGAATTACTTATTCAGCGCTTCTTTATAGTGAATACGACATACAGATACGTACTTGTCGTTGCCACCTATGGCCACCTGATCACCCTCAGCGATTGGGTTGCCATGCTCGTCAGTACGGATCACCATATTCGCCTTACGACCACAGTGACAAATAGTCTTCAGCTCAACCAGTTTATCGGCCCAAGCTAAAAGATGACGACTACCCTCGAATAACTCACCTTGGAAGTCAGTACGAAGGCCATAACAAAGTACAGGTACTCTCAGCTTATCTACCACTTCAGTCAGTTGATACACCTGTTCTTTGGTCAGGAACTGGCTCTCATCCACCAGCACACAGTGATATTTTGCTTCATCGCTGAACTCTTTCATCATGGTGTACAGGTCCGTTTGATTATCAAACAGATGCGCATCCGATTGAAGGCCGATACGCGAAGTCACCTTACCTACCCCATAGCGATTATCTAGTGCTGCGGTAAACACAATAGGGTTCATTCCACGCTCTTGATAGTTAAACGCCGATTGCAATAAAGTAGTTGATTTACCTGCGTTCATCGCTGAATAGTAAAAATATAGCTGAGCCAAAACCTGATCCTGAAAATTGGTTAAAATAAAGGGCTGAAAACTCAGCCCTAAAATATATTTCTTTTAAATCTAATTACTTACGACGCCACGTAGTGCCTTCAGGGCCGTCTTCTAGCACGATACCCATCTCGTTAAGTTTGTCACGTGCAAGATCAGCATTAGCCCAATCTTTAGAAGCACGAGAGTCGTTGCGCAGTTTGATCAGCGCTTCGATTTCTGCAACTTCATCATCAGCTTGGCCGCCCTGTAAGAAGGCTTCTGGCTCTTGATGAAGGATACCGATAACGTCTGCCAATTCACGCATTAGCGCACCTAGCTTACTCGCCGCCTCCAGGTCATCGCCCTTAATACGGTTGATTTCACGCGCCATTTCAAACAGCACAGAGTATGCCTCTGGAGTGTTGAAGTCATCGTTCATTGCTGCCGTGAAGCGAGATACATATTCTTCACCGCCCGCAGGCTCAACGCTTAGATCAAGACCACGTAGTGAGGTATAGAGACGTTCTAGTGAAGCACGCGCTTGGTTTAGATTATCTTCGCTGTAGTTCAGCTGGCTACGATAGTGACCTGACATTAGGAAGTAACGCACAGTTTCTGCATCGTAATGACCAAGTACGTCACGGATTGTGAAGAAGTTGCCTAGAGATTTAGACATCTTTTCGCGGTCAACCATTACCATACCGCTGTGCATCCAAGTATTTACATACTGGGTATCGTGGGCGCAGCATGACTGAGCAATTTCATTCTCATGGTGTGGGAACTGAAGATCAGAACCACCACCGTGAATGTCAAAGTGATCACCTAGGATTGAAGAGTTCATCGCAGAACACTCGATGTGCCAACCTGGACGACCTGGACCCCATGGAGATTCCCAAGTAGGTTCGCCTGGCTTAGACATCTTCCACAGCACGAAATCTAGTGGGCTACGTTTTGCTGCTTCAATATCAACACGAGCACCGGCTTGAAGTTGCTCTAGGTCTTGGCCTGAAAGCTTGCCGTATTGGTCAAACTTACCCACCTCAAACATAACGTCACCGTTGTCAGCAACGTAAGCGAAACCGCGCTCAATAAGCTTTTCAACCAGCGCTACGATCTCAGAGATAAACTCAGTAGCACGAGGTTCGATATCTGGACGCTTCATGTTCAGCGCGTCAAAGTCAGCGTGCATTTCGCCAATCAAACGCTCGGTTAGAGAGTCACAGCTCTCGCCGTTTTCGTTTGCACGCTTGATGATCTTGTCGTCGATATCAGTGATGTTGCGTACGAAGGTTAGGTCGTAACCTAGATATCTTAGATAGCGAGAAACAACATCGAAAGACACGAACGTACGACCGTGACCGATATGACATAAGTCGTAGATGGTTACCCCACACACATACATGCCTACTTTGCCAGCATGAATTGGTTTGAATTCTTCTTTTTGACGAGTGAGTGTGTTGTAGATCTTTAACATCGGCTCTTAGGTAAATTGGGAAAAAGTGGGCGACAGTATACCAAGGCTTATAGCGTTAGGTAACATAAAAGTCCGATTACGGTTGAATGTCCTGAGAGTTTGGTTAGAATTTGGGTCGATTTATCCATTCAATTAAAGGACATACCTATGATCACCCTTCACACCAACCACGGTGATATCAAGATTGAACTGAACCACGACAAAGCACCTATCACAGCGGCTAACTTCGAACAGTATTGTAAAGACGGCTTCTATGACAACACGCTTTTCCACCGCGTTATTGATGGTTTCATGATTCAAGGTGGCGGTATGACTTCTGGTCTTCGCGAAAAAGCAACTCGCGATTCGATCAAGAACGAAGCAAACAACGGCCTAAGCAACGAAGTAGGTACTCTTGCAATGGCACGTACTATGGAACCGCACTCAGCGAGCTCTCAATTCTTCATCAACGTTAACAACAACACCTTCCTAGACTTCAAATCTGAAGACATGCAAGGTTGGGGTTACTGTGTATTCGGCAAAGTAGTTGAAGGCATGGACGTAGTAAACAAGATCAAGGGCGTAAGCACCGGCAGCATGGGTATGCACCAAGATGTTCCTCTAGAGGAAGTTATCATCACTGGTACTACTATCGCTTAATCAGCTGATTATAAGAAATCGCCTGTATCAGGCGATTTTTTTTTGCTCGAGATAAACTATGCGTACACTCTTTATTTCCGACCTGCACCTGACGCCCGACCGCGAAGATATCACTGCCGCGTTCGAAACCTTTATGCGTCACGATACCAAAGGAGCGGATGCGGTTTATATCCTAGGTGACCTATTTGAATTCTGGGTGGGTGACGACGATGACACGCCATTCAATGTGAAGATTCTAGAGATCATCAAGGACCTGGTCGATTCGGGTGTTCCTTGTTTCTTTGTACAAGGAAACCGAGACTTCCTAGTTGGACAACGCTTTACTAAACGCACTGGCGCAACACTACTCGGCGACGAGACCCTTATCGATCTCTATGGCCGTGCAACGCTCATCATGCACGGCGATACCTTGTGTACCGATGACGTTAAGTATCAAGAATTTCGCGCTAAGGTTCATCAAAAATGGCTTCAGTGGGTCTATAACCACACTCCTCTCAGCTGGCGCAAAAAGCTAGTTAAGAAGGTACAAAGCGATGCAAAAAGCGAAAAGCAAACTAAGTCTTACGACATTATGGACGTGAACAAAGACGCTGTGCTTGACGCTATGGCGCGTCACAATGCAGACCTACTTATTCATGGTCATACTCACAGACCCGCCTTTCACGACTTAGAAAACAATAAACAGCGTATCGTTTTAGGTGATTGGTATACTAACAGCTCTATATTAGAGGTCACTGCCGATAATATAGAATTGATATCTAGCCCTTTATAAGTATATTTTGGGGTAGATTTACCCCTTTATTCTTTGTGACCCAGTTTAAAAACCCCACCCATCTGGTCAACTTTTAATCTTATTTTTAAGATAATAATTTCAATTATATTATTCTTGGCTATTATCAATATACCTTTTATCGCTTTGCTCTCTTCATGTTCAGCAATTTTATAGCCAGACAACCTATCTTCGATAGTCGTATGCAAGTTCATGCTTATGAGCTCTTATACAGGCAAAGTGAAGAAAATTTTTTCCCAAATATCTGTAAAGAGCATGCTACGCGTTCAGTAGCAACAGACTTTCATCTGGATAACAGTTGCTATCTAGCAGGGAAGAACAAAGCCTTTATTAACTTCACCCATGACTCTATTATTCAAGGCCTGCCCTATTTTCTTGATGCCGAAAAAATAGTGGTTGAGGTCTTAGAAGGTGAGGAGCTGTCAGCTGATTTGTTAAAAGCGATTAAAGAGCTTCACCTTGCAGGGTATGAAATAGCGCTTGATGACTACACCCCGTCCGGCTCTTGGTCAAAGGCCTACCCTTTTATTTCCTATATTAAATTCGACTTTAAGCACCTCACCATGCTTGAAGCCGGTCAATATATATCCAACTTAAATTTTAAGCACATTACATTTATCGCTGAAAAGATAGAAACAAGGGGCCAACTCCTCGAAGCTAAACAAATAGGTTTTGATCTATTCCAAGGTTTCTATCTAGCCGAACCTCAGATATTACAGAAGCTGCCACAAAGCCGAGACTATAGAAAAACCTTTGAGGTGAACTATCAAACCCTAGCGGAGCTTGATTCCAAATATAGCCTCATTGCAAGCGAACAAAATCTAGTCGAATTCTTAAATCTCGACCAGATACCCGGTCAAGCCATAGGCAAATAAACTCGCGAGCTTAATTTAACCTGAATATAATGGGCATATTGCTTATTTTGTTTGTATTAAATTATGACTTCACACCTTACAAAGCCTTGTCGCTGCCACAGTGGCAAGTCTTATCAAGACTGCTGCTATTCCATTCACCAAGATGTAAAACTGGCCACTCGCCCAGAGCAGCTTATGCGAGCGCGCTACTGCGCCCATGAATTGGAGTTAGTCGACTTTGTAGTAGAAACCTATCACCCAAGTTGCAACGCTCAAGAAGAGCGCAACGCTATCGCTGAATCTATTGCCGGCAATTGGTGCCTGCTTGAAGTAGTCAGCAGTGAAGAGGGGGCTACCCCTGATGAGGGCTTTGTTACCTTCAATGCTTATTTTACTGAAGATAAACGACGCTACAGCATGACCGAGAAGTCTCGCTTTGTTCGCGAAAACGGTCGATGGTATTACCTAGATGGTGAAATGTACGACTTCCCACTTGCGGTTAAAAAGCCTGGGCGAAACGACCCTTGCTTGTGCGGTAGTGGCAAAAAATACAAAAAATGCTGCGGATAACAAAAAGGCCCTTGCGGGCCTTTTTCAGTCTTAATTACTTGTGACGCTCTTTAAGCTTATCGATAACATCGCTGAATGAGAGACCTTGGTCTTGCAACAGTACCATGAGGTGATACACCAAGTCCGCTGACTCACAGATTAGCTCCGCCTTATCACCCGACGTCGCCGCAAGCGCGACTTCAACGCCTTCTTCGCCCACTTTTTGCGAAATACGCTTGGTGCCACGGGCATACAGACTTGCTGTGTAAGAGGAGTCAGGATCAGCATTTTTTCGCTCAGCCAACAAAGATTCAAGTTGATGAAGCCACACCATCTGCGACTCCTCCTGCGGATCCAGATCCCAGCAAGTAGTATTGCCTAGATGGCAGGTTGGGCCTATAGGCTTAACCTTTACCAATAGAGTGTCATTGTCGCAATCCAGTGCCATGTTCACCAGCTGCAGGACGTTGCCAGATGTTTCACCTTTAGTCCAAAGACGCTGCTTAGTACGCGAGAAAAAAGTCACCTGCCCCGTTTCTGCAGTTTTTTGTAACGCGTCTTGGTTCATGTACCCCATCATTAGCACTTGGCTAGAGGTAAAGTCTTGAACAATAGCTGGTACCATGCCATCGACTTTATCCCAGTCGAGTCTTTCAGAAAGTGCTGTTACTTCGGCTGTTGAGAAGCTCATAGTCTTACCTCGATACCCTGTTGTTTCAAATATTGCTTCAGCTCACCAATATTGATGACCTGTTTATGAAATACCGATGCCGCCAACGCGCCATCTACATTAGTTTGCTTATAGGCATCAGCAAAGTGCTCCATAGCACCGGCACCGCCAGAGGCGATAAGTGGTACGTTACACACCTCACGAACCATATTTAGCTGCTCAAGGTCATAACCGTTGCGAACGCCATCTTGGTTCATCATGTTAAGCACGATCTCACCTGCACCGCGCTTTTGCACCTCTTGTACCCAGTCACGAGTTTCCCACTTAGTTGCCTTAGTGCGCTCCTCATCACCGGTAAATTGATACACCTGATACTTGCCGGTCTCTTTGTCATAGTAAGAGTCGATACCTACCACGATGCACTGCACACCAAATTTGTCTGCAAGATTGGTAATTAGCTCTGGATTCGCTAGTGCTGGCGAGTTGATGGACACCTTGTCTGCACCAAACTCAAGAATGCGTGATGCGTCTTCAGCAGATTTAATACCACCAGCTACACAGAATGGGATATCAATAACCTCGGCAACGCGAGCCACCCAGCTTTTATCGACAACACGACCATCACTTGAGGCCGTTATGTCATAGAACACCAACTCATCGGCACCCTCTTCAGCGTAGCGCTGAGCTAGAGGTACGATATCGCCGATGATCTCGTGGTTACGGAACTGAACGCCCTTTACCACCTGGCCATCGCGAACGTCCAAGCAAGGGATTATGCGTTTTGCCAACATGCGAACGCCTCCTCTGCTGTAAATTTGCCATCCAATAGTGCGCGGCCTACGATAACGCCACGTACACCGGTATCTTTCAGCGCTTCGATATCCGCAAGGCTGCCGATACCGCCAGAAGACTGGAAGTGCACCTGAGGGTAAAGATTACAAAGGTCGGTATACAGCTCAACGTTAGAGCCAGTTAGGGTGCCATCCTTAGAGATGTCGGTACAAAGCACATGCTTAAGGCCAACGGTTAGGAAGTCTTCGATAAGCGCTTCTATAGTCACACCTGAATCTTCCTGCCAGCCTGAGATAGCCACTTTACGATTACCAAAGCTGTCGATGTTCACATCCAGCGCCAGAACGATACGCTCTGGGCCGTATTTGCTCATCCACTCTTTTACCATCGCTGGATTCTTAACCGCAGTAGAGCCTACCACTACGCGCTCGGCGCCTGCTTCAAGAAGGCCGATAACGTCTTGCTCACTGCGAACACCACCACCGATTTGAATCGATGCAGGCGTACTTGCGAGAAGCTTAGCGATAAGGTCAAGCTGACGGGCTGTGGTATCTTTGGCACCGGTTAGGTCAACCAGGTGTAGCCAGTTAGCGCCCGCTTGATGATAAAGATTAAATTGCTCGGCTGGGTCGACTTTATACTCAGTTACCTGACCATAGTCACCTTGATACAAACGGACTACCTGTCCCTCAATTAAGTCTAATGCTGGAATAATCACTACAGCTCCAAAAAGTTTTTGATCAATTGTGAACCCGCTTTCGACGAGCGCTCTGGGTGGAATTGTACCCCATAGTAGTTACCGCTCTGAATCGCAGCGCTAAAAGGCATACCATAATCACAGCTTGCGATAGTGTAGTCACCGACCGGCATGGCAAAGCTGTGTACGAAGTAGAAATACTCGCCAGATTCTATGCCTTTGAACAATGGGTGCCCTGCTTTCGCTTCAACCGTGTTCCAGCCCATATGTGGAAGTGGATACTCTTTGCTATCCAGCTTGCGCACTTCGCCTTCACACAATCCAAGGCAAGGTACAATTTCATCTGCCTTCTGCCCTTTCTCTTCAGACAGCTTGCCGAGAAGTTGCATACCAAGACAGATGCCAAGCAGTGGCTTTTCAACCTGCTTTACTAGCTCAATCAAATTGCGCTCTTCAAGGTTTTGCATCGCTTCGCTAGCGGTGCCAACACCTGGAAGAAAGAGCTTGTCTGCGGCAAGTACTACCTGAGGGTCTTTTGATACAGTGACCTCATATCCTAGGCGCTCAATAGCGAAACGTACCGAAGATACGTTGGCACAACCTGTATCAATAATTACTACATTTTGAGAAGTCATTGGTTGTCCTTACAGCATGCCTTTACTACTTGGAAGTTCGTTACCTTCTACCTTGATAGCCTGACGAAGTGTACGACCAAACGCCTTAAACAGACTCTCAATAATGTGGTGGTCGTTATCACCAGTAGAAGATAGGTGCAATGTGCAAGCCAGTGCATCGGTCAGTGAGCGGAAGAAGTGAACCACCATCTCTGTAGAGAAGTCACCTACGTTTTCACGGCTGAACTTGGCATCGAACTTAAGGTATGGACGACCCGAAAGATCAAGACCACACTGAGCTAGACACTCATCCATAGGAAGAGAGAAACCGAAGCGGCCGATACCGCGCTTGTCACCTAGCGCCTCTTTGAGAGCCTGGCCTAGAGCAAGCGCTGTATCTTCTACCGTGTGGTGGTCATCGATGTGCAAGTCACCTTTAACACTTAGCTTCATCTGAAAACCGCCGTGCGTTGCGATCTGATCAAGCATATGGTCAAAGAAACCCATACCCGTATCGATCTCGTTACCACCGGTTTCATCAAGATTTACTGCAACGCGAATGTCGGTCTCTTTAGTAGTGCGAATAACCTCAGCAGTACGCGGATTAGTGGTTAGTTTCTTAACGATGTCCAACCAGCCCATGGTTTCTGGGTTGTATTGAATACCCTCGATAGCCATATTCTCAGCCAGTTGAAGGTCAGTTTGACGATCGCCAATCACTGCAGAGGTCTTAAAGTCTACCTTGCCCTGCTGAAGATAACCTTTCACAAGACCTAGCCTTGGTTTGCGGCAAGAGCAGTTGTCTTCTTCAAAGTGTGGACAGATAAGTACATCATCGAATTTCACGCCTTGAGATTCAAAGATGTGCATCATCATGTTGTGTGGTGCATCGAAGTCAGCTTGAGGATAGCTGTCGGTACCAAGACCATCTTGGTTGGTCACCATCACTAGGCGGTAACCGGCATCTTGCAGTTTAAGCAGGCTAGGAATCACAAATGGCTCTAGCACTAGCTTATCCAGTCTATCAACCTGAAAGTCTACTGGCGGCTCAACAATTAAGGTGCCGTCGCGGTCGATAAATAAAATCTTTTGTGGGTTGCTCATAATTGTTCCTTACTTATGTTGAGCGTCCTACACAGCAAACTGCTGTGTGATAAATTCGATGGTTCTTTGGCACTCTTGGTTATCACCAATACTGATGCGAACACAATCGGCAATCGGTGAGTTGCGAAGAATAATGCCCTCATCCCAAGCTGCCTTAAATAGTACATCCCCTTGTGGGAATTTAACCAACAGATAGTTGCCGTAACCTGGATATACTTCAACGCCAGGCAGTTCTGACAGCGCCGATTGAAGCTGAGCTCGATTCTCAGTGATGGTTTTTACCTGCTGAGTCACTCGCTCTAGGCCTTGCGCTGATAGCGCTTGAACTGCGATATCGGCTACTGGCACAGGCACTGGATATGGCGCTATCACCTTAAGAAGCACATTAATCAGCTCTTCATTTGCCAGGGTGAAACCGCAGCGAAGACCGGCAAGTGCAAACGCCTTTGACATGGTGCGAAGGATGGCTAGGTTCTGATATTCAGCCAGAAGCTCAACTGTAGATGCCTCTGGGCAGAAATCGATATAGGCTTCGTCCATCACCACGATAGCGCGGTCTTTGGTCATCTCCAGCAGAGCAACGATGTCTTCGCGGTTAATCAGATTACCGGTTGGGTTATTTGGCGAGCAAACGAATACCAACTTCACGTCGTCTAGGTTTTTCTCAATCGACTCAAGGTCTAGTTGCCACTCATCGGTCAGTGGTACTAGTTTGCGCTCGACACCAATGGTCTCAGCACTGATAGAGTACATACCATAGGTTGGCGGACAAAAAAGGATGGCATCTTGGTTCGGTTCACAATAAGCGCGAATCAAAAGCTCGATACCTTCATCGGCGCCACGTGAGGTCAGCACCTGGGCAGGTGCGACACCAGCATACGCGGCATAGGCTTCGATAAGCTCTTTTGGCTGACATTCGCTATAGCGATTAAGGCGTGACGCCTCAACCTGATATTGGTTGTCGAATGGGGATTCATTGGCATTTAGCCAAACATCGCCACTGCCACCGATACGTCTTGCAGACAGGTACGGTGTCAGGGCTTGAACTTGTTTTCGGGCTAACTTTTCCATGTCGTGATTCCTTTTATCTGGCTGCTAGTTTTTCTACTCGAATGGTTACAGCGCGTTTGTGCGCATCCAAACCTTCCGCTTCAGCCATGGTAACCACGGTTGGCGCCAATGCTGCTAGACCGTCTGCGCTTAGCTCTTGCACTGTCATGCGCTTGCTAAAGTCAGCCAGGCCTAGACTCGAGTAGGTGCGAGTGTAACCATAAGTTGGAAGCACGTGGTTCGTACCCGAGGCGTAATCCCCTGCTGACTCTGGAGACCAGTCGCCAAGGAAGATAGAACCAGCGTTGTCTAGGATAGGTAGCAGTTCACGTGGATTCTTGGTCTGAACAATCAGGTGTTCAGGGCCATAGTAATTTGAAATCGAGACTGCTTGAGTCAAAGACTCGGCGATAATGATAAGGCTTGATGCCAGCGCTTGCTGAGCGATATCACTACGAGAAAGCTCTTTAAGCTGACGCTGAACCGCATCGGTAACCTGGTCCGCAATCAGTACTGATGGCGTAACTAGCACTACCTGAGAGTCTGGACCGTGCTCGGCTTGGCTAAGAAGGTCTGCTGCAATGAAGTCTGCATCCGCAGTTTCATCAGCAATCACTAGCACCTCAGACGGGCCAGCTGGCATATCGATAGCCGCGCCGCGAAAATCATTGCTTACCTGACGCTTAGCTTCAGTCACATACGCATTGCCCGGACCAAAGATCTTATCAACCTTAGCCACAGTCTCAGTGCCGTAAGCCATAGCCGCAACCGCTTGACCACCACCCACGTTGTATACCTCATCGATATTACATAGCTTGGCAACATACAGGATCTCATCTGCGATCGGCGGAGGAGAACACAATACAACCTTACGACATCCTGCAATCTGAGCCGGCACACCCAGCATTAGAACCGTAGATGGAAGTGGCGCACTGCCACCTGGAATATAAAGACCAACGGTATTAATTGGACGAGTTACTTGCTCACACAGCACGCCAGGTTGAGTCTCAACCTTAATAGGCTGAGGCTTTTGTGCATTGTGGAAAACAGAAATGTTTTTGTAAGCCTGCTCAAGGGCCGCTTTCATCTCAGGGGTTAGACGCTCAGATGCCTCATCGATCTCTTGAGAAGTAACGCGGATGTTGTCTAGTTCAACACCGTCAAACTTTGCGGTTAGCTCTTTTAGCGCCGCGTCACCGTCTTGTTTAACCTTGTCTACAACCGCAGAAACCGCGGCTGTAATGTTCGCACCTTCAGCGATAGCAGGACGTTGCAATACTGCATTTTGCTGCTCGTCGCTAAGGGTTTGCCAAGTTACCGTTCTCATCGCTTACTCCATCATCTTCTCAATCGGTAGTACTAGGATTGAGCTCGCGCCCAACTCTTTTAGTTGTTCCATGGTTTCCCAGAACAGGTTCTCAGAGCTCACTAGATGGATAGCAACCTTAGATGAGTCAGATGACAGAGGAAGTACAGTTGGGTCTTCTGCACCTGGAAGAAGAGCGGTTACTTGCTCTAGCTTGTCCTGTGGTGCATGTAGCATGATGTATTTAGATTCTTTTGCCTGCTGAACACCTTGCATACGGGTCAGCAGTTTCTCGATTAGGTCTAGCTTGTCTTGTTCAACGATGCCATCACGTTGGATAAGAGTCGCTTTAGAGCGGAAAATAACCTCGGCCTCTTTTAGGCCATTCGCTTCAAGGGTTGCACCTGTTGAAACAAGGTCAGCGATACCGTCAGCAAGGCCAGCGCGTGGCGCGACTTCAACCGACCCAGTAAGCATACAGGTACTGAAATCGATGCCCTGCCCGTCCATGTATGCTTTAAGAAGGTGTGGATAGCTAGTTGCGATACGCTTACCGGCAAGGTCTTGAGGACCGTTGTAATCCAACTCTTTATCAACGGCGATAGATAGTCGGCAACCACCAAAGTCTAGGCGACGTAGCGTTTTAAACTCAGCTGGCTGACCAGTGGCTTTACGCTCTAGGCGAACTTCTTCTAGTTCGTTCTCACCGATAAAGCCTAGGTCGACCACGCCGTCCATAATAAGACCCGGGATGTCATCGTCACGAACCAGCAGCAGATCGATTGGAGTATTCAGTGAGTGGGCCACAAGACGCTCACCCATGATGTTAAATTTCACGCCACATTTTTTCAGAAGTTCCTGACACTCCTTGCTTAGGCGACCTTTCTTTTGAATTGCGATTCTTAGACGTTGTGTTTGCATTTGTGAATTCCCTGTCAGAGGTGAATAATTTATTTAAAGTTAAAACGAAAAAACCCTTGGGGCTGGGCTCCCAAGGGTTTAAATCTTTTGTATCTCTGATTTAACCGCCGGGAGCTCGTCTCCCGGATACGCGTACCTCGCCCGAAAGACTAAACTGGGTGATGGTGGTGATGATGTAGGTTCATACCTGCAGTGCGCATACGTGGTTTTCTCAAAATTATTGCTTACCCCCACACTAACTAAGGCCACTAAACTTTGCAACCGTTTAATCATGAAAAATTATCGAATCCATTAATTTTGTTGCACATAAGTAGCGTGTGAATAAGTCGTATACCTATTGATAACTGGTATAAAAAAAGGAAGCTAGGCTTCCTTTTTCATTTACAAAATCTTAATTATGCTTTTTGACACGCGGCCATCTTAGAGCGAGAAAGCGCCGAAAGAATAAAGCACATTACCACAAAGGCTACCGACGCTGCTGCAAACGATACTGCCACTGAAGTAGTCAGACCTAGAGTAATAAAGCCAACACACGATACTGCAGCTACAGACAACGCATATGGAAGCTGAGTCTGTACGTGGTCGATGTGGTTACAACGAGCACCTGTCGACGACAGAATTGTAGTATCCGAGATTGGAGAGCAGTGGTCACCAAATACTGAACCTGCTAGTACCGCACCAAGCATCGGAAGCATCAGCGCTAGGTCTGTTGCGGCTGCCATGTCACCTGCGATAGGTAGCATGATACCGAACGTGCCCCATGAGGTACCAGTTGAGAACGCCATTACACCCGCAAGTAAGAACAGAATCACTGGAAGCCAAGCGGTATCAATATTGCCTTGAGCAAGAGTAGATAGGTAAGAACCTGTCTTCATATCACCGATAACGCCACCGATAGTCCAAGCAAAGATAAGGATAAGGATCGCACCAAACATAGAGCGAGCACCAATCCAAAGCGTGCGAGTCACTTCGATAGTTGGGATACGCTGCTTAAGTACAGTACCTAGCGCAACAAGCAGACCTACGATACCACCGTAAACAAGAGAGGTACCTACATCGGTATTCTCGAACGCACCCAGAACAGAGAACTCAAGGCCGTCAGCAGCCAGAGTTTGACCACCGGTGTACATCATAGCGGCAACAGTTGCACCGATAAGCAGCACGATAGGTAGAACCAGATCAGATACTTTGCCTTTAGTGCTTTCAGTAATATCTAGCTCTTCATGATCTTCAGCAGAAACCTTTTCGTCTCCGTCAAATCCACGGCCCTTAGACGCTTCGATTTCATGACGACGCATTGCACCGATGTCGATACGGAACCAAGCCACAACGAATACCATCAGCAGCGCGAATACGGCGTAGAAGTTCATAGGAATAAGACGAACGTACGCGCCCAGTGCTGAGTAATCGGTCATGCCGTGAGTCACTAGGATGCCACCAACGATGGTCATGATGTACGCACCCCAGCTTGATGCCGGCATAAGTACACACATAGGTGCTGCCGTTGAATCAAGGATATAGGCAAGTTTTGCACGAGATACGTGGAAACGATCCGTTACTGGGCGTGAGATTGAACCCACAGCAAGGCTATTAAAGTAATCATCAATAAAGATAAATACACCTAAAAATGCCGCCAGTAGTTTAGAGCCACGCTTGCTCTTAACGCGAGATTGAGCCCATTCAGCGAATGCACGAGTGCCGCCAGAAAGGGTAAGTAGCGCCGTCATCATGCCTAGCAAAAGTAGGAAGGCAACGATGCTCATGTTCCAAGAGTTGATACTCCCTTCTTCGATGAATACGCCGAACACGGTGTCAAAAATGTAACTAGCTGCTCCAGAAACGGAGTAATCAGCCAAAAGGAAACCGCCAACGACAATACCAGCACCAAGAGAAAGTAGTACTCGACGAGTAATAATTGCTAGTCCCAATGCCAAAATAGGTGGCAACAACGAAATGGGAGAGGAAGCAAAATCCATTAAATTCATGATCTTCTTATAACCAATTTGGTAAGAGATCTACTGTAGAAAATATTCGACTTGATGTTGAACAAGCAATCGAATTGGCATTCGATTACCCCACAGTAGCGCTCCATAGTTTAACAACACAATAGACTATGGCAGTGTTGTCCCTTTCGGAAACAACCCCAGCAAGAGAGTTCGATACTCTTCTCTCACTTCGGCGATTAAGCCCTTTGGCTGACAATCAAACGGAATCACCCTTTCGTCAGTTACTCTTGCTTATCGCGCCTCTACCTCACCAGGGCATGAAAAATGCTATTTTATGCCGCTAGATGATCTAGGTGCGGTGCATTCTACTGATCGCATAGCGAAATGCAATAAAAATTCACTGTTGATTCAACAAGCGTACAAAACCTAACACATTACCTTTACTCGCCGTTTTTAGAGCAAATATTCTTTTACAGCCTTCAACACAAATCTCACTCTTTGTTACAGTACGAATGAACGAATTAAACAAAAATGATCAGTCCACTACCTCAAAAATAAATCGATAGCGTCAAAAGCATTTAATCATGGTTATACGAGATGGCATTTATCAATTCTATTAGTGGAAACTTTAATAAAAAATGGCATTCGAAAAAGTTCAAAATATTTGACGTTACATTTTCATAAAATATATTTACCCATCTGCAATTCTTCTTATATAATTACCTGTATCTTTTGGCACCCCTGTGCCTTATACTGCGCTCATATCTATGACGAATTAGAATTACGGGAATTTAAAATGTCTGAATTAACAAAAACTCTTCTTAATATTCGCAGCCTACGTGCATTTGGACGTGAGCTAACTCTAGAGCAACTAGAAGAAGCTCTAGATAAACTAACTATTGTTGTTGAAGAACGTCGTGAAGCAGAAGCTGAAGAACGTGCAGCTCGTGAAGAAAAAGAAGCGAAGCTTGCTGAATACGCAGCGCAAATTCGCGAGCAAGGTATTGATGTAGAAGACCTAATTGCAGCTCTTGCTGGCGAAGGTACAACTAAGTCAAATAAACCAAAACAAAAGCGTGCACCTCGCCCAGCTAAATACAAATATACTAACGAGCAAGGCGAAGAGAAAACTTGGACAGGTCAAGGTCGTACTCCTTCTGCAATCCAGAAGCAACTTGACGCTGGTTCTCAATTAGATGATTTCCTAATCTAATTAGAACGCTAGAAATAGAAAAGCTCCCAAAGGGAGCTTTTTTTATACCTGTCATATAAAGGGAGAATTAACGCTCCCAGTATGCCTCTTCTAGGCTATCTTCTCGTTCAGGTAGGCCTTTAGACAATCGCGGAGAGTGTTGAACCAACACCTCAAAACTTGCACGGTTGGCATATTTACACACTTGAGAGAATGATGAATAAGTCAAAAACTCATGATTGTGTTTGCTTGAATTCGGCACATTCGTTTTATGGAATCTATTTGCCGACAGATCATGTAGCAGTGCAGAAAGCGCAGCATCCCCTGCCCCATTAGTATTCTTAATTTTCTCAGGGCCACCCATATAAGGGGCAATATGAGAATAAACCTTGATTGGGTTTTCACACTTCGCCTTAATTGCAGGGCGACTGAATTCATAACGGTTAAATTCGGCAATCTCACCAGGAAGAAGTGGCAGTGAGGTTTCACGCTTCGCGCTTTCTTCGGTATAACCCGCCATGAATAGGCCTACTGGACCTGAGGTGCATAATACTAGGTCAGCCCAATCTAGCGCTTTATCAGCGGCCAACAAAGGATCTGAAAAACCCGTCAATGCTTCGGCTTCATCTTCGTTCATTGCAATCACAGAGATATGCTCAGAAATAAACTTCTGCCAGAACTCTGGATCATCTTGAATTACGAACTTAGTGCCTAGGGTTAATACCACAGGAACATCATACTTTTTTGCATACTCTATTGCTCTCATGGTTGCTTCGGGCATTGGCTCGTCTTCTTTACAACGAAGCAAATAAGAGGTTAATACCAAGGCAGCGGCATCTTTAAATACAGATTCAGGTACGCTATCAGCGCGTAATTGGTTCATCTGACCTTCACTGATTGCGAAAGTACGCTCACCATCTTCTGAGATAAGGGTAAAGCAGCGCCCAATAGCGCCATCTACACCTTGCAGGTGATTAAGATCCATACGGCTAGAGGTATTACATAAATAACGGAAGCCGTAACTACCGATCTTAATATCAGCACTCATTACACCTAATAGAATAGATTTATCGTCAGCCAATACCGAGTAGTTATGTAAGGTGTTACCTATAGTGCCACCGGCATATTCGTTAGAAATAAGCTGTTGGTCTTTTAGTTCATTGTATAAAGTCTCAGCGGTCTCATCATCGATTACCAAAGAGTGACCTTTACTCAGATTAAACTTGGCAATAAATTCGTCGCTGACCTTAGCTTCAATATCAACCAAGGTTTGGTCAATCCCGACCACATGAGTTTGCTTCGATGCACTTGGATGAGATTTAGAAACCAAAGGGTCTCGGCTGTTAACCGGAAAATAGTGTTTAGATTTACGTTGGCCGGGAAATTTCATGCAGATAATAAGGTTGAGATTAGAAGATCCCCTAATCTTAGACTCAGAGTTTTGTATGAGCAACACAGTGACCTTACGCAAACGGTTGGCTCTAACACCTTGTTACTTAACTGCACAGTAAATAAACAAAAACCGCAGCCTAGGCCGCGGTTTATATATTTAGCTAGCGTATTGATTAAGCCTTTGGCTTTTTACGCTTATCGGTGATTTCCCATTTTCCATCAATAAACAGACCTGTCCAACCAGAAGGCTTGCCGTCAATCTCACTGCGGATATAGTTCTCTTTGCTCTTACGGCTAAAGCGAACCACAGCTGGGCGACCATCAGGGTCGTGGGTCGGAGCATCTGCCAAGTAATGGAACTTAGGCGAGATACGCTCTTTAAATCGAGCTAGCTCTTCTACCAGTGGTGCACGCGTTTCACGTGATTTAGGGAAGTTGCTTGCTGCCATAAACAAACCAGATGCACCGTCACGCAATACAAAGTATGCATCCGACTGGGTACAAGGCAATTCAGGGAAATGAACTGGGTCTTCTTTTGGCGGCGCTACCTCACCGTTTTTCAGGATCTTACGGGTGTTCTTACAGTCCTCATTGGTACAGTCCATATACTTACCAAAGCGACCGTTCTTAAGCACCATGTCTGAACCACACTTGTCACACTCAACAACTGGGCCGTCATAGCCTTTCACCTTGTATTCACCGTGCTCAACCACATAACCATCACAGTTCGGGTTGTTACCACACACGTGGAGCTTACGCTTATCATCGATAAGATACGCATCCATCGCAGTTTCACACACTGGACAACGCTTTTTAGCACGCAGAGCTGCCGTTTCTGGATCTTCTTCCAGAACGTTGATGATGCCCTCTTCGTCACCAAGGTTGATGGTGGTCTTACAGCGCTCTTTCGGCGGCAGTGCATAACCAGAACAGCCAAGGAATACACCAGTTGACGCGGTGCGAATACCCATAGGGCGTGAACAGGTAGGACACTCAATATCGGTCAGAACGATATGGTTTTGCTCCATACCGCCATCATCGGCGTCAAGTTCTGCTTTCTCAAGATCGGTTGTGAAATCTTCGAAGAAGCTATCTAGAACGTTTGTCCAAGCTGCATCACCTTCAGCGATCTGGTCAAGCTTTTGCTCCATACGCGCGGTGAAGTCATAGTTCATCAGGTCTACGAAGCTCTTATCTAGGCGATCAGATACAATCTCACCCATCTTCTCAGCGTAGAAGCGACGCGAATCAACCTTCACATAACCACGGTCTTGGATAGTAGAGATGATAGACGCATAGGTCGAAGGGCGACCGATACCACGCTTCTCAAGCTCTTTAACCAGTGCAGCTTCGGTAAAGCGTGCTGGCGGCTTAGTAAAGTGCTGCTTTGGATCCAAGGCTTTAAGGTCTAGCTTGTCGCCAAGTTTTACCTCAGGCAGGATCTGATCTTCATTCTTACCCATAGGACGCTGAACGCGTGTCCAACCGTCAAACTTAAGGATACGGCCCTTAGCTTTCAGGGTGAACTCGTCAGCCTTAACACTGATGGTGGTTGAATCATATTGTGCTGGCGTCATCTGACAGGCAACAAACTGATTCCAGATAAGCGCATACAGCTTGTGTGCATCTGCATCAACACCGCTCAGGTCTTCTGACTTCACATCAACGCTAGATGGACGGATAGCTTCGTGCGCCTCTTGCGCGCCCTCTTTGCTTCCGTACACCAAAGGTTTAGCTGGAAGATATGCATCACCGAACTCACTGCCGATATAGCCACGTACAGCCTCTACAGCCTCTTTACTTAGGTTAGTGGAGTCAGTACGCATGTAAGTGATGTAACCTGCCTCATACAGGCGCTGAGCTAGCATCATGGTCTTCTTAACACCGTAACCCAGACGCGTACTTGCCGCCTGTTGCAGGGTTGAAGTGATATAAGGTGCCGACGGCTTGCTCTTAGTTGGGCGGTCTTCGCGCTTACACACTTCGTATTCTGCTTTTTCCAGAATCGACATTGCTGCTTTGGTTTCTGCTTCGTTCTGAGGCTTAAACGCTTCGCCACCGCGCTGCGCAACCATCAGACGGAAATCAGACGCCGCTTTAGTTACGGTGTCCGCATGAATATCCCAGTACTCTTCTGGAATGAACGCCTTGATCTCACGCTCACGCTCAACCACTAGCTTAACCGCTACCGACTGAACACGACCTGCGGATAGACCACGGGCAACCTTCTTCCAAAGAAGTGGAGACACCATAAAGCCCACCACGCGGTCCATAAAGCGACGCGCTTGCTGAGCATTAACACCATCCATGTTGAGTTCGCCTGGGCTCTCAAACGCCTGCTGGATAGCATTCTTGGTAATTTCGTTAAACACTACACGTTTGTATCGCTCTTCATCGCCACCGATGATCTCACGAAGGTGCCAAGCGATAGCCTCTCCCTCGCGGTCCAAATCGGTTGCTAGATAAACGTGGTCAGCGTTCTTTGCCAATTTTTGCAGTTCAGAAACCACCTTCTCTTTACCAGGCAGGATCTGATAGTTCGCTTCCCAACCATGATATGGGTCGATACCCATCTTCTTGATCAGTGATTTGCGATCTTTTTCTTTTTTAATACGCGCTTTTTCTTCGGCGCTCAGTCCCTTTGTGGATACAGGTTTGGCTTTTGCTCCACTGGACTGCCCAGCTGTCGGCAAATCACGTACGTGACCGACACTGGATTTTACGATGAAGTCTTTACCAAGGTATTTGTTGATGGTTTTTGCCTTGGCCGGTGACTCCACGATTACGAGAGACTTACCCATAACTGAACGTTTTGTCCTATTTAAAAGGCACGACAATTGCCGTGCTCTACAAAAAATCTTTTTTTACTATTGAGCGAGTTTTTTCCAAAATCAACCCATTTTTAGTGTTTTGTTTCTAATTGGGTGGGATTTAGGCAAGTTAATCTGCCATTAAAAACGGATGCTATTCGATATTTTTATGTCAACTTGACGTGAGTTTATGAGTTGGATCACACCCTAGGTGTGATATAGACTAAGCGAAAATCGTCACCCTAAAGGAATCGAATAAATTATGAGCGACAAAAAACCTATCTCAGAATTTGAGCTATTACTTATCGCCAACAACCTGATTCAAGAGCATGATGCCTATATAGAAGGCATGCGTGCTACTTCTGTAGAAGAAAAAGACGAAGTTCTGATCTTTAAAGGCGAATACTTCCTAGACGCTAACGGTCTGCCTACCCCAAACACCACTGCAGTATTTAATATGTTTAAGTATCTCGCGCACGTGCTATCTAAAGAGTTCACTATCAAATAAGCAGACTCGCCCAGATACCCTCTATTTGTCTGGGCCTTCCATTTCCAAGATTTAGAAACTGGAAACTTAAAATCAGCTAACCCCAAGCTGACATTCTCACATTAAACTGGTCCCCTATTCCAGTTTACGCATATTCGTAATTCAAATAACTGAGCGAATGTATTTGAATTCAATTCCCACAACGGAGAGCTTGGTGAAATCTATTACCAACAAAAAGCCATTATTCATCGCTTTAGGTCTTGCAACCCTTCTTGCCGGTTGCGGTGTTCAAGACAAAACAGAAACCCCAGATTTCAATAGCTACACAGATGTAAACCAGAAAAAAGAAGCCTTCTTTGACTATATTCGACCACACGTTGAGCATCAAAATCAGCTTATTTCAGAGCAACGCAAAGAACTATTAGATATCGCTAAAGACTTCAAAGGTGATGAGCTTACAGGCTCTGATCTTGATGATGTTTCTGATATCGCAAAACAGTATCGCTATGAGCCAAAACAGTTTGGTCCAAAAGAGCTAAAAGAGCTCCTATCTCGCGTAGATACCATTCCTGAAAATCTCGTGCTTATTCAAGCCGCTAACGAGAGTGGTTGGGGTACCTCGCGTTTTGCCCGAGAAGCGAACAACTTCTTTGGCGAGTGGTGCTTTAGCAAGGGTTGCGGCGTAGTGCCGAACCAGCGCGCGGCAGGTAAAACCCATGAGGTGGCTAAGTTCGATAACGTCGAAGGCTCAGTCGCCTCATACGTGAAAAACCTAAACACCAACACTGCGTATGCGCACTTTAGAGAGCTTCGCGCTGATTATCGCACCAAGCATCAAGAGCCGACGGCAGAGCAGCTGATCCATGGCCTTGATAATTACTCTGAGCGTGGCGATGAATACATCCGAGATATTCTGGCAATGCTAAGACACAACCAGAAATTTCTAAAACAGAGCTAGATGTTAAAAAGGGTTCCAATTGGAACCCTTTCTGTTTTTATTCGCTTACCAAACCTTGCAGTTTGTCGAAGTAATCTGGGAAGGTCTTCGAGGTACACTTAGGGTCGTTGATGGTAACCGGAGTATCGCTCAGTGCAACTAGCGAGAAACACATCGCCATACGGTGGTCATCATAGGTATCGATAGCCGCGTGCGTAAGCTGTGCTGGCGGGGTTACAATAATGTAATCCTCACCCTCTTCAACGGTTGCGCCTACTTTACGAAGTTCGGTCGCCATAGCCGCTAGACGATCAGTCTCTTTCACACGCCAGTTGTAGACGTTGCGAATCGCCGTAGTACCCTCTGCGAACAGCGCTGCAGTTGCAATGGTCATTGCCGCATCCGGGATATGGTTAAAGTCCATATCAACGGCCTTCAGCTCACCCTTGCGAGAAATGATGTAGTCATTGCCCCACTCGATCTCAGCGCCCATTTTCTCAAGAGCATCTGCAAACTGGATATCGCCTTGGATAGAGTCTTTACCAATACCCGTTACCTTGATCTCGCCGCCGCCAATAGCCGCAGCTGCTAGGAAATAAGATGCGGATGATGCGTCACCTTCAACAAGGAAATCGCCAGGTGCTGTATAGGTTTGGCCACCCTTCACAACAAAGCGCTGATAGTCTTGGTTTTCAACCTCAACACCGAACTGCTTCATGATATGCAAAGTAATATCGATATAAGGCTTAGATACTAGGTCACCCTCGATATTGATAACGATATCGCCCTCAGCAAGAGGTGCACTCATCAAAAACGCGGTTAGGAACTGGCTTGAGATAGAGCCATCGATAGACACCTCACCCGATTTAAGGCCTGTGCCCTTGATCAGCAGCGGTGGGAAACCATCGTTTTCCATATAAGTCACATCTGCGCCCGCTTCACGAAGGGCAGTCACTAGGTGACCGATTGGACGCTCTTTCATACGAGGCTCACCAGTCAACACAAACTCACCACGGCTAGCACACAGTGCAGCAGCAAGCGGACGCATTGCGGTGCCAGCGTTACCTAGAAATAGCTCAAGAGCAGAATCAACATTGAAAACACCACCTAGACCTTGTACTTCACACACGGTTTTATCAGCTGAAAGGGTGTATTCCACGCCCATCAATTTCAATGCGTTCAGCATGTGACGAATGTCGTCACTGTCTAGAAGGTTAGTAAGACGTGTTGTGCCCGAGGCAAGTGCCGCTAGTAGTAGCGCACGGTTAGAAACACTTTTTGAACCAGGAAGGTTTACTACGCCATTGACCTTGGCAATAGGTTGCAGAGTTAAGCTTTCCACTGACTTCATTTCCTTGAAAGCAAATTGGCACTTAGGCCGGATAATCAAACATAAAGTCAGACTATCTAAAATGCCCCAAGAAAAGAAGTCGTATTTAGAATAAATTGCGCGAAAACTCAGATTCGACGAAATCCAAGGGAGGTATATTTATCTCAGCCTGTGAATTAAAGGGCGATATCTACCCGAACACCTCGGTCAAAATAGAGGATACGTACCTCATCCCCGCGGCTGAAAAGCATATTAGGATCAACATCTTGGATGACATCTATCAAACGGCCATCGTCGGTTTTGATCAGGATCTCTACCAGCCTGTGCTCTACCGTATAGGTTTGATGTCCATAGTGTCTGGTTAGACCTGCACCGGCCACAGCACCGACCGCGGTCGCCACCTCTCGCCCCGTACCATCACCAAACTGATTACCAATCACACCACCAACTACCGCACCGAGCAGTGTGTGCCAACCCTTAGCCTCAGACTCCTTAATTTCTTGCTGAGTAATGTAGCGAACCGTGTCTACTTGACCGTAGACCACTTGGTTAACTGGCCTTGCCGTGTTTCTTTGATACGCGGCTTGTGCTAATAATGGGATCATTAGCAACAGCATTAATACTTTTCTCATTATTGCACCCCGATGACCTTCTATTTGCATCAGCTAGACGCTGACGACCTCACATTCCCTGATCCAAGTTTAGCATTGGAAGAACCCAACGGTCTTCTCGCCTTTGGCGGAGACTTGTCGGTAAATCGCTTGGTAAATGCCTACCAAAATGGCATCTTCCCTTGGTTTAGCGCAGGAGAGCCTATCCTATGGTGGAGTCCTGCCCCGCGCGCTGTGTTTGATCCTAAGACCTTTAAACCGGCAAAAAGTTTGGTGAAATTCCAGCGAAAACATAGATATAAGGTCTCAATCAATCAGGCCACAGAGAGAATTATTCGTCTATGCGCCAGTTCAAGACCCGAGTCTGAAACCTGGATTACCCAAGAGATGCAAGATGCCTACGTGGCACTGGCAAACCAAGGCCGTTGTCACTCCGTAGAAGTGTGGCAAGAAGATGAGCTCATTGGTGGCCTCTATGGGGTTGAAGTGGGGTCAGTGTTCTGTGGCGAGTCTATGGTGTCATTAAAAACCAACGCATCTAAGATAGCGCTGTGGTTTTTTTGCCTACACTTTATAAGACATCATGGCACCCTTATCGATTGCCAGATCATGAATCCGCATCTTGCATCGCTTGGTGCTATGGAGATAGAACGAACCGAGTTTCGCAAAGAGTTAGCCAAAGGAAAAAAGCAAACCTTGTCCAGAGAGTGTTATCAACCACAGTTTTTGAAAATCTAATATGCATCCAGAGATCCAACAAATTCGCGTCGGTTTTACTCAGAATCACCCATGCAGTTATCTGAAAGACCAACAAGAGCGTGTCGCCATAGCACTAGACCCAGAATTGCAAAATGCTCGTGGGTACGAACTTTTAATGGCCAACGGGTTTCGTCGCAGTGGAGACACCATCTATCGACCGCACTGTGAAAGCTGTAACAAGTGTGTCGCCATCCGCGTGGATGTTGAGCGATTTAAACCCTCCAAGAGTCAAAAGCGCTTATTAAATAAGGGCAAGGATCTGGTTTGGGAAGTAAAACGAGAAATCGACCAAGACTGGTTTGATATTTACTCTCGCTATATTACCGAAAGGCATCAAAACGGCAGCATGTATCCGCCCAATCACGATGACTTCGCCAAGTTTATCCAATCCACCCAGATCCCGACCTCTTACCTGCATGTGTATGAGCAAAGGCGTTTGATTTCTGTGGCGGTGACCGATCAGGTAGAAAATGCAAATAGCGCCTTCTACACCTTCTTCGATCCTGAACTACCCTTCTCTATGGGCACTCTATCGGTTCTGTATCAGATAGAATTTACTCGCCTTCAGGGCAAAAAGTGGCTCTATTTGGGCTATCAGATCGATGAATGTCCGGCAATGAACTACAAAGTCCGCTTTGATTCGCATCAAAGGCTAGTAAATCACCGGTGGCAAGGGTAGAATACCGCCCAATGTTTAAAAGGTTGCTGTTCGTGAGATTCCAACTCGCTCAATAGTGAAATCAGCACCTAATGAATTGTCCAATTTCAAAGAGGATTAAATGGCTAAAGAAGACGTAATTGAGATGCAAGGCACTGTCCTAGACACTCTACCAAACACTATGTTCCGCGTTGAACTAGAAAACGGTCACGTTGTGACTGCGCACATCTCTGGTAAGATGCGCAAAAACTACATCCGTATCCTAACGGGTGACAAAGTGACTGTAGAGATGACTCCATACGACCTAAGCAAAGGCCGCATCGTCTTCCGCGCTCGTTAATATTCTTAAAATCCAGGCTTGCTTGGATTTGCGATGAGCACAAAAAACGGAGCTTAATGCTCCGTTTTTTGCGTTTCTGCCTTCGAGAATTTAAAGACAAAAAAAGCGAGGCTCTTGCCCCGCTCTGTTTCTTAGTGATTAAGTGCTTCTTCTTCAGTGCCAAGATACTGGAATTTCAGCTCTTCACCCTCAAGATTCACCACAACCGAACCACCGTTGACTAGCGAGCCAAACAGTAATTCATTTGCCAATGGTTTCTTAAGGTTCTCTTGGATGACGCGAGACATTGGACGCGCGCCCATCGCCTTGTCATAGCCTTTAACGGCCAACCAGTGACGAGCATCCTCGCTTACCTCTAGAGACACACCACGTGAATCCAGCTGCGCCTGAAGCTCAACAATGAACTTATCCACTACCTGATGGATTACATGTTCATCTAGACTATTAAACCAGATGATGTTGTCTAGACGGTTTCTAAACTCTGGGGTAAATACCTTTTTAATTGCTGCCATCGCATCTGGTGCATGATCTTGCTGAATAAGACCTATAGATTGCTTCTCAGTCTCAACCACACCGGCGTTTGTGGTCATCACTAGGATAACATTACGGAAATCCGCTTTACGGCCGTTGTTGTCCGTTAGGGTGCCGTTATCCATTACCTGAAGTAGCAGGTTAAAGATATCTGGGTGAGCTTTCTCGATCTCATCCAACAGTACAACCGAATGAGGATGCTTGATTACCGCATCGGTCAACAGACCGCCTTGGTCATATCCTACATAACCTGGAGGCGCACCAATCAAACGTGAAATTGAGTGGCGTTCGCCATATTCAGACATATCAAATCGCAGAAGTTCAATACCCATTAGTTTAGATAGCTGAACCGTTACCTCTGTTTTACCCACACCTGTAGGACCTGCGAACAGGAATGAACCCACTGGTTTATTCTCCGCGCCAAGACCCGCGCGAGACAGCTTGATAGATTCACTCAACACATCGATAGCTTGGTCTTGACCGAACACCAGCAACTTCATCTTGCTATCCAGTTTTTGCAGGATATCTTTGTCTGAAGAAGAAACCGATTTTTCAGGGATACGCGCCATCTTAGCCACCATGGCCTCGATATCACCTACGCCCACAGTCTTCTTACGGCGACTGGTTGGAACTAAACGGCTTTTAGCACCCGCTTCATCGATAACGTCGATCGCTTTGTCTGGCAGATGACGCTCATTGATGTATTTGGCAGAAAGCTCTACCGCGGCGCGCAGCGCTTTGTTGGTGTAACGCACCTCGTGGTGCTGCTCATATTTAGATTTCAGACCCATCAAGATTTTAGTGGTGTCATCTAGAGAAGGCTCTACCACATCGATCTTTTGGAAACGGCGAGACAGTGCACGCTCTTTCTCGAAAATGGTGCTGTATTCTTGATAGGTCGTTGAGCCGATGCAACGCAGTTTACCGCTGCTAAGAAGTGGCTTGATCAGGTTAGCCGCATCGACTTGACCACCAGAGGCCGCACCCGCACCGATG
This sequence comes from Vibrio ishigakensis, assembly GCF_024347675.1. Classification (NCBI taxonomy): domain Bacteria; kingdom Pseudomonadati; phylum Pseudomonadota; class Gammaproteobacteria; order Vibrionales; family Vibrionaceae; genus Vibrio; species Vibrio ishigakensis. The sequence continues at coordinate 1,172,531 of NZ_AP024881.1, read as the reverse complement.
ATGGTGTGGATCTCATCGATAAATAGCACCGCATCTTCTTCTTTCTCTAGCTGCTTTAGGATGTTCTTAAAGCGCTTCTCGAAGTCACCACGATATTTAGTGCCCGCAAGAAGCGAACCGATATCTAGAGAGTAGATAACGCTGTTAGCGATAACCTCAGGTACGTCACCTTCAACGATACGCCATGCAAGACCCTCAGCGATTGCGGTTTTACCAACACCAGCCTCACCTACTAGAAGCGGGTTGTTCTTACGGCGACGGCACAGCACTTGGATGGTGCGCTCAAGCTCTTGGTCACGACCAATTAACGGGTCAATCTTGCCCGCGCGAGCAACCGCGTTCAGGTTGGTTGCAAAGTTTTCTAGCTTGTCTTCTTGATTAACCTCTTCTGCTGCTTCGGTATTACCAAATAGCTCAGAAGGCTCATCTTTTGGCGTCTTGGTGATGCCGTGAGAGATGTAGTTAACGATATCTAGGCGGCTTACATCGTTCTTCTTCAGAAGATACGCTGCATGAGATTCCTGTTCGCTGAAGATTGCCACTAGCACATTTGCGCCTGAGACTTCATTGCGACCAGAGGATTGTACGTGGAACACTGCGCGTTGCAGAACGCGCTGGAAACTGAGTGTTGGTTGAGTCTCGCGAGTGGTGTCATCCACCGCGATCAAGGGAGTGGTTTGTTCGATAAAGACATCTAGCTCTTGACGGATAACATCGAGGTTAGCGCCACAAGCCTTTAATGCGTCCTGCGCCGACTGATTGTCGAGTAGAGCCAAGAGTAAATGCTCGACTGTCATAAACTCATGGCGTTTATCGCGAGCTTGCGCGAACGCATTGTTCAAACTGGATTCAAGTTCTTTGTTTAGCATACAGGCCTCCCATAAACATCTAAAACAGCCATGCCAATTCTTTATGACCAGTTGGCTATGACTATGCTCTTTCCATAGTGCAAAGCAATGGGTGCTCGCATTCCTTTGAGTAGGCTGTCACTTGCGCCACTTTGGTCTCAGCGACCTCGGCGGTGAAAGTGCCGCAGCGTGCTTTCCCTTGATAGTGCACCTGTAGCATGGTTTGCGTCGCTTTGTCTTCGTCCATGCCAAAGAAACGCTCGAGAATCTCTACAACGAAATCCATCGGGGTGTAATCATCGTTATTTAGCATAACGTGATACATAGGTGGCGGTTTTACCTCAGTTTTTTCCTTCTCCAGCAAGTCAGAGTCTGGAGTCACCCATTCAAAAAATTTACTCATTTATACGACTTATGTAGAAAAAACAATTACCTTAGCAGCAGAAATTTTTCCCACTACTTAAGAGACTAATAGACCAATTGTATCCCTGCAAATAAAAGATTGCTATCGATATAATCGGTGAAATTTACTGACTCAAATGCCTAAAAATCAGGCATACATCACCCTTCTTACTGAACACCGTTCTTATATATGGTGAATGATTGTACTACCCCACCTGTGTGGTTATGATTCGGTTAAATAATAATTGCAAATTTATTGACGAAAGTCGTTCTTTGTCTAAATTTGATTATTGTCTGCGTAGAAAAGCGAAAGCAGTGGTTTTCTATTCAGACATCAGACCACAAGGGTCAAAAACGCATAGCAAGTAATTAATGCAAAAGGATGTAAAGCATGGCAACAGGTACAGTTAAATGGTTTAACAACGCCAAAGGGTTTGGGTTTATCTGCCCTGAAGGCGAAGACGGAGATGTGTTCGCACACTATTCCACCATCCAGATGGATGGCTACCGCACGTTGAAGGCGGGACAAACCGTAACCTATGAAGTAGAACAAGGGCCTAAAGGCTACCACGCCAGTGCCGTCGTCCCCATTGAAACTGATGCGTCGAAATAATTCCGCAACATATTTCGAAAGAGGCCAAAAGGCCTCTTTTTTTATTGTCTGTTCAATTCCGGATTGTTCTCGTCCACATCCACGTTGGCAAACTTACCTTGAGAGAGATAGTTCACGATAAGCTGAGTGACATAAGGGTCACTGCGCAAACTATCGTGCTTGATATCCACCTCTATAAAATCCTGCATTCCCGGCAATCGAGTCGAATTTACTGACACCAAGCCGTCGTTATCATTATCAAACATGTACTTAAGGATTGGGTAGCTGTCTGTGCCTGCGATTACGCCAAAGTCGTAATCAGGCTCAGGGAGAGTGTTTGGCAAGCTGTTTTGGTCAGTAGTCAAAGACTTGGCAGTATCACCCGCTAGTGGCAACAGCCAGATACTAGAGAAGAAGTCTGCCACATCGCTACCGTGATTTGGCGTTCCCACAAACACCACCTTGCCCATAGTATCTGACTTAACCAGCTCTTGATGGTCAGCCAGATATGAACGAATAACTAACCCGCCTAGAGAGTGACCTACAAAGTGGATAGTTCCGGTCTCATGCTCTTCACTAAGTTTGTGCTCAAACTTGGTCACGCACTCGTCTATCTGCGTAGAGCTCTGCTCTAGAGTTTTATCCACATTGCTCACTAGGGTTGGATAATCCACAACACAGACACGATAACCGCGCTGTTTAACCATGTCCGACATATCTTCCATCGAGGATGCACTGCGTGCCAGACCATGGACAATGATCACTTGCTGATTGTGGTTTTGCGGGTCAAATGAAGAATAAGCATTGGGATCAGATTTAGTACACCCAACAAGGAGTAAACAAAGCGACAGCGATAACATCCACTTCATGGTTTTTAGGTTCTCCTATTCAGTCTTCATTTGTAGTGGTTTGACCACTTTATCACCTTTTGCAAGCCGATGCATAAAACTTACTTTTCAGTTTGTTAACCACTTGAGCTCTACGCTATATCTACCAATAATTATCAAAAATTTATTGAGAATTAACGTGTTATTAGAAGACTTGAAGGTAGTCATTAAGGTGGCTGAGTGTCGCAGTATTACTGCCGCAGCGATTGAACTTGATATGAGAACCGCTACCGCCAGCGCTGCGGTCAAGCGAGTGGAAAAGTCCCTTGGTTTTGAATTGTTTACCCGCACCACTAGGCAGTTGCGGCTCTCAACATCTGGAGAGAAGTATCTACCTCAATGCGAGCAGGCTATGGCCATGCTGGACAAAGCCAGACAAAGTATGAAGGATGATCTGGATATCATAGATGGAGATATTCGCATCGCTCTTTCATCGGACTTAGGACGAAACGTAGTCACGCCTTGGCTTGATGAGATCATGGACAAGCACCCCAATCTCAAGCTGAGGGTTAACATCACCGATAGCAATGTGGACTTCTATCGCGACTCCATCGATATTGCCCTGCGCTACGGCTCACCTAATGATGCCAATGTTTATGGTTTTAAGATCTGCGATGTGCCTAGAGTTTTATGTGCCTCTCCCGAATATCTCGCGCACGCTGGCTCTCCCAAACATCCGAACGATTTGGTAAGTCATCAGGGTCTCTTGTATCAGCTTTACGACATCCTACATAGCACTTGGCAATTCCGTAAAGGTAAACAGCAGTTCAAAGTAAAGATAAGTGGAGAGCGGGCCAGCAACGATGGCGATCTAGTCAGGCGATGGTGTGTGGCAGGTAAGGGCATAGCGCTTAAGTCTTGCCTAGACATGTCCCAAGATCTGTTGAGCGGGAAAGTAAAAAGGCTACTCAAAGGATACCAAGCCGAGCAAACGGAGCTGTGGCTCATTTTCCCGAGCCGTCAGTCCATTACACCCGCTGCCCGTCTTATCCGCGACATGCTTCAAACCAACACTGATGCTTTACTAAAAGAGTTAAAGGCTAAGCAAATAATCTGAATAATTGTGCTGTGCTATCCATATCTAAGAATTAACTAAAGTTTTTTATCTTCGTCGAAAAGGCCTTTTTCTTTGGCTAAACAACCGTTCTTATGAGGTAGATCAAACATGCAATAATAGTTTGTTGCACAACTTAATATTCAAGCATTTCGCAAATCTATATAATCGCTCGCCCTATTGTGCATGCAGGAAAATCTTTGCAGATAAATATGCACGTTTTATGGCTAGAAGGACTTGGCCGAGTAAATTTCGAAGTAAATCAGAACTTTGCTTCGCTAACGGTTAAATAGATCCAATGAGCAATAAAAACACAGTAGGTCTAATCGGCCTTATCGCTATCGTATTCAGCTCTATGATAGGCAGTGGCATATTCAGCATTCCACAGAACATGGCTGAGCAAGCCTCCATCGGTGCGGTGGGCCTAGCTTGGCTTATCACAGGTATCGGCATGCTACTGCTAGTGCAAACCTTTAAGATCCTTGCTGAGCATAAACCCCACCTTAACTCTGGCATCTTCTCTTACGCAAAAGCAGGTTTTGGCGAGTACATAGGTTTCCATTCAGCATGGGGCTACTGGTTGATGACCTGTATGGGCAACGTTGCCCTTGCAGTAATGATCAATGATTCACTGGGTCTCTTCTTCCCTGCCCTTTTAAACCACGGTATCGAAACCGTTATTCTGTGCTCTGCTCTTCTTTGGGGTATGAATGCGATTGCCCTTCGCGGTACCGGCAGTTCGTCTTTCATCAACATCATCTCAACCATAATGAAACTGGCAGGATTGGTAATCATTATCGGTATCGTTCTATACAGCTTTGATAGCGACATGCTATCAGTGGATGTTTGGGGTGTAGAGAATGACCTAGGTCCAGTTGTGGATCAGATCCAGAGCACCATGATGGTTACTCTTTGGTGTTTCGTGGGTATCGAGGGTGCCGTTGTTCTATCTGGCCGAGCACGTAAGAAATCCGATGTAGGTAAAGCAACCCTGATTGGCTTCTTAGTTGCCATAACCATGTATACGCTGATCTCAGTTCTCTCCTTCGGCATCTTGCCTCAATCGGAACTGGCACAGCTATCTAACCCGTCAGCGGCCTCACTACTTGAAGCCGCGATTGGCCCTCATGGTCGCCTACTCGTGAACATCTGTGTGCTTATCTCTGTATTTGGCGCATTGGTCGCTTGGACCATGTTGGTAGCAGAAGTGCCTTACGAAGCGGGCAAAGTTGGCGAATTCCCGAAATTCTTTGCTCGCACCAACAAGAATGAAGCCCCAGTGATGGCGCTGAACGTGTCTACCTCATTCATGCAGGTGTGCGTGCTAATGGTAGTAATGTTCGAGAACGTTTACCTTGCGGCCATCAACATTGCGTCGGTCATAGTGTTGCCTTGTTATCTATTAAGCTGTTTGTATCTACTTAAGATCTCAATCAACTATAAAGAGTTGGGTCTAAAAACGCGCAACAATGGCTATGTGATTTTATCGGGTATCGCTGCTCTATTCTGCCTATGGCTGATCACCGCTGCGGGTCTTGAGTACCAACTTTTAGCAACCATCCTATACGCAACCGGTATTCCGTTTTTCCGCTACACCCACGCATCACGTATTAAGGCGGGTGAGATGATCTACTCAAAGTCAGATAAGTGGATTGAACTGATTTTGATTTTGCTAGCGCTAGTTTCGGTTTACCTACTGTTTACCGGACAGCTTCAAGCCTAACATCAGCAGATAAAACAAAGGGTAGTCAATTGACTACCCTTTGTTGTTCTTTATTGAACATCGACATACTGCACAACCGAGTCATCCAACAGACCCCGCTTGTCTATAGAATCAAAATCAAGGATCGCTCCGAGTATCAACGCGGTCTTTACCGCGATCGTGCCTATGGTCAGCACCACCACAAATCGGTTCATGCTAAGGCGCGCTAGGTTTTTGCGAATAAGCTCATCGTCACCATCATTTCTTTGCGCGTGTGCAATCACTTCTTTCAGTGATTGCATGGAACGCAGCATAGCTACGGCTAGCACCACCAACAAAAGCACACTCAACACATCAGAAAATACGGACCAAGACAAACTCTTCTCCACCCAAGGCTATAAAACAGAAAAGAATTATAATAATACAATTAAACTTTAACTATGTACTCATTCACACTTTTGATGGTTTATGAGAGCTTTATGAGTGCATTTAGGTGATCTAGATCTCAGTTAAACATCATGCATAACTTTGTGCAACATAACGGCAACAGTCGAACTTGGATACCAAGCAAGCAAAACTCGCCTAGTTTGCGAACAAAAAAAGCCCGAGGATCTCTCCTCGGGCTCTCTAGTTTTACTAAACGATTATGCTAGCGCATCGATAATCGCATTCAAGGTTGCACTTGGACGCATCAGTTTCGATGCCAGCTCATCTTGAGGTGCGTAGTAACCACCAAGCTCACCCGCTACACCTTGAGCGCCATTCAGTTCAGCAACGATAGTTGCTTCACTATCGCGTAGCGCTTTAGCTACAGGTTCAAACTGAGCTGCAAGTTCCGCGTCTTTATTCTGAAGAGATAGCGCCTCTGCCCAGAAGCTAGCTAGATAGTAGTGACTGCCACGGTTATCTAGCTCGTTCACACGGCGTGATGGTGACTTGTTCTCATCAAGGAAGCGACCCGTTGCAGCATCAAGAGTGCTTGCTAGAACCTTAGCCTTCGCATTACCAGTAACTTCACTCAGGTGCTCAAGAGATGCTGCTAGTGCTAGGAACTCACCTAGGGAATCCCAACGTAGGTGGTTCTCTTTCTCTACCTGTTGAACGTGCTTAGGCGCAGAGCCACCAGCACCGGTTTCAAACAGGCCACCACCATTCATCAGCGGAACGATAGACAGCATCTTAGCTGAAGTACCAAGCTCTAAGATTGGGAAAAGATCCGTTAGGTAGTCACGAAGTACGTTACCTGTTACTGAGATAGTGTCTTGACCCTTAGCGATACGCTCTACTGAGAATAACGTTGCGTCTACTGGCGATAGGATACGAATATCTAGACCGTCAGTATCGTGCTGAGGAAGATACTCTTCTACCTTCTTGATAAGCTGAGCATCGTGTGCACGGTTTGCGTCAAGCCAGAATACTGCTGGCGTATCAGACAGACGAGAACGGTTCACCGCAAGCTTCACCCAATCTTGGATTGGTGCATCTTTAACCTGACACATACGGAAGATATCGCCTTCCTCAACGCTTTGCTCTAGAAGCACTGCGCCACTTGCATCAACAACGGCTACGGTACCTGCTTTAGATAGGATAAATGTCTTATCGTGCGAGCCGTACTCTTCCGCTTTTTGAGCCATTAGACCAACATTTGGCACACTACCCATAGTGGTTGGGTCGAATGCGCCGTGCTCTTTACAGAACTCGATAACAGCTTGGTAAACACCTGCATAGCTACGGTCTGGGATCATCGCCTTAGTGTCTTTCTGCTTACCATCTGGACCCCACATTTGACCTGAAGAGCGGATCATTGCTGGCATAGATGCATCAACAATTACATCCGATGGTACGTGCAGGTTAGTGATGCCACGGTCTGAATCCACCATAGCCAGTGCAGGACGAGTCTCATATACAGCCTCTAGATCTGCAATGATCTTTGCTTTTTGCTCAGCTGGCAGAGATTCAATCTTGGCGTACACATCACCGATGCCGTTGTTCACATCAACACCAAGCTGCTCGAACACTTCACCGTGTTTCTCGAATACGTCTTTGTAGTAAACCTTAACCGCGTGACCAAAGATAACTGGGTCAGAAACCTTCATCATGGTCGCTTTCATGTGCAGAGAAAGCAGCACGTCATTTTGTTTTGCATCTTCGATTTGCTGTTCAAAGAATGCTACTAGCGCCTTCTTGTTCATTACAGCCGTATCGATGATTTCTTTGTCTTGAAGAGGGAACTCAGATTTTAGCGTTTCAACACTGCCATCCGCGCCGCGAAGTTCGATGCGAACGGAAGTTTCGCCACTGATTGTGGTCGATTTTTCACTGCCGAAGAAATCGCTGTCTTGCATGCTAGATACGTGAGACTGAGAGTTCGACTCCCACTTACCCATTGAGTGTGGGTTTTTCTTAGCGTAGTTCTTAACTGATGCTGGAGCACGACGGTCAGAGTTACCTTCACGAAGCACTGGGTTTACTGCACTACCCTTGATCTTGTCATAGATAGACTGGATAGCTTTCTCTTCATCAGAGCTTGGCTCTTCTGGGTAGTTCGGTAGGTCATAACCTTTCGCTTGAAGCTCTGCAATGGCTGCTTTTAGCTGAGGAATAGACGCTGAGATGTTAGGAAGCTTAATGATGTTCGCTTCTGGAGTTTTAGCCAGCTCACCTAGCTCGGACAGTGCATCACCAATACGTTGCTCAGGCTTTAGGTACTCAGCGAAGTTAGCAATGATACGACCCGCAAGAGATATGTCTCGAGTATCGACAGCGATACCACTAGATGCGGTGAAAGATTGGATCATTGGCAGAAGCGAGTAAGTCGCTAGCGCTGGGGCCTCGTCTGTAATGGTGTAGATAATAGTGGGCTTTTGATCAGACATGAAATTTCCCTATATTTATAATTTCTCGTCACTTGGCAAAGCAAAGGGCCTGCCTAGAGATCGTTCGTGTTGATAAATCGCATCTTGCGATAATTATGTTGTGTCTTATTCGGGTCTGTTGACCTCGTTAATGGGCTCAAGTATTAAATCAAGCGCACTAAGGCGCTGATTAAATTAGCACTTTTGTTTGAAAAGCATCCTTAAGCTAACAAAAACTCAAGCCTAATATCAATCTCAAACGTTTTTGATTAAGATGAATAGTGCTGCGCGTATCATAAAGCAAATCCCGATTTGAGAGAAACTTAGCGCACAGTTTGTTTACAAAATTGCAAGGTAGTTAACATGTCTCAAAAACCTCGCACTGGAGCAAGAGCGTTTAAAAAGCCCTTTTCCAAGCGACCTTCTACTGGCCGAAAACGCCCGTCTCAAGCCAAGAAACCAAGAGTTGCGCCAGAAGACAGAAAGGTCATCTTGTTTAACAAACCGTTCGATGTCCTCAGCCAGTTTACCGACGGCGATGGTCGCAAAACCCTAGCCGACTTTGTTAACGTCAAGGATGTCTATGCAGCCGGTCGCCTCGATAGAGACAGTGAAGGATTATTGTTACTAACCAATGACGGCATCTTGCAAGCCAAGCTTACCCAGCCAAATTCTAAGTCTCCAAAGACCTACTGGGTTCAGGTAGAGGGGGCACCTTCAGAAGAAGACTTGGATAAGCTCAGAAGTGGGGTCGAGCTAAAAGACGGTATGACGCTGCCCGCTAAGGTAGAAGTAATGGAAGCGCCACAGGTGTGGGATAGAAACCCGCCTGTAAGATTTCGCGCCGCTATCCCAACGACCTGGCTTTCAATCACCATCATAGAGGGTCGAAACCGTCAGGTGCGCCGCATGACCGCCAATATCGGTTTCCCTACCCTGCGCCTGATCCGTTACTCGATCGGAAACTACCGCCTTGACGATCTGCCAAATGGTGATTGGAAAGAGGTCAAAGCATAAAAAAATCGAGCCCTTCGGCTCGATTTTTCATTTCGGTTATTCGCCTTCCATAAAACCAAGATCAGGCAGTCGGTCTAGATGCTCAGCATAACGTTTTTGATTAAACTCAGCGCCGTTGTTCACTACATCAAACAACTCAATACCCAGAGCACAGCCAATAAGTGCGATGGAATCTTCACGGCTGTTACCTGTCATCATCAGGCGCATTAGGGTTTCAGTTACCTTTTTAGGTTCGCCAGATTCAATCTGATTTTCAACAATTTCAATGATTTGCTGTTCGGTTTCGTTTTGTTCTGTCATGGTTTTCAACTAGCTCTCATTAGTGTTGAGGCTATTATTGATCAACTCGCATACAAATTTCGACAAATATAAAAATGTGATTTGGCTCTCACACCTGTTACACCCAATTTGTTTCTGTTAGAATCCGTCTCCGTGTTTATTCAGTGGTGTTATGTGAATGTCTGACAACAGCCAAAAGAAAGTTATCGTCGGTATGTCCGGTGGGGTTGATTCCTCGGTTTCTGCTTACCTGCTTCTTCAGCAAGGTTATCAGGTAGAAGGCCTGTTCATGAAGAACTGGGAAGAGGACGACAACGAAGAGTATTGTACTGCAGCCGAAGACCTTGCCGATGCGCAAGCGGTGTGCGACAAGCTTGGCATCCACCTGCATAAGATCAATTTCGCTGCTGAATACTGGGACAACGTATTTGAATACTTCCTTGAAGAATACAAGGCAGGTCGTACGCCAAACCCAGACATCCTTTGTAACAAAGAAATTAAGTTCAAGGCGTTCCTAGAGTACGCGGATGAAGTGCTTGATGCTGACTACATTGCTATGGGTCATTACGTGCGTCGCACCTTCCCAACGCAAGAGGAGCTTGAAGCAGGCGTTAAGCCACAGATGCTTCGTGGCCTTGATGGCAATAAAGACCAGAGCTACTTCCTATATACGCTAAGCTCTGATCAAGTGGCTCGTAGCCTATTCCCTGTTGGCGAACTGGAAAAACCAGAAGTACGCCGCATTGCAGAAGAGCAAGACCTGATCACTGCGAAGAAAAAAGACTCAACCGGTATCTGTTTTATCGGTGAGCGCAAATTTACAGATTTTCTTTCTCGCTATTTGCCAGCGCAGCCGGGTAAAATCGAGACCCCTGAGGGTAAAGAGATTGGCGAGCACATGGGTCTGATGTATCACACCCTAGGCCAGCGTAAGGGTCTTCACATCGGTGGCCAAAAAGGCGGCGGCGGTAACGAAGCAGCTTGGTATGTTGCCGAGAAAGACCTAAAGCGTAACGTGCTTATCGCAGTTCAAGGTGCGGACCATCCTTTGCTAAAATCGGAAGGCTTACTAGCATCTCAGCTTCACTGGGTAGACAGAACACCTATCCGTGAGCCAATGAAATGCTCAGTGAAAACTCGCTACCGTCAGCAAGATATTCCATGTACCATCATTCCGGTAGATGACGAGAACATCAAGGTTATCTTTGATGAGCCGCAAGTAGCGGTCACCCCAGGTCAATCTGCGGTATTTTATAAAGATGATGTGTGCCTAGGCGGCGGTATCATCGAAAAGCGAATCTAATAAATAGAAGATAGGAGTTCTTAAGTGGCAAACACAAACTATGACCGTACCATCGCTTTTGCCGGCATCTGCCAAGCTGTTGCCCTAGTTCAAAAGGTGGCACAAACCGGAAATTGTGACTCGGCCGCGTTTGAAACCTCTATCAGCTCTATCATCAATATGAACCCTGCCAATACTTTGGCAGTGTTCGGTCATGAGCGTGAGCTTAAGCTTGGTCTTGAGACCCTATCACGCAACATCGATAGCTCAGCAACAGGCAATGACCTGACTCGCTATATCATCAGCCTTATGGCGCTAGAGCGTAAGCTAAGCCAGCGCCCTGATGCTATGTCTCAGCTTGCGGATCGCATTCGCCTTGCAGAGCGTCAGTCGGATCACTTCGACCTGTTCGATGAGCAGATGGTAAGCAACCTTGCGAGCATCTACCTAGACGTTATCAGCCCTATCGGCCCACGCATCCAAGTAACCGGTAACCCAGCTATGCTTCAGCAAACTGGGGTACAGGCTAAGGTTCGCGCTCTGCTCCTTGCAGGCATCCGAAGCGCCGTTCTGTGGCGTCAGGTAGGTGGTAAGCGTCGCCATCTTATCTTCAGCCGTAAGAAGATGGTTGAGCAGGCAGAAATCCTGCTCGCTCGAATCTAAAAAGTCAGCTCGCGCCTTGTCGCGAGCTTATTTTTTTGGCGAAAAGAAATTTAACGCAAACGATTGCGCAATATTAGTGACAACCGCGCTTGTTACTGGTATAAACCCCACAAAATTTGAAAAACTCAATTCAGGAGAAAATCATGGAACTGTCAGCATTGACTGCTGTTTCACCAGTAGACGGCCGTTACGGAAGCAAAACCATCGCACTACGTAGCATCTTTAGTGAGTATGGCCTCCTAAAGTACCGTACTATCGTTGAAATCCGTTGGTTGCAAAAACTAGCGGCTACTGCGGAAATCGCAGAGGTACCTGCATTTAGCGCTGAAGCAAATCAATTCCTAGATGACGTAGCAGCTAACTTCAACGAAGAAGACGCAGCTCGCATCAAAGAGATTGAGCGTACTACCAACCACGACGTTAAAGCGGTTGAGTACTTCCTGAAAGAGAAAGTAGCGGGCGTTCCTGAACTGCACGCTGTAAACGAGTTCATCCACTTCGCTTGTACTTCAGAAGACATCAACAACACTTCTCACGCTCTAATGCTTAAAGAAGCTCGTGAGACTGTGATTCTTCCTGAAATCAAAAACATCATCGACGCTATCAAAGCACTAGCAGTTGAGTATCGTGATATCCCACTTCTATCTCGTACTCACGGTCAGCCAGCATCTCCTTCTACCATGGGTAAAGAGATGGCGAACGTTGCATACCGCATGGAGCGTCAATACAAGCAGATCGAAAACGTTGAGATCCTAGGTAAGATCAACGGCGCAGTAGGTAACTACAACGCTCACCTATCAGCTTACCCTACTCTTGACTGGCACAAGTTCTCTGAAGAGTTCATCACTGAATCTCTAGGCGTTACTTGGAACCCTTACACAACTCAGATCGAACCACACGATTACATCGCTGAACTATTCGATGCTATCGCGCGTTTCAACACCATCCTTATCGACTTCGACCGTGACGTTTGGGGCTACATCGCACTAGGTCACTTCAAGCAGAAGACTATCGCTGGTGAAATCGGTTCTTCAACTATGCCGCACAAGGTTAACCCAATCGACTTTGAAAACTCGGAAGGTAACCTAGGTCTAGCGAACGCAGTATTTAGCCACCTAGCACAAAAACTGCCTATCTCTCGCTGGCAGCGTGACCTAACCGACTCTACGGTTCTTCGTAACTTAGGTGTGGGTGTTGGCTATGCAATCATCGCATACACTTCAACTCTGAAGGGTATCAGCAAGCTTGAAGTTAACCGTGAAGCACTACTTGCTGAACTAGACCAAAACTGGGAAGTTCTAGCTGAGCCTGTACAAACGGTTATGCGTCGCTATGGCATCGAGAAGCCATACGAGAAGCTAAAAGAGCTAACTCGTGGTAAGCGTGTTGACGGTGAAGCTATGCGTAACTTCATCGACGGCCTAGAGCTTCCAGAAGCTGAAAAAGCGCGTCTAAAAGAGATGACTCCAGCAAACTACATCGGTCAAGCAATCGAGCTGACTGACAAGCTGTAATCACTCTTTAAATGATTCAAAGGCTACCTAAATGGGTAGCCTTTTTTGTATCTGCTTACTTTTAAACCAAACGATCCCACCAAGTAGTAAAACTCAACTATAGTTGTTAGTAATCAGTAGTTTACTTTCACATTTAAGGGACTAAAAAGTGAGTAATGATAAAGGCAATCTGAAGAAGGTTTTGACCGAAGCTTTCACTTCCGCGCTAATCCGATTTTCCACCATCAGCTTTACCGTAATCGTGTGTTGGTTGGCCTTCGCCCCTTTCCTACCTATCCTGCTTTGGGCTCTGGTACTGGCTATTGCCTTGTTTCCAATTAGGCAGTTTATGGAAAGAAAATTCGGGCTATCCGCAACTAAAGCATCCACCGTCATCGCCTTGGTTGGGGTGCTTATTCTTGGCACACCTGTAACCCTTGTGGGTAACTCCTTTGCCACAAAGACTATGGATACCTATCAGGCCTATCAAGATGGTACGCTCGTCATTCCAGCGCCGTCTCAAAACGTCAAAAGCTGGCCTTTGATCGGTGAAAAAAGCTATACCGCTTGGAATGAGGCAGCTAACAACTTGCCTAAGTTCGTTGAAACACGACAGCCTCAACTAAAGAGCATCTCAGAGTTTATGGTGGATAAGGCAAGCAATACCGCACGTGGCGTGTTCCTGCTCATCGGTGCTGTGATCCTTGCTGGCGTAATGCTCGCATGGGCGGAAGAGGCCAAGGTCTCCATCAGGCGCATCTTTATTACCTTCTCCGATGAAAATAAAGGACCAGAACTCCACGACCTTACTACTGCAACTATCCGTCAGGTGGCGATAGGCATTATAGGTATTGCCTTCCTCACTGCCATGATATTCGGCGCCATCGTCGCTTTTGCCGGTGTTCCAATGGCGGCGCTACTTACCGTAATCGCCCTTGTGTTTGCTATCGCTCAGGTGCCGGTGACTATCGTCGCGCTTATCGCTGTGGGTCTGCTTTGGTCAACAGGGGACTCAGGCACTGTACACAACGTCATCTTCTCTATTCTGATCATTGCCTCTAGTCTAGTGGACAATGTGCTGAAACCTATGGTGCTCGGTAGAGGCTTAGATGTGCCTATGCCTGTGGTACTTATCGGTGCCCTTGGCGGTATGATGTCAGGAGGCATCTTGGGGATGTTTATCGGCGCGGCCTTCCTCACCGCTGGCTATCAAGTGTTTATGAAGTGGGTAGAGGCAGAAAACCAAAAGGTTGCCGAAACCATAGAAACGAATACCGCTGAAGAAGAGGCGAAATAATAAGTAAGGGCTGGAGAAATCCAGCCCTTGTTTTATACGGAATAGACCGGCCTTAGATTGTGGTTTTGCAACCTGCGAATAAACCACAATAAAAATAGTGAACCAAGCAATATGCCTGCGACCCCTTCCCCATTGATATACAAGATCTCACCATCAATAATACCGTGACGGTTATTGTAAATACTGCCTAGCACCAAGGGATTATAATAATTCCACACGAAGTGAAACAATATCGGAGGGATGATACTGCCCGACTTAAAATAGCAGTAAGCAAAAGGCAGTGAGAAAACAAACATTGCCACTACCTGCACGCCAACCAAGGTATATACATTCCCCACCTGGGTAAGTTTGGCCAAGAATAACACAGCTGGAATATGCCAAACCGCCCAAACAATCCCAACAGCAACTGTGGCAAATAGCTCACCAAATCCCGATGCAATATTTGGGAGCAAGAAACCCCTCCATCCGTACTCTTCAGCGCAGACCACAAGAAAGCCTGTCATAGCCACGGACAATGGTGGCAACCACTGCATGGTCTCAAGCCTGTGATGATCTATGGTGCCGATAAAACACACCACATCAAGGGCCGCGAGTAGCGTAATAAAAATGACTGGATAGCCTACGGAGAATCCAAGAATTTTAATACTTAGACGACGTGAGAAAGGCGCAGTTATGCCCTTAAAACTTCGATAGCGAAATGCGTTTAGAAAGAGTGCGACAATACCCGGAATAATCATGCTTAATGTATACATGGATAAATGGGTTTGATGTTTAAATATATAAAGATTAAACGCCCAGGTTATTCCCATAACCAGAACGATAAAAACGATAGCGTAGCGCTTTGATGAATCCATATCTTGCTCCTTTGCGCATAGATTAGGTTCATATCACCTATTTCCCAAGCGTTTGAACGAAAAGAGGTTTCAAAGTTAAATACCGTTTTTGCAAGAAAAAAGCCTGACTCGGATAATTCCAAATCAGGCTTTAGTATTTATTATCGATTTATCAGTGGCTTATCGTGCCTTTTGATACATCTCGATATAGCTTTCAGCTGCGATATTCCAACCAAAGTCTTGCTTCATCGCGCGTAACTGCAGTGCCGAGAATTCAGCAGGATTTTGCAGGTACAAGATAAGGGCGCGCTGCATGATAGTCAGCAGATCTGATGCTGTTGGTTCAGTAAACGCAAAACCAGTCGCGATTGACGGGTCTGTATCGTAGTCGTTTACTGTATCCTTCAGGCCGCCCACTGCACGAACGATAGGTAGCGTGCCATAAGCCATTGAATAGATCTGGTTAAGACCACAGGCCTCAAACTCAGATGGCATTAGGAAGAAGTCTGCACCTGCTTCTACTAGGTGAGCTAGCTTGTTGTCGTACGCTTCAACAAAAGCAAACTTGTTATCATACTGCTCTGCCACTTCATGCAGTTGAGCTGCGATATCTGGATCGCCAGTACCTACAATCACAAGCTGTACATCGTTGTGGAGGAACTTCTCTAGGATAGGCAGAAGATAGTGGAAGCCTTTCTGATGCGTCAGACGACATACCATACCAAACACAGGCACCTTCGCCACTGGAAGCTCTACAAGCTCTTGAAGAGCTGCTTTGTTGCCTGCTTTACCAGACTTGATGCTTGCTTTAGTTGGCTTGTACTTCTTAGCAAGGTATTGGTCAATTGCCGGGTCCCACTCACTGTAGTCACAGCCATTTACGATACCTGAGAAATCGTCAGAGCGAGCAAGGAAGTCATTTACTAGACCGTGAGAGCCAAGTGGGGTCTTCAGCTCTTCTGCATAGTTAGGACTTACTGCATTTATCTTGTCTGCATAGTGAATACCTGCACGTAGTGTGCTGATGCAGTCGTGACCATAGTTAACCGTGTGTGCTGGCGCTTCTTTAAGCTCTGGGATATTCGGCACTTCATTTAGTGGGAATACGCCTTTGAATAGTGCGTTGTGAATAGTGATAACGCTCTTAGTTCCTGCGAAGAACTCGCTACCTGCAAAACGGGTCTTTAGAAGGAATGGTACTAAACCTGTGTGCCAGTCGTTGGCATGAATCACATCTGGTTGGAAGCTCAGTTTCGGAAGTGCATCTAGGCTAGCTGCCGCAAAGAAGGCGAAACGCTCACCGTTGTCTGCATAGGCTTGGTTGCGCTCTGCATACATCTCTGGGCGATCAAAATACTGTTCACATTCAAAGGAATAAACGGGTACACCATCAAGCTCAAGCTTGCGCACTTGATAAGGTGTATGAGGCCAATGTTCAAGACGGGTTTCTAATACAACTGGAGCGCTGCTGAGATTCGGTAGCTTCGTGTAACCTGGAATAGCGATAGCGACATTCAAGCCAGAATTCTGAAGTGCCTTGGGTAGCGCCTTACCAACATCGGCCAAGCCGCCACTCTTGATTAATCCTTCAGCTTCAGAAACTGTAAACCAAACTTTTAATTGTGACATTTTTGGAAAGATCCTATTTATTTGTTCGAGCCCTGATGCCTTACTTGGCGGGCTTCTTATGCTATGAGTTAGTTAGAGTTATTTGTACTCAACTTTATCATAAATTTTAAACAGATCCTGCAATTGAAAACGGAAAGTAACAAAAACTCGCGATTGGTCTGATAAAGACATCATGACTTTAGTTTCTATTTCTTTTAGATAGTGAAGAATATCAAGGTACTTTCTAGCTATCTTTGGCCTACTCGAGACATAAATAAATATAAAAAACGAACATTAACAACGAGTTATGATTGAATTTGAAATGTAAAGACGAAAAAAAACCCGGCTCTCACCGGGTTTAGGAAATTGGAAAATATCTGTTTTAACTGGGATTACCAGTAGAAGCGTGCACCGATAGCAAAGTTGCTTTCACCGTCTGCTGTTGTTGCCTCAACTTGAGCGTCTTGGCCTTGGTTGTTATAACCAAGAGTTGTACCGTCGCCATAACCGTATTCAGCATATACACGAGCCCAAGAGTTAAACTTATGCTCAACACCTACGTAGATTACTGTACCATCTTCGTCAGCATCGATAGATTTTGCTTCTTGCATGGTGTATTCGTAGCCAGCATATAGAGCAGTTTTATCCGTAGCTTGGAAAATACCTGCGAAAGATAGACCGTTCTCATCGATAGTGTCACCAGATGCTTTCGCTTCTAGTTCAGCCCAGTAGTAAGTGAAACCAATTAGGTGATCACCAATTCCGTACTCAGCTGTGAATTCTGCGTATGTATTAGATAGATCTGCTTCGAACTCGTTACCTTGGTCATCTTCAAGCATAAATGCACGGTCACGGTTGTAACCACCACCAACGTGAAGACCTAGATCACCGAAAGAAGTACCTACATACAACTCGTAAAGGTCTTGGTTAGAATCGCCTTCATTTAGACCCCAGCCACCTTTAACCCAGAAGTTTTCACCATCAAAGTTGTACTTGATTTGAGAATCGTGCAGAGCGCCAGAAAGTGTTGAGTAACGTAGCGCAGAGCCACCAAAGAAGTAAGAGTAATCAGCACCGTACACGTCATCCGAAGTGGTCCACTGCTTACCAAACTTGATAGTACCGAAATCAGTGTCAGCACCGATATAGTGGTTACGGATATTCATATCAGAATTGTCACGCAGACCAAACTCTACTAGACCAATCACGTCTACTGAGTCAGAAACTGCATAGTTACCTTTCACACCAGCACGTGATGAACCAGAGCTTAGGTCAGCATCATGGTCATTTTTGTCTAGGAACTTAAGTTCTTGACGTAGTTGACCGTAAAAGTCTACTTTGCCGTCTTCTGATTTATAGATTTCTGCTGCGCCTGCTGAAGTAGCTACTGTTGCCACTGCTAGTGCTAATAGCGTTTTTTTCATGTTAACTCACATCCTTTTCGTTAAACTCGAACCCTAAAAATGTTGATTCGTATTTAGTTATTTTTATGACGATTCAGTAAACAGTTATTTGAGATTTGTTGTGTTCTGAACCCGAGCTCAGATTGCAAAAATCCTAAATCATTGTCAAACATTACAATTTACAAGGTTTGACAACAATTAAAGGTAATAAAAACAATAACTTAAATATTTTGAAAAGATTAAGATCACAAATAAACACCATTCTAAAACTTTTTGTTAACATTCGATAAACACCAATTAAATTAATATAAAACACCTAAAAATATCTATTGGATAGTTTTTTATATAGCAATCAAGCGCAATAACCAACCATTAACCACAGAAATGTCCACCCCAGCAGAGAGGGTAGAAAGTTCATTTTTTTATGAGCTAAATGTCATCTTTTAATTAAAGTGTGACTTACAACTCATTTATAACGAGTTAAAAAAGCTGTGGTATCCTATAGCGAGCATTCAAAGACCCCAAAACCATGAACCGAAAGATCCAAGACGCCATACGAAATAGCTACAAAAATCTGCACGCTCAGCTAGATAACTTCATTCCACGTCGAGCTCAAAACTACCTAGTTGCAGAAATTGCTAAGACACTGAGTGGTGAATATCACAAAAGTCGCAGAACCATAGTCGCCGAGGCCGGTACAGGGATTGGTAAGTCTTTGGCTTATCTCATGGCGGCGATTCCTGTAGCTAAATTCAATAACCGCAAAGTGGTTATTTCTACCGCAACAGTAGCCCTGCAAGAGCAGTTAATTAATAAAGACCTTCCTCTCTATCGTAGGTTGGTAGACTTCGAATTTTCTTTCATTTTAGCTAAGGGGCGTCAGCGCTATTGCTGTGCTGAAAAATTAGCCATTGCAGCAGGTGCAGAAGATTCGCAGCTAGCTATGTTCGAAACTAAGCCCAATAAGAGCGATATTGACCTGCTACAGCGCATGTATAAGGCACTTTCGGACAACAAATGGGACGGTGATAGAGATTCTTGGCCAAAGCCTATAAAAGATCAGGTTTGGCAAAGTATCGTTAGTGACAAGCACAGCTGCAATAATGGCCTTCCCGCACACAGGGGATGCCCATTTCAAAAAGCACGCTCGGAGCTAGATAAAGCCGATGTTGTAATCGCCAACCACAGCCTTGTCATGGCCGATTTAGATCTCGGTGGTGGTGTAATCCTGTTTGAACCAGAACAGACCATCTATGTATTCGATGAAGCGCACCATTTACCTAAGGTCGCCCGCGACCACGCTTCGGCATCAGCCAGTCTGAAGGGTGCGGCCGCGTGGCTAGAGACGCTCAACAAGAGCGTCGCAAAGATAAGCACGCTAGCAGAAGCAAAACGCGTAGACCGCTTTCAATCTGAACTGCAAACCTCTATTGCCGATACCATACCTAACCTGACGCAGGTTGCCCGAACTTTAGACCCGAGCCAGTTTAAGGAAGGCACCTATCGATTTGAAAACGGCGAACTTCCAGATTGGTTGGTCAATACCAGTAAAGAACTGAAGACCACCACCCAGAAATCATCTCAAGCGCTGGCAAAGATTATCGACCTTATTAGCGAGCGTGTAAAAGATGGCGAGCTATCACCAAAATTGGCCGAGCCAGCTCTAGCTGAGAGTGGCTTCTTTTTGCAACGTCTTGAAAATTTATCCAAGGTTTGGTCATTGATGGCCGAGCCACCGAGAGAAAAAGGGGCTCCCCTCGCCCGTTGGTTTGAGGTGAGTAAAGAGAGAGAGAACGACTATATCGTGAGCGTCTCACCCTTGGAGGTTGGCAGACACCTAGAGAAGCAGCTTTGGCAAAAATGTGTCGGTGCAGTAGCCGTATCCGCGACATTACGCGCCTTAAACTCTTTTCAGTACTTCTGTTTTGAAAGTGGTATCTCTATGGATAAAGAGGATGCAACCCAGTTCCTAGCACTTGCCTCGCCATTTGATTACCAAAACAATGCAGAATTGATCGTTCCAAAGCTTAAGTACGAGCCGGCAGCTCCTCAATTCACAGACTACCTTGCCGACGAGTTGATTAACTGGCTAGAAGCCGATAAAGCCAACCTTGTCCTGTTCGCCTCTTATTGGCAGATGAATCAAGTAGCTGAAAAACTCGAGCCTAAACTGCGTCGTAAGGGCTGGTACCTGCAGGTGCAAGGCGATGCTTCACGTATAGAGATCATCAGCAACCATAAAAAGACGGTAGAAAAAGGTAAAACCAGTATCTTATTTGGTACTGGCAGTTTCTCAGAGGGCTTGGACTTGCCCGGAAAGCTTTTAGAGAACCTGATAATCACTAAAATCCCGTTTGCTGTGCCAACTTCTCCAGTTGAAGAAGCCCACGCTGAATATATAGAGCAAAGAGGCGGAAATGCCTTTATGCAGATCACTGTGCCTGAGGCGAGTAAAAAACTGGTTCAATCAGTGGGCCGCCTACTGCGAAAAGAGCAGGATTCTGGTAGAGTCGTCATCTTTGACCGTCGTCTAGTGACCAAGCGCTACGGTAAAGCGCTTCTCGACTCACTGCCTCCCTTTAAAAGACGAATTGAATAATCGAGTAATTACATACTGATGGAATATCTGGAACCCTCCATGTTGCTTCTGCTGGCAATCGTCGCTTTCGTAGCGGGCTTTATCGATGCCGTTGCAGGAGGTGGAGGTATGCTTACTGTCCCTACCCTTCTCTCAATGGGGCTTCCACCGCATATTGCATTGGGTACAAATAAGTTAGCGGCTACCTTTGCCTCATCGACGGCTGCTTTTACCTACTACAAGAAGAAACTATTTAAACCAAGGCTTTGGCTGCCCTGTTTCGCTGCAACCTTGATAGGTGCGACCCTAGGTACTCTCGTGGTCGATGCTATCTCTACCCAGTGGTTGGAAAAGGTACTGCCGCTGGTGATCTTAGCCGCCGCCCTTTACACCATTTTTCATAAAACGCCTCACGCCAATACCAATGTGATGCCAGAACCAAATGCCAAGCATACCTATACTCAGATTGGTCAGGGTCTTACCCTAGGCTTTTATGACGGTGTAGCAGGGCCAGGCACAGGCGCATTCTGGACCGTAAGTAGCATGGCACTGCACAGATTGAATATTTTGCTTGCCTCCGGTCTAGCAAAGGCCATGAACTTCACCAGTAACCTTACTTCTCTGGTTACCTTTGCTTTGCTTGGTCATATTAACTGGGTGCTAGGCTTAACTATGGGTGTATGCTTGATGTTGGGAGCGTTTATTGGCGCTCACTCAGCAATACGCTTCGGGGCTAAATTCATTCGCCCTGTATTTGTGACCGTAGTAAGCGTACTGGCGGTTAAACTGGCGTACGATGCTTGGTTCGTCACCCTATAAGGAAGCCCAATGGCGAGTTTCTCAGAGCTAAAGCAAAAACTTGAACAGATGAAATTCGATGCAGCGCATCTCGATCGCCAGCGTGGTGAGCATCACTTACCTCTGTTCGATTCAAGCCTGTTTACCTGCCGATCAAGACTTTTGACTCCATGTGTCGAGGAAGCCACAGCCACTTTCAGTGCCATAGAACGAGAGCAACAACAAAAACTACTGACGGCTCAGCGGGCTGAGTATCTAACCGAGCGACTACTGGCACAAGTTTCCGCTATTCAGCGTGAGCTCTCCACTTCGCACTTTAGAAAAGACGAACCCAAGCATTCTAGCTATTATCGCAAGCCTATCAGTCAGCTATATCAAGAGCTATCCCAGCACAAAGAGTGGGAGCGACGATTGATGGATATGGTGTTGGACAAACATAAAGCTTTGGAGCAAGCCGCAGGTTTCAACCGTTCTAATGCGCAGCGAGCGGTGCTTCAAACTGAGCAACGCCTTGAGCGCTGTCGCCAGGCCATCATCAAAATAGAAAAACAGATCACCTTTAGAGAACAGCATCAATAATGTCCGATAATAACCCGCTAGATAATGCACCGGCTGATATCAAGCTTGCCGTAGACCTTATCTTCCTGTTAGAAAGCAATGAAATCGATACCGACACCGCTCTCTCTGCTCTTGAGATAGTGAAACAAGATCTACTGCGCAAAAAAGAGTCGAACGAAACAAATAGCTAACATCTGAAATAGGTCTAGTGGAAGCTTGCGGTTAGAATAAAGCTAACGTAACCAAACACTAGGGATATTATGAAGGTTATCAGCTTCAACATTAATGGCTTGCGCGCGCGTCTGCATCAACTGCAAGCTATCATCGACAAACACCAACCTGACGTTATTGGTCTGCAAGAGATCAAGGTTCACGACGAAGCCTTCCCGCTAGAGGATGTGGAAGCTATGGGTTACAAGGTGTATCACCACGGTCAAAAAGCACACTACGGTGTGGCTATGCTGTGTAAGAAAGAACCTCTTTCCGTTGTTAAAGGCTTCCCTACCGACAACGAAGAACATCAAAAGCGCATGATCATGGTAACCGTCAAAGACGAGAACGGTGAACCGGTTACGATTCTAAACGGTTATTTCCCGCAAGGTGACAATATCGCCCACGAAACCAAGTTCCCTTATAAGCGCCAGTTCTACAAAGATTTGATGACCTACTTAAACGATCATCACAACAACGATGAACAGCTTATTGTTATGGGTGATATCAACATCAGCCCAACTGATGATGACATCGGCATCGGTGAGCCAAACCGCAAGCGCTGGTTAAAAACAGGCAAGTGTTCGTTCCAGCCAGAAGAGCGTGAGTGGTTGAAAACACTTACCGACTGGGGCTTTGAAGATACCTTCCGTAATATCCATCCAGAAGTGAACGATCGCTTCTCATGGTTTGACTATCGCTCTAAGGGCTTTGTTGACAATCGAGGCCTACGAATCGACGTGATCTTGGCAACGCCTAAACTGGCCGCCAAGTGTATCGAGTCTGATGTTGACTACGAACTGCGCGGCATCGAAAAGCCTTCAGACCATGCGCCAATCTGGAGCACCTTTAAGGGCTAAAACGCAAAAAGCTGACTCAAGTGGGTCAGCTTTTCTTTTTCTACTAGCTTCTATCTAAACTCAAATAGCTCTTGATGGAAGTTCTTTTTACTGAGGCCTTTATCAACTAAATAATTGTTTAGCGAATTACCGAGTAAAGTTGCTCCACAAAACCATACGCTGGTATCAGATAAGTCGTCTATCTGGTCAAAGACATCTTTAACGCTAAGCCGCTCCTCTCGTTCAGTGATATACCAATGTAAGGTCACATTGGCATCCAATGCCCTCTGCTCCAATCTCGCTTGTATCTCAACGTTCTCAACCGGTACCGCTAAGAAGAGATCGACCTTATAACTCGATTTTGATTCCGCGCGCTCTTTCATCTTAGCGATAAACGGCGTTACCCCTATTCCGGTCGCTACCCACACTTGGTGCGAGCAGCTATCATCAAAATCAAAGTCTCCATAGGGACCTTCTACGGTGACTGGCATATCCAGCTTCATCCAGCCTCGTAGTTGCCTAGTCCAATCCCCCAAAGCCTTGATAATAAAGGTAAGTTCATTAGTATCACTGCGCCATTCAGAAGCTATGGTATAAGGGTGCGCCCCCTCCTTCGGGTTGGTCATCAAAAATGCAAACTGCCCTGCTTTATGTCCTTTCCATTTTTTATCTATCGCTATAGTCGCTTCAATAACGCCCACTTCATCATAAGGGGTTAACCCGACTATCTTGCCCTTTGCCCTGCGTCCTGTGCCTATGCGTCCAAACAAGGCATAGAAGGCGGCAATGACACTGATAAACATTAGAACGCCAAACACAGTGCCAACCATTGAGTCCCAATAAGCGTCACCAAATAATTTGATGGAGTGAAAGACCAAAACCACAAACACCAGGGAGATGATCTTGTGTGCCTTTTTAAACCAGTGATATGGAACGAACTTGGTGAGCGCAACAAGGATTAAGATAGTAATGATATAGAAACCTATCTCTCCTGCTTGTTCTGCTATTTCTCGTCCTTGATCGTGAAGTTTTACTGTACCCTCTCGCTTGGGCTCTTCCGTGTAAACACCGAGACTTGCCAACAAACCAGCAATATCTTTCCAAAAGAAATGAATGAAACTAAACACAAGCGAGGCAATGGCGAGCCATTTATGCAGTCGATAAGAGCGATCCAACCCACCGAGCAGATTGTCTACTCTTTGCAGCCTAAGGCTCAACACCATGACAATAGCCATCAAACAAATAGCCATGTAACCGGTGTACTGCATCAGGGCTTTAGCGCCAAAAAGTAGACTAAAGGTTTGCTCGCCACTTAGCAAAGACAAAAACCACAACAAACTCAGACCAAGCACTACAATCCAGAATCCAAGCATGACCTTTTTCATACAAACCTCGTTGCGACTTTGAAGCAAAAAGCCTGCATCATGCAGGCTTAACTGAAACTATTTGACCGGTTTAACGAAAGGTAGGAGTCGATATCCGTT
Source organism: Vibrio ishigakensis (assembly GCF_024347675.1). NCBI lineage: Bacteria > Pseudomonadati > Pseudomonadota > Gammaproteobacteria > Vibrionales > Vibrionaceae > Vibrio > Vibrio ishigakensis. The sequence goes on along the minus strand of NZ_AP024881.1, from coordinate 1,147,849 downwards.
TTGCACCTTCTCGCTTGGTTGGTAGTGGCGAACACCTAGATTAAACACACCGGATTTATTCTTGGTTGCGATATTATTTGGCGCATCTTTGCCACAACCAAAACTTACCGTGTAGGTACCATCTTCATTAGCCGTAGCTGTGTTAGAACTTACATTGGCGACGTCATTGAACATAAAGCCCGCTTTGTTATAAACCGTAAACGACCAGAACGCTTTATCTTCAGGATCTTCAAAGGTTGCTTGATGACACTCCTTAGTAGGATAGTTGCCAGAAACTTCATAAATATTGTCGATAAGCTGTGCTCCGCCCCATCCAATTGCGGCACCGACCTCGTACTTCTCCTGGGTAAAGAACTTGTTTGAGGAATCCGTTGGCGCGGTAAACATACCTACCAGTGCATCATCACCATCACGCTCATAAATGCCTGGCATCTTAGCTTTCAAAGCTTTTTCTACCTTATCGAACGAGACCTTGTCGACCGGTTCAGCTTCAAACTTATCCTTACTATTGGCTTTGATCTTCATCTGATCTTGGATGCGTTTAGCATCTTGTTTAGATAGGGTGGAATCGAGCCTCACCACTAGGTACATATGTGTTCCCATATGGGTCTTTAACTCATAGGTACCTGTGCCATAAAACATGGGCTGAATACGATGATCCTCAGTAACCGGTTGCACCGATACATATTTTCCGTCTGGAACATCTGGAATTGTGATCCACGCTCCCTCAGAAACGTCTACTACCGCAAAAGAGTAATAGGTGTCACGATTCATACGAACCACAGGTTGCTTGTCCGTTGGAGTCAGTTCACGCTTATGTAGAAACTGATTGACTCCTGCCTCGTCTTGGTTCTTCAACATCTGATGTGAGGTTTCCACAGTAGGATAATCCGCTGCAGTCACCATGTACCCGCCTTTAACAAAGAAGCCATCGAGGGTATCGACCGGTTTCGCAGAAAGACTGAATGAGCTAGCCAAAAAAATGCAAGAGAGAGCAGCTGATGTTTTAGTGAGTTTCATGTAGGCCTCTAATCAACAGATGACATTCATTAGAGTTTAGGCAAGAACTGTAAAACAAGATGATGTTTTATAAGCAAAAAAATGCCGGCTTGTTGCCGGCATCGAGTTTACTTTGAAGAGAGCGGTCTTAGGTATGCTAAGAAACGCTTCTCAGCTAGCTTAAACAGCCAGATAACCGTAAAGGTTAAACACATGTAGAAGAGACCGGCAGTCAAGAATGACTCAAACGGTGCGTAGTAACGTGAGTTTACTAGGCGCGCAGCACCGGTAAGGTCCATGATGGTTACGATACCCGCAACCGCAGAGCCGTGGATCATAAAGATCACTTCGTTACTGTAAGCTGGGAGTGCACGGCGCAACGCACTTGGCAGTGTGATGCGATAAAACGCCTTAAATGGACTCATACCGTATGCCTTAGCCGCTTCAACCTCACCCTTAGGCAAGCCGTTGATGGCGCCACGGATAATCTCCGAGGTATAGGCACAGGTGTTTAGGGTAAAGGCCACCAATGCGCAGAACCACGCGTTCTCCCACAGAGTATCTTTGACCGGAATAAACTGATCCATACCGTAGTAGATAAGATACAACTGAACCAGCAGAGGCGTACCGCGAAAGAAGTAGATAAATGCCCAGCTTGGCCCCATTAGAAGCCAGTTTTTGCTGTTACGCGCCACCGCAAGTGGGATAGCAAACGCAAGACCAATCACTAGCGCCGCGGCCACCAGCCACATGGTGGTATAAAGGCCATCAATATAGATATCCAGACTGTCGACTATGATAGAAAAATCCATGACTACCTCGCCTGAATACTGAATTTGCGTTCAACCAGCTTCAGCAGACCCGTTGAAACTGCAGTGAAGAACAAGAAGATGATGGATACTGCCATATAGAAGGTGAATGGCGCTTTAGTCGTGCCCGCCGCTAGCGAGCCCATACGAACCATATCCTCCAGACCGATAATTGAAACCAGTGCGGTGGTCTTTAGCAGTACCAGCCAGTTATTACCAAAGCCAGGTAGTGCGTGACGGATCATCTGAGGCATAAGGATACGTCTAAATGCCAGCGCAGGGCTCATGCCGTACGCCTTAGCGGCTTCCATCTCGCCTGCGTCTACCGCCATGATAGCGCCGCGGAAGGTCTCGGCCATGTAAGCACCGAAGATGAAGCCGATAGTAAGTATGCCCGCAATATAAGGGCTGACATCAATGTAGTCAGGAACGTACGAAACCCATTCGTGGTTCGGGTCGCTCTGGGTGAAATAGTTATTCAGCCACTCATTGATGCCATATAAACTGTTGTTAAGTAGGATCTGACCACCGAAGAAAATCAGCATCATCAGAACTAGGTCAGGGATGCCACGAATAATGGTGGTATAGACTGTCGCGACCGCCTTAGCGATGCGAGAGCGAGAAAGTTTTGCGAGCGCCCCGAGCATTCCCAGCACCATGGCTAAAAGTAGCGACAACACTGCCACTTGTACGGTTAGCCAAGCACCGTTTAGGATCGAGACTTCATATCCCTGTAAATCGAACATAATCATTTCCCAACGTTACATCTGCCCAGTATTCCTTGGGCTTGTTGGATTCCTAATGTTATTAAAGCGGTTGGTATAGAAGGTGTGCCCCCGCAAAAGCGGAGGCACAATCAAGGGTTTACCTTGTAGCGAGATTACTCGCCGTATACGTCGTAGTTGAAGTACTTAGCAGCGATAGTTTGGTATTCGCCGTTTGCACGTAGCGCTTCGATAGCCTTGTTCAGCTTCTCAGTTAGGTCTTTGTCTTGCTTACGCACAGCAATACCCATGCCCTCACCGAACCACTTAGGATCAGTTAGAGAAGGACCAACGAACTCGTACTGGTCGCCCTGTGCAGAGTTAAGAACACCCTCTTCAAGCGCAGATGCGTCACCTAGTACAGCTGCGATACGGCCGTTTGCTAGGTCAAGGTAAGCTTCGTCGAAAGAACCGTAACGAACGATCTCTACGTTTTTGTAGTTGTCAGTTAGGTACTTATCGTGCGTAGTTGCACGCTGAACACCAATCTTAACGCCTTCAAGACCAGCGTCAGTGAACTCTAGACCTGCATCTTTCTTAGCGATGAATTTGTTAGGGATCTGAGCGTACTTGCCAGTGAAGTCTACGCGCTTCTTACGCTCTTCAGTGATTGACATAGCTGCGATGATGGCATCGTACTTACGAGCTAGTAGAGAAGGAATGATGCCATCCCAGTCTTGAGCTACAAGTACACACTTCACTTCCATTTCTTTACAAAGTGCGTTGGCCATATCAACGTCAAAGCCACTTAGAGAGCCATCAGCTTCTGTTTTACTGAATGGAGGGTAAGCGCCTTCGATACCGAAACGAACTGTTTTCCACTCTTTAGCTTGTGCAACGCCAGATAGTGCTGTAGCTGCAATTGTTGCTGCCAATAACCACTTTTTCATGTCCATACTCCTGTGATTTGAGATTTGTTGTTGTGTTTTGTGAGCGCTTTAAGAACGCTTCGGTTAATAAATAGAAGAAATAAATTGCTGCAGTCGTTCAGATTCCGGATTGGTGAACAACTTAGAAGGTGCGCCCTGCTCTTCAACCAAACCCTGATGCAAGAACATCACGTGGTTGGATACATCGCGAGCAAACGCCATTTCGTGGGTTACTACTAGCATGGTTCGGCCTTCTTCAGCCAAGTCACGCATAACCCCTAGAACCTCACCTACTAGTTCTGGGTCAAGTGCTGATGTCGGCTCATCAAACAACATAACCTCTGGGTCTACCGCTAGAGCACGGGCAATTGCCGCACGCTGCTGCTGACCACCAGACAAGTGTCCTGGGTAGTAGTCTTTACGCTCGTAGAGGCCTACTTTCTTTAGTAGTAGTTCTGCATTCTCAATGGCTTGTGCCTTAGGTACGCCCAATACGTGTACTGGAGCTTCAATGACGTTCTCCAGAACTGTCATATGTGACCAAAGGTTAAAGCCTTGGAAAACCATGGCTAGACGAGAACGAATACGCTGAACCTGCTTTGCATTAGAAGGCATAGCCTCACCCTGACGACCATTCTTCATCTCGATCAATTCACCATTGACCCAGATTTCGCCTGAGGTAGGAGTTTCTAGAAGGTTTATGCAACGCAAGAAAGTACTTTTACCAGAGCCTGAACTTCCAATGATAGAAATTACATCGCCCTTGTGAGCATCCAAAGAGATACCTTTAAGCACTTCGTTCTGACCGAAGGTTTTATGCAGATCTTTGATTTGTAATGCGGGTACGTCTGTCATCCGCTTTTTACTCCTTGTTGGGCCCGAAGGCTCAAATTCCGTGTGTTGCGAGACAAGTTATCACTAAGGAAAACGATTGGCAACGGCTGATTCCCACTTTCCTTAAGCAATATTTAGTCACATTTATCGACTATATATCCCTTTCTTAGAATAAAAGGCATCTATTTCAGTTAAATACAGTGATTTATCACGAAACAAATGTAAAGCATTTGTACCCAAAAAGCACGCCAAAATACAAATAATTAACATTTTTAGGGGGTTTCAGTCACTTACACATTGAGTTGAACAAAATATGTATAAGTGAAACTAATTGTTTATTTTATCAACAGTTTATGAAAGATTATTTTGTACTTTTGTTTCACTAATTTTCCTAAACTGATCGAGATCAAGTGAATCCATAGGTCGGCTTGCTAAACTCGCGACAACAAATTCAAATTTGATGAGTATTTTTCAAATTTTCGCCTAAGATAAACACGTCGGTCACGTGCTAGAGCTCAACTTTTGGCGGTTCTCTGAGCAAACTGACATCTTTTACGAATCTTTGAACAGTAACTCTCTTTCATTTTTTTATACTTTTTAACGAGGATTTTATGTCCGACGCAGTGAATCAGACACAGTCAGAAGTAGAAGAAAAAAGCTACTCTGAACTTCACCGTCCTGCCTCAGAGTTTGCTAGCCGCTCTGACTACCTAGACCACGAACTTCAAATCATGAAGCCACGCCGCTTTGGTCTTAACCTACCTGGCCGTGACTTCCGTTTCGAACTTGAAGACTTGGTTCCAGCACTAGCAGGTACTATCGGCATTATCGCAATGTACTCTGCTGTAATGATGTCTTGGGCTGACGGCCTGACACAAGCTTGGCCACACGTTAACCTAGGCAAAGACTTCGCTATCGAAGTGGCTCGTGTAGAGATGCTTATCCCTGCACTTCTATTCTGTATTCTAGCGTCCGGCTTTTTTAACCCTCGTGCAAACCTTGCAGGTAACCACGGCCCGATGATTCCACTCATCGGTTCGATTGCACTTGCAGGTGCTCACCCTCTTGCGCTAGCTATCCTACTGGGTATCTTCGGTCTACTACTTAGCTACTTTAAAGGTGGCTCTAAACTAGTTAACCTCACCTCAGAAGGTACCGCAGGTGGTCTTCTTATCTTCCTAGGCTTTACTGGTACCATGAGCCAGATTGGTGACATCCAATCTTGGGCTGTAGGCCTTCAGTCAGCTGACGTTGCTCAAGGCAGCCTTGGTTACATCGGTTTAGTGGTACTGGGTATCAACATCGGTATCTACGCTTACCTAGCTAAGATCGGTATGCGCTGGCTAGCGATCCCTGTGTGTGCAATAGCCGGCCTTATTATCGCTCTAGCATTAGGTGCAGGTTTTGACCTTACCTTTGAAACTGAGATGGGCATCCCTAACCTAAACCCAGTTTACTGGTGGGGCAGCACTGAGCAAGGTTGGCAACTAGGCCTACCAGGCGTATCTCACTTCATCGCGTCTCTACCATTTGCAATCCTAGCGGTAGCTATGTGGTCGCCTGACTTCCTAGGTCACCGTATCTTCCAAGAGCTTAACTACCCTAAGAAGACCGAGAAGGTTCTTATGGACGTTGATGACACTATGACTATGTGTTCATTCCGTCAGATGGTAGGTACAGCTGTAGGTGGTGGTAACATCACTTCATCTTGGGGTACTTATATGATACCAGCAGCAATTGCTAAACGCCCTATCCCAGCGGGTGCAATCCTACTTGGTAGCCTTTGTATCATCGTTGCTATCCTTGGTTTCCCAATGGACGTAGCGGTATGGCCACCGGTAATGCGTGTTGCTCTTCTTGTAGGTGTATTCCTTCCTCTACTTGAAGCGGGTATGCAGATGGTTAAAGAGACCAAAGATTCTCAAGCAGCAGGTATCTGTATCTTTGCAGCGGTTGTAACTAACCCAGTTCTAGCATGGGCACTAACCATGTTCCTAGACAACAACGGCCTAATCGGCGACAAAGAGCGTGCTTCACGTCTATCGTTTGCTGACAAGATCATCATTCCAGTGGGCGTATTCATCGTATGTCTAGTGGCAATGCTTGCTGTAGGTATGCTTGAGCCACAATACGGCCTGAAAGCTTTCCTATAATGGTTGCAGGGTAGTGCAGATGCACTACCCTTTTACTACTTATCTAAGGTAGTTTCGTAACACCATCTAACAGTTCAGATTCAGATTTGGCTTCAATGTTTGCAAAAAAACGCTTTTATTGATTTAGTTTAAAAATTATAATTATTTTTGAAGTTACTATTGAATTTGAAACCTTAGTACCAATATCAATGAGTAGAAGTTAAGACTAAACTTATTCATATTGTTATTAATCTAAATAGTGTGCTGTGTCTGAGTTATTGGACACTCTTCATCCATAAGAGGGGGAAGAAAAGGCACGTTTCTTTTCTACTAAAAAGGTAGGTACATCATGGCAGAGCAATTTGCTAAAGCTTGGGAAGGTTTTGCTGCAGGTGAGTGGCAAAACGACGTAAACGTTCGTGATTTCATCCAGAAAAACTACACGCCGTATGAAGGCGATGAGTCTTTCCTAGTTACTGAAGGCACTGAAGCGACTAACACGCTTTGGGCTAAAGTAATGGAAGGTATCAAGCAAGAGAACTCAACCCACGCGCCTGTTGATTTCGACACTTCTGTTATCTCTACCATCACATCTCACGATGCTGGTTACATCAACAAAGACCTAGAAACTATCGTTGGTCTACAAACAGAAGCGCCACTTAAGCGTGCGATCATCCCTAACGGTGGTATCCGTATGGTTGAAGGTTCGTGCAAAGCTTATGATCGCGAACTTGATCCACAAGTTAAGAAAATCTTCTCTGAGTACCGCAAAACGCACAATGCTGGCGTTTTCGATATTTACACTCCTGACATCCTAAAATGTCGTAAGTCTGGTGTTCTAACTGGTCTTCCAGATGCTTACGGCCGTGGTCGTATCATCGGTGACTACCGTCGTGTTGCTCTTTACGGAATCGACTTCCTGATGAAGAACAAAGCGGCTCAATTCCACTCAACTCAAGCTGACTTTGAGAACGGTGAAGACCTACAAATGACCATGCAACTGCGCGAAGAGCTTCAAGAGCAATACCGCGCGCTTGGTCAAATGAAAGAAATGGCTGCTAAATACGGCTACGATATCTCTGAACCAGCTCAAACTGCTCAAGAAGCTATCCAGTGGACTTACTTCGGTTACCTAGCAGCTGTTAAATCTCAAAACGGCGCGGCTATGTCTCTAGGTCGTACTTCTTCATTCCTAGACATCTACATCGAGCGTGACATTGCTGCTGGCAAAATCACTGAAGTAGAAGCTCAAGAAATGATCGACCACTTCGTAATGAAGCTACGTATGGTTCGTTTCCTACGTACTCCTGAGTACGATGAGCTGTTCTCTGGTGACCCAATCTGGGCAACAGAATCTATGGGTGGTATGGGTCTTGACGGTCGTACTCTAGTTACGCGTTCAAACTTCCGTTTCCTAAACAGCCTATACACTATGGGTCCTTCTCCAGAGCCAAACATCACTGTTCTATGGTCTGAAGAGTTGCCTGAAGGCTTCAAGAAGTTCTGTGCAAAAGTATCTATCGATACTTCTTCAATCCAGTACGAGAACGACGACCTAATGCGTCCAGACCTAGAGTCTGATGACTACGCAATCGCTTGTTGTGTATCTCCAATGGTTGTTGGTAAGCAAATGCAGTTCTTCGGTGCACGTGCAAACCTTGCTAAGACACTACTTTACGTAATCAACGGTGGTGTGGACGAGAAGCTTAAGATCCAAGTAGGTCCTAAGACTGAAGCAATGAATGACGAAGTTCTAGACTTCGACAAAGTTTGGGCTGGTCTAGACAGCTTCATGGATTGGCTAGCGAAGCAGTACGTTTCTGCACTAAACGCTATCCACTTCTCACACGACAAGTACAGCTACGAAGCCGCGCTTATGGCTCTACATGACCGTGACGTTGCTCGTACTATGGCTTGTGGTATTGCTGGTCTATCTGTTGCTGCTGACTCACTAGCTGCTATCAAGTACGCTAAAGTAAGCCCAGTTCGTGACGAAGATGGCATCGCTATCGACTTCAACATCGAAGGCGACTATCCGAAATTTGGTAACAACGATGCTCGCGTAGATGACATCGCTTGTGAACTAGTTTCTGTATTCATGAACAAGATCCGTAAGCTTAAGACTTACCGTGATGCTCGTCCTACTCAGTCTATCCTAACTATCACTTCAAACGTGGTATACGGTAAGAAGACTGGTACTACTCCTGATGGTCGTCAAGCTGGTGCTCCATTTGCTCCAGGTGCAAACCCAATGCACGGTCGTGATGAGAAAGGTGCTGTAGCGTCTCTAACTTCAGTAGGTAAACTACCATTTGCTGATGCACAAGACGGTATCTCTTACACCTTCTCTATCGTACCTAACGCACTAGGTAAAGATGAAGATAGCCAACGCGCTAACCTTGCAGGTCTGATGGATGGTTACTTCCACCACGAGACTGACATCGAAGGTGGTCAACACCTAAACGTGAACGTACTAAACCGCGAAACTCTAGAAGACGCAGTTAAGCACCCAGAGAAATACCCTCAGCTAACTATCCGTGTATCGGGTTACGCTGTGCGTTTCAACTCTCTAACTGCTGAACAGCAAAAAGACGTAATCGCGCGTACTTTCACTGAGTCTCTATAAGTCAAAACTTTGACTTAGAACGAAAGTTATAACTAAAACCCCGCCTTGGCGGGGTTTTTTATTACCTTTTTATGGCATAATCGCCCCTAACGGATTAGGACATGAAGTATAAGCACGGAGCAGTATGTCATCTTTCCAGCGCACAGCGCGTCATCTTCTATTAGTTACACCCCTTTTTGCAGCGCCGACATTTGCTCAAAACAGTACCCTCTATTTTGGTATCGATAACGACAGTATCGTAACCACAGATCAGGACTACACTAACGGTGTCTTTATTAGCTACACCAGTGACTTTGATGTTACTCCGGGTGGCTTTTTTGACTCCCTACCAGGTACGCACTTTGATGCTGACCCAACAGGCAATGTACTGCATCGCTATAACCTTGAGGTTGGACAAAAGATGTGGACGCCTAAAGACATTGAGAGCCCAGATCCGGTTCAAGATGAGCGCCCTTACGCAGGCCTCCTATATGTGTCCTCTACCCTGTATTCCATTGCCCCTTCTGAGATCAATTCGTACAGCCTCATGCTAGGTACAACAGGTCCAAACTCTTACGCTGAGGAAGGTCAGAAGTTTGTACACAGCATCATCAAATCTGATGACCCACAGGGCTGGGGCAACCAGATCGAAAATCAGGTCGTGCTTAACTTTACCTATAACCGTAATGACAAATGGTATGAGTCTGAGCTTAGTGGAACGACCAAACATGAAGTTAGTACTCAGGCTCGCGTCATGGCAGGTAATTTTCGAAGTGAAATTGCAGGCAGCGCTATTTGGCGTTGGGGTGCAGGTCTAAACAACAGCTTTGGTAGTGCCAAGATCAACAATGAGTCATCGCTTGATCCTGGTCTTATCGTGCGTAGCAGAACCGGTTGGTACCTCTACAGTGGTGTCGAAGGTCGTGTGCGCTTTAACGACATCACCATTGAAGGCGACAGACCCGATGATGGCATTACCGCAACTGAGGTGGAGCACTTACAAGCAACCGCGACTATCGGTGCTGTGGGTTACTATAAAGGATGGGGCGCAAGCCTTGCCCTTTCCACCAAGACCCGCGATTATCAAGAAGACCCAAGGTCATTTCATACCAATGGCTCTCTTGCCCTCTTCTATCTGTTCTAAAAAAACCGGCGTAAAGCCGGTTTTTGTTATTTAACGATGCGGGCTCTGAATTTACGCCCTTTCATCTTCCCATTTTCAAGCTTCTTCAGCGCAAAGTTTGAAACAGACCTGTCGACCGCTACATACGAGCGCATATCGAACAGGTTGATCTTGCCTACCTTCTTGCCATCTACGCCGTTCTGACCAGTAAGGGCACCTAGGATATCCCCTGCACGAACCTTCTGCTTCTTACCACCAGCGATCTCAATAGTCACCATATTTGGTTTTAGCGGCTTCTGAGAGCCAGCCTGAGGAAGAGTCTCTGGCTCGATAGCGATATCCATATATTCGTCAATCATGGCAACGCGGTAATGCTCTTTGTCGCTATACAAACTACAAGCTACGCCCTTACTGCCTGCTCGACCAGTACGGCCGATGCGATGCACGTGCACCTCAGGATCGCGAGAAAGCTGGAAGTTAATAACCGCATCTAGGTTTTCTACATCAAGACCACGAGCGGCAACGTCGGTCGCAACAAGGATAGAAACGCTCTTGTTCGCAAACTGAACCAGAGTCTGATTTCTGTCTCGCTGCTCTAGGTCACCGTGAATATCGATAACGCTAAAGCCGCGGTAATGAAGCTCATCTGCCACGTCCTGCACTTCACGCTTGGTATTACAGAAAATAACTGCCGATTCAGGCTGATGTACCAATAAAAGGGTCTCTAGAGCATCCATACGCTCGTTATCATCTTCTACCTTGTAGAAGTGCTGCGAGATGCTGCTGTTGTCATGGGTAGACTCTACCTTCACCATTTCTGGCTTTTGCATGATGCGGTTGGCAATCTGTTGGATCTTCTCTGGGAATGTCGCACTAAATAGCAGTGTCTGACGCTCACTTGGCGCTTCAGCGATAATGGCATCTAGAGCATCTTGGAAGCCCATCTCTAGCATACGGTCCGCTTCATCCAGCACTAGAGTGTTAAGCTCGTTCAGATTAATACGGCCCTTCTCAAGGTGATCTAGGATACGACCCGGCGTACCTACAAGAATATGTGCGCCGTGCTCAAGGGAGCCAATCTGCGGCCCCATTGGCATACCACCACACAGGGTAAGCACCTTGATGTTGTGAATCGCACGCGCCAGCTTACGGATCTCTTTTGCTACTTGGTCAGCAAGCTCACGGGTTGGGCACAGCACTAGGGTTTGCACGCGAAAGCGCTTCACATTCAGGTTGTTAAGCAGAGATAAACCAAAGGCAGCAGTTTTGCCCGAGCCTGTTTTACCCTGCCCGATCACATCCTTACCCGCTAACATCATAGGCAGGCTCTGCGCCTGAATTGGCGTCATCTCGGCATAGCCAAGGGTAGAAAGGTTGTCTAATAGTGGTTTAGACAGCGGCAGTTGGTTAAATCTTAAGTCGCTCAAGAGAAGTCCTTGCATTGCACAAACGGATAAAGGGGCGACAAAATTATAGATTAATTGAACAGATTGCAAATGCTACATTTGAGAATCATTCCCAAGCGCATTTCTAGTTACCATATTGGGTAATGAAATTACGTAAAAAACCAAGAATATAAAGGGCTTAATCTAGGTTTAAAATCGCATTTGTAATACACTTACCAATATTGAGGTATATCAAAATTTGCTAGCGTCACCCTAGGCGCAACCGCAATCTAAACATCAGTTTGAGAGCTTATATGAAAGGCAGAATCCACTCCTTTGAATCGTGTGGCACCGTTGACGGCCCGGGCATTCGTTTTATCGTATTCTTGCAAGGTTGCTTAATGCGCTGCATGTACTGTCACAACCGTGATACATGGGACCCACATGGTGGCAAAGAGGTCACTGTCGATGAGCTGATTAAAGAAGCGCAATCTTACCGCCACTTTATGAATGCATCAGGTGGTGGTATCACCTGCTCTGGTGGTGAGGCTATGCTACAACCTGAGTTTGTACGTGATTTCTTCCGTGCAGCCCAAGAGAAAGGCATTCATACCTGTCTTGATACCAATGGCTACATCCGTAAACACACTGACGTGGTAGATGAGGTTCTAGAAGCGACCGACCTTGTTATGCTTGACCTTAAGCACATGAAAGATGAGATCCACCAAGATTTCATCGGTGTGTCTAACCGTCGTACCCTAGATTTTGCTCGCTATCTTCACAAGATTGGTCAAAAGACTTGGATCCGCTACGTGATCGTACCAGGCTATACCGACGATGAAGAAGCGGCGCACATGCTAGGTGAATTCATTAAAGATATGGACAACATCGAGAAAGTCGAGCTACTTCCATATCACAAGCTTGGCGCCCATAAATGGGAAGCGCTTGGCTACGATTATCCGTTAGAGGGTGTGAATCCACCGTCTAAAGAAACCATGGATACAATCTCTGGCATCCTTAGCCAGTATAATGACAACGTAAAATACTAATATTCTAAGCCTTCACTTTGAAGGCTTATTCGATTTGAGTCGAGGGAAACTTACTTATGGAAATGACTAACGCACAGCGTTTGATCCTTTCAAACCAATACTACCTGATGGCAAAGCTGTCACCAGAAAACAAAGAAAAATACGAACGTCTACAGAAGATCGTTGAGCGTGGCTATGGCCTGCAAATGCGTGAGTTGGACAAAGACTTTGGTCGCATCAGCGAAGCTGAGTGTCGTGAAATCATCGATATCATGGAGATGTACCACGCAATGCAAGAGTCTCACAAGATGCTTGATGCAGCAGACCAAGCACAAGTAGACCAACGTCGTCTAATGTTCCTAGGTTTCGATATCGCAACCGAAGCGCACATCGTAAACTACGTTCGCTTTATCACTGAAACTGAAGGTCTATACCCTCAGTTTGACAAGGCTGATCACCACTTCAACAGCCAGGTACCTATGCTAGACAAGTATCGCCGTATGCTAACCACATGGCGTAACTGTCCTCGTCAGTACCACTTATGTGCAACCGAGATCACCCAGATCTTCAACGCATAATTTAAAAACCCGGCCAATGAGCCGGGTTTCTTTTTCTAGAAGCTGTACACCAACCCTATGTTAACCGAGGTAGAATCGGTATCTCCTAAAAGCGGGCTATCTTCCAAATCCCCCTCAAGATTGGTGTAGCGAACACCACCGGTAAAGATAATATGCTGTGTTATCTTAAATAGTCCTCGTAATCCAACAAAGAATTGACCGTCACCATTCGGTGAAAAGCTGTCTACCCCTAGCCTATCCGCTTCGCTCTGTGAGATGCCATATAGATGGTTGTTTAGTTTAGAGGAATTCCACGAGTAACCTGCAGCGGGTGTCAACATCCAGCGCTCTCCACGAAACGGCAAGCGATACACAGCCTCGCCATATAAACCATCGTGTCTACCTAGCACGTCCCCTGCTACCGTAAATTCCACCTGACCGATTGAGCGATTCATATATTGATAAGTAACACCAGCAAGGCCGGTACTCTTACGTTTGTCTAGTTGTTGAATGAATGGGTTGTCTGAGTCTTCAGGCTTTAATGTTCTTGGGTCGTAGGCCAGTTTGAACACGATATTGTGCGGCGAACGTCGCTCCCAAATACGATATCCTGCTGTAAAACCGCGATAATAAAAATGTTCTCCTTCATATCCAATAATTGGAATGACAACTCGGTTTGAGGGGGTCTCTTTATATACGGCAGGTGAGTAGCTCGCTCCAACACCTAAGGACCAAGTGGCCCAAGAGGAGGCGGAAAAAAGCACCAATGAGGCTGTAACAAGCTTTAACAGTTTCATTAGCAAATCCTTTTGCGATTAAGTTACAATTTTGTTACCTGATCAAGCTTACGGTACCGTTCGTAAAATTGATCGGTTTGACTGCAAGGATAACGAAAAAAGTTATTATATTTCAAGCAAATCTGTTCAATCCTGACTAGGATTAATTTAGGGGGAGAGCGCTATCTTTCATCTGATCTTGTAACATTTTAAAGGGGATTTTTGTTATGAGTATTTTCGACCATTTTCAAGCTAGATACGAAGCTTCTAAGGAAGAGGAGCTGTCGATCCAAGAGTTTCTTACCTTGTGTCGCGAAGATAAAATGGCTTATGCCAATTCTGCGGAGCGACTGCTTCATGCCATCGGCGAACCTGAGCTAATCGACACAGCTCAAGACCCTCGCCTAAGTCGCATCTTTTCAAACCGAGTCATCGCCCGATACGACACTTTCAAAGACTTCTATGGAATGGAAGACGCTATCGAGCAAATCGTCTCCTATCTCAAACACGCGGCCCAAGGCCTGGAAGAGAAAAAACAAATCCTATATCTCTTAGGTCCAGTAGGTGGCGGTAAATCATCTCTTGCTGAGAAGCTAAAAGCTTTGATGCAGCAAGCGCCGATCTATGTACTTTCTGCCAACGGCGAGCGTAGTCCAGTTAATGACCATCCGTTCTGCTTGTTCGACCCGAGTGAAGATGCTGAGCTTCTTCGCAGTGAATATGGCATCGAGCAGCGCTATCTGAAATCCATCATGTCACCATGGGCGGCGAAACGCCTGCACGAGTTTGGTGGTGATATCACCCAATTTAAGGTTGTGAAGCTTCGCCCATCTATTCTTGACCAGATTGGTGTGGCGAAAACCGAGCCGGGTGATGAGAACAACCAAGACATCTCTTCCCTTGTGGGTAAAGTGGACATCCGCAAACTTGAGCATTTCTCTCAGGACGACCCTGATGCCTATAGCTATTCGGGCGCTCTGTGTAAGGCCAACCAAGGTCTGATGGAGTTTGTGGAGATGTTCAAAGCGCCTATCAAGGTTCTTCACCCTTTACTTACTGCAACCCAAGAAGGGAACTTCAACGGCACCGAAGGTCTGTCTGCCTTACCATTCGACGGCATGATCTTGGCTCACTCAAACGAATCTGAGTGGCAAACCTTTAGAAATAACAAGAACAACGAAGCTTTCCTCGACCGTGTATACATAGTGAAGGTTCCGTACTGCTTGCGCGTTTCTGAAGAGGTTAAGATCTACGAGAAACTGCTAGACAGTAGTGAGCTTTCCAACGCACCATGTGCACCGAGCACATTAGATATGCTGGCGCAGTTCTCAATTCTGTCTCGTCTGAAAGACCCAGAGAACTCATCTGTGTTTAGTAAGATGCGCGTCTATGACGGTGAAACCCTGAAAGATACCGACCCTAAAGCGAAGAGCCATCAAGAGTATAAAGACTTCGCTGGTGTAGATGAGGGCATGTCAGGTCTATCAACACGTTTTGCGTTTAAGATCCTCTCTCGCGTATTTAACTTCGACCAAACCGAAGTCGCGGCTAACCCGGTGCACCTCTTCTATGTCATCGAGCAACAAGTAGAGCGTGAGCAGTTCCCACAAGAGATGGCTGAGCGCTACCTTGAGTTTTTGAAGGGCTACCTAGTGCCTCGCTACGTTGAGTTCATCGGTAAAGAAGTACAGACAGCCTATCTAGAGTCTTACTCTGAATATGGTCAAAACATCTTTGATCGCTACGTGACCTACGCAGACTTCTGGATTCAAGACCAAGAATATCGCGATCCAGAAACTGGCCAACTATTCGACCGAGCTTCTTTGAACAACGAGCTAGAGAAGATTGAGAAAACGGCGGGCATCAGTAATCCAAAAGATTTCCGTAATGAGATCGTAAACTTCGTGCTACGTGCTCGTGCTAACAACGGCGGCACCAACCCAGTTTGGACGAGCTATGAGAAGCTTCGCACCGTTATCGAGAAGAAGATGTTCTCCAATACTGAAGAACTTCTACCGGTTATCTCGTTTAATGCGAAGACCTCGACCGAGGATCAGAAGAAGCACGACGACTTTGTGGCTCGTATGATGGAGAAAGGCTATACCGAGAAACAGGTTCGCTTGCTATCTGAGTGGTACTTGCGCGTTCGTAAGTCCTCTTAATTTAGCGAGACATAAAATGGAAGCAGCCCTCCCCTCGCGGGAGGGCAATGTTGTCGAGCAGGGAGTTTCCACTGTTTATCGATTTAGAGGTGGCACATGGCTCAGTTTATAGACAGAAGACTTAACGGTAAGAACAAAAGCACAGTCAACCGACAGCGCTTTATTCGCCGTCATAAACAAAAGATTAAAGAGGCGGTATCTGATGCCGTCAATCGTCGTTCCATCACGGATACCGAGAACGGCGAAGATATCACCATACCTAAGCAAGATATTTCCGAACCTGTATTTCACCAAGGTCAAGGGGGCGACCGTGAGCGCGTTCACCCTGGCAACGATCAATTCACCCGAGGTGACAGAATAGAAAGACCGCCCGGCGGTGGTGGCGGAAGTGGTTCAGGCGAAGGAGATGCCAGTCCAGACGGTGAAGGGCAAGACGATTTCATCTTCCAAATCAGTAAGGAAGAATATCTTGATATCCTATTCGAAGACCTCGCTCTTCCGAATCTAAAAAAGAAACAAGTAAACCGCATTACCGAATGGAAGACGCATAGATCGGGCTTCCAAACAGCAGGTATTCCGGCAAACATCTCTGTTGTGCGCTCACTTCAGCAATCACTAGCAAGACGTACTGCCATTACTGCAGGTAAGAGGCGTCTTCTAAAAGAGCTTGAAAGCGAGTTAGAGTCCCTTAAGAAGCAAGAACCTGCCCAACCATTTGAAGAGAAAGAGATAAAGCAGCAGATAGCTGAGCTTCGTCAGAAGATCACCAGCGTGCCTTTTATCGACACCTTCGACCTTAGATACAAAAACTACGAGAAGCGCCCTATTCCATCCAGCCAAGCGGTCATGTTCTGCTTAATGGACGTATCAGGCTCTATGGACCAAGCAACCAAGGACATCGCTAAGCGCTTCTATGTGCTCTTGTACATGTTCCTCAACCGTACCTATGAGAACGTTGAGGTTGTTTTCATCCGCCACCACACTCAAGCCAAAGAGGTGGACGAGCATGAGTTTTTCTATTCCCAAGAAACCGGTGGCACCATAGTGTCCAGTGCACTCAAATTGATGAATGAGATAGTCAAAGAGCGCTATCCCACTAACCAATGGAATATCTATGCTGCACAAGCTTCAGATGGGGATAACTGGGCTGATGACTCACCGCGCTGTCGTACCCTGCTAAGTGATGCCCTATTGCCACTGTGCCAATTCTATTCCTATATCGAGATCACAAGGCGCAGTCACCAAACCCTATGGCACGAATATGAAAAAGTGGGTGCCCAGTTCGATAACTTTGCCATGAAAAACATCCGTTCTCAGGATGATATCTTCCCTGTATTTAGGGAGCTGTTTCATAAAGAAACTAGCTAAGGAAGTGCGCTATGGATGTAAAGACAAAGGACGTTAAGTCAAATACCCTTCCCGATGGACCAGATTGGACTTTTGGTCTGCTGGAAGAATATCACCAAGAGATCAAGCGCGTGGCCCAGCACTACAGGCTTGATACCTACCCGAACCAGATAGAGGTGATCACCGCTGAACAGATGATGGATGCCTATTCCAGTATCGGTATGCCTATCAACTACCACCACTGGTCTTTCGGTAAAAAATTCATCCAGACCGAGCAGAACTATAAGCACGGTCAAATGGGTCTTGCTTACGAGATAGTGATCAACTCCAACCCTTGTATCGCCTATCTAATGGAAGAAAATACTGTGACCATGCAAGCGCTGGTAATGGCGCACGCAAGCTACGGCCATAATTCTTTCTTCAAAGGCAATTACCTATTTAAGACCTGGACCGATGCCAGCTCCATTATCGACTATCTGCTGTTTGCCAGAAATTACATCTCTCAGTGTGAAGAGAAGTACGGCGTAGAAGAGGTCGAGAAGCTTCTGGACTCATGTCACGCCCTAATGAACTATGGTGTAGACCGCTATAAGCGACCAGAGAAAATCTCTATCGCCGAAGAAACCCATAGGCAAGAAGAGCGTGAAAAGTATCTGCAGTCTCAGGTCAACGAGCTCTGGCGAACCGTGCCTAAGAGTACTCGTGAAGAACATACCGAAAAACAGCGCTTCCCAAGCGAGCCACAAGAGAACATCCTCTACTTCATCGAAAAGCACGCGCCTTTGCTGGAGTCTTGGCAGCGCGAGGTCGTGCGCATCGTGCGCAAGGTCAGCCAGTACTTCTATCCTCAGAAACAGACGCAAGTGATGAATGAGGGCTGGGCGACCTTCTGGCACTATACCATCCTTAACCATCTTTATGATGAAGGCGTGGTGACCGATAAGTTTATGTTGGAGTTTCTTCATAGCCACACCAGTGTGGTGGCGCAGCCGGCTTACAACAGTCCGTATTTTAGCGGTATTAACCCGTACGCTCTTGGCTTTGCTATGTTCCAAGATATTCGCCGTATCTGTGAAGAACCAACAGAAGAGGATAAAGAGTGGTTCCCAGAGCTTGCAGGCAGTGACTGGCTTGAAGCGGTGCACTTTGCGATGCAAAACTTCAAAGATGAGAGCTTCATTAGTCAGTATCTCTCTCCCAAACTCATCCGTGACTTTAAGTTGTTTGCGATAAAGGATGACGACCGTAAGAACTACGTTGAGATAAACGCTATTCATGATGAAATGGGTTATCGCCAAATACGAGAGGCACTGGCTGCTCAATATAATCTGAGTAATCTAGAACCAAACATTCAGGTTTGGAACGTAGATGTTCGTGGCGATCGTTCTCTGACCCTGCAGCACGTCCCACATCAGCGCATTCCACTGGCTAAAAGCTATGAGGATGTACTTAAGCACCTCTACCGCCTGTGGGGCTTTGACGTCATCCTTGAAGAGGTGAAAGAATCAGGCAGGCGAGATATCCTCGCCACCTGCCCTAAACGGGGAGACTACAGCCAACACATCTAAACCAATTAAGCCCGCAACAGCGGGCTTTTTCATATCTTAAGATCAAGATTTGTTACATTCACAAATGGTATGCTGTCCCGAGTTAATCTTGGAAAGCCGTAACATGAAACTCTTAGCCGATATCACAGGCGAACAATACTTACAGATCCTAGAGCAGGACGATGACAAGGTGCTGGTGCAATTCATCTCAAACGAGGGTATTGGCAAAGGTGTACCCTTTAAAGACTCACTCAAAGGGCTCTATCTAGCCGGATGGACACCTCGCGCTACTTCCACTGCCATAGGTTTCTATCGATTTAAACAAGGCATGATAGAGGATGCTCACGTGAGTTTTGCTCTGCATCAGCTCTATCCACTAGGTCGAAAAGTAAGACTACCGTCAGGAGAGGTGGTTAGAATTGCCAGCTACGCCAATACTCATAGCGATGGCTACTATATGTTTGTAAGGCATGACGGTGATGAGGACCTAACTAGACTCAAGATGAGCCCTGAATGGGAGCTAATGCCAGATGAAAAGCTGTTAGCGCTTCCCTATTACCCTGCGCCAAGAACACAGCAAGAGTGGGACAATATCGATGAGTTTGATAGTTGGGCAGGCGGATTCTAAGGTCTGTTCACTAGATAAAACAAAGGACCTTTAAAAGGTCCTTTTCAATCGCTTATTAGGCAGAGACGATTCGCCTCACTTCCTCTAAGTCCTCTGGAGTGTCAACACCTGCGGCTGGTGCAACCTTAGCCAGTTCCACATGGATCTTCTCGCCATACCAAAGCACGCGAAGCTGCTCTAAAGACTCGATACGCTCTAGCGCAGATGGTTCCCAGTTGATGTAGGTATTGATAAAGCCGGCGCGATAGGCGTAGATGCCAATATGACGCATCAAAGGCTGACGCAGACTGTCTTTATCATTCTCAAACTGATCTCTATCCCATGGGATGGTGGCACGGCTGAAGTACATGGCGTAGCCTTTCTCATTTGCCACCACCTTCACCGCATTTGGGTTAAAGGCTTCTTCAGCGCTGTTGATCTCTACACCTAGGGTAGACATAGGCGCGTCACTGTCCGCAAGATTCTGCGCTACCTGACTGATGATCTGCGGCGGGATCAAGGGCTCATCTCCCTGCACATTAACCACGATATGGTCGTCAGGAATAGCCATCTTCTCAACCACTTCCGCAAGGCGCTCGGTACCAGACTCGTGCTTATCTGAGGTCATGCACACCTCACCACCAAAGCGTTTTACTTCATTGGCTACCTTGTCATCATCGGTTGCAACGATCACCTTGTCCGCACCCGCTTGCATCGCTTGCTCATACACTCGCTCAATCATGGTCTTGCCACAGATATCTGCCAGTGGTTTACCTGGCAGGCGCGTAGATTGGTAGCGTGCAGGAATGATTACGGTAAAAGACATAGTTAGCGACCTTCGTCCATTGAGATGCTACGAGCCTCAGGCTCAAGAAGTACAGGGATACCTTCTTTAATTGGGTATGCCAGACGGTCAAACTTACAGATCAGCTCCTGCTTGTCTTTATCGTAAGTCAGCTTTCCCTTACATACTGGACAAGCCACAATCTCTAGCAGTCTATGATCCATATTCCTTTAAAACCTCATTAATCTTGTCTAAAACTGTTTTAGTATTTTCCTGAGAGATATTGGCCGAAACTGGCAGATACCACCAGTTATCTTCTGCAAAATCTCGACATTTGACCGCATCTTTTTCGGTCATAATCAGGGATTGTGTCTCTTTCATCAAAGGTTTGATGTCATCTGCGCTGAGCGCCTTATGATCAGTAAAACCTTTAGTGACTAATACCTCGGCGTGCATCTGCTCTAAGGTATTAAAAAATCTAGGTGGATGTCCTATAGCGGCGATAGCAGCAAGTGTTCCAAGCTCAGTGACTGGCTTTTTCTCACCTGTAACTAGGTTTATCGCCAAGTCTGGCTCTAGGCTCATGGCAAACTCGCCCTGCTCAGCCTCACCACCATTAGTGATCAAAAAGTCCACCTCAGCTAGGCGCTCAGTAGACTCTCTAAGTGGTCCAAGAGGTAGTAGCTTTTCATTACCAAAGCGGCGCGCACCATCAATAACGATAAACTCTACATCACGCTTGAGCGCATAGTGCTGAAGACCGTCATCAGAGATAACCAATTGCACATCGTGCTCCAAAAGCCCTTTAACTGCCTCTGAGCGCACAGGATCGACCATGACTAGAGCGCCGGTGCGCTGCGCGATCAGTTTAGGTTCATCACCACAATGCTCAGTTGGAGTATTATTACCCACCAATAAAGGATAATTCGGTGCCTTAGCGCCATACCCTCGGGAGACCACGCCAACCTTAAGCCCTTGCTTTTGCAAAAGCTCCACCAGCCACACTACAACTGGCGTCTTTCCGTTACCGCCTGCAGTAATGTTACCCACGATAACGATAGGCACAGGTGCTCGATAAGATTCTCGCTTACCAGCAACAAAGCTCTGTCGACGACCTCGACTTATAGAGCCAAAGATAAGGCTAAGAGGCCACAGCAGTGGCCAAAATAGAAACCTAAGCGGGCTATTACTAAACCACAACAAGTTAATCACGTCGATTAACCACCAAACTGGATACGGTGAAGTTGGGCATAAGCCTCATCTTTTTCGATAAGCTCAGCATGGGTGCCACGTTCGATGATCTCTCCCTCATCCACAACAAGTATCTCATCTGCATTCTCGATAGTAGAGAGTCGGTGCGCGATAACCAGAACTGTCTTATCTTTTTGAAGCTCATCAAGGGCGGCCTGAATCGCTCGTTCAGATTCAGTATCCAGTGCTGAAGTTGCCTCATCCAGAATCAGAACAGGGGCATCACGTAAAAGCGCACGAGCAATAGCGATACGCTGACGCTGACCACCAGAGAGGCTAGCGCCATTCTCACCTATCATGGTATCTAGGCCTTCAGGCATACGATCGGTGAACTCTAGTGCGTGTGCAAGCTTAGCTGCATGCTCTATCTGCTCTCTCGTGTACTCACCCTCAGCCGCATAAGCGATATTATTGGCAATGGTGTCGTTAAACAGGTGCACATTTTGTGAGACTAGAGCGAACTGACTACGAAGGTTCTTCAAGGTATAGTCCTTGATGTCATGCCCATCGAGCATGATCTCTCCACTATCGACATCATAGAAACGGGTAAACAGATTAGCTATGGTACTCTTGCCCGAACCTGAACGGCCCACTAGCGCAAGGGTCTTGCCTTCCGGAATGGTAAAACTTACATCTCGAAGCGCTGGCTTCTCTTTACCTTGATAGGTAAAGGTCACGTCTTTCACCTCAACCACGCCTTTAGCACGATCAACCTCGAGTTTGCCCTTGTTCTCTTCTGTTTCAAGATCCATCAGGCTAAACAGAGTATGAGCTGCCGCCATACCGCGCTGGAAGTCTGAGGTTACATTGGTTAGAGATTTAAGTGGGCGCATCATCCCGAACATAGCCGAGAAGATAACGGTAAAGGTACCTGGAGTCAGGTCTGCACGGATCTGATCGATACTTGCCAGATACAGAACTGCCACCAAAGCAAACGACGCAATAAGCTGAACAATAGGGTTTGCCGCAGCCTGAGCCGACACCATCTTCATGCTCTGCTGACGCATGCGGTTACTTACGTTATCAAAACGCTCTTTCTCTACGTCTTGACCGCCATAGCTCAGCACAACCTTATGACCCTTGAGCATCTGCTCAGCCGATGAGGTTACGTGCCCCATCATGGTCTGCATGTTCTTACTGATCTTTCTAAAGCGTTTAGAGACAGTGCGGATAGCAAAGGCAACAAATGGCGCCACCACTAATAGCACTAAAGATAACTGCCAGCTGTTGTAGAACATCAGAGCTAGCATACCGATAATCAGCGCACCCTCGCGCACTAGGCTAACAAGAGCCTTACTGGTCGCAGCGGCCACTTGTTCACTGTCATAGGTAATGCGTGAAAGCAAGCCACCGGTAGATTCACGATCAAAGAAGGCCACCGGCATGTGCATAAAGTGATTGAACACCGCACGACGCATCAGCATGACCACGTTGCCGGATACCCAGCTCAAGCAGTAGGTGGAAATAAAACCACTCACACCTCTGACGATTATCATCCCTAGGATGATCCAAGGTAGAATTTTAAGGAAGTTAGATTCAACATCTGCGAAACCTTCATCAAGAAGCGGCTTCAACAGGGAAATCATATAGGTGTCGGCAAATGCATTAACAACCAGCGCAACGGTTGCTACAGCCAAGCCCAATTTATACAGACGTATATATTTCCACAAACGCTTAAAGGTCTGCCACGTGGATTCGTCTGGGAGATTTGACATAAGAATTGCTTTATTTTTTATTCAGTTACTACTCATTCTACTCCCTTCCGTAAAATCTGCCTATACCAAGCATCAGATTGTCTGTCCCGATATGGACTCACCTGCATACCCTGGTCAAAAAATCGCACAATTATCCGTCCATGCTGGCCAGTATCTAGCCAACTGGCTCCATTTTGCTCATATCTAGAGCGAACATTTTGTGCCGGAAGGTTCCATTTTCCTGAGCTAGAAACCGACGCTATCGCCACTTTGGGCGAGGTGTGTTCTACAAATCTAAGACTGGATGAGGTATTACTGCCGTGGTGGGGCACAATTAACAGGTCAACTTTTCTAAGGTGACGTTGCAACTGGTATTCCGCCAACAAGTCGATATCACCCGTTAACAACACCCGATGCTTTTTGTCGCTCACTTCAACTACGCAAGAGTGAGGATTATAAGCTCGATATACCTGAGAGGTTGGCCACAGCACCTTTAACCTCAATCCTTGCCACCAAAGATGCATACCCTGGACACAGGGCAGAAAGCCGAGTTGGAATTGAGAGCTGAACCCTTGAGTCATAGGTGCAAATCTAAATATATCCTTAACCCCACCGCTATGGTCATTGTCCCAATGACTAACAAACAACTTGTCTAGGCTCAACCGCTCAGCTCTTATCACAGGTAATATCAGCTGCTGGGCAAAACTTCCCTGCTCCCACCCCGCGCCAGTGTCATATAAAATGGCTCTGCGCTCTTTACTTATCACAACAGCTAAGCCGTGCCCGACATCTAGTACATCAAGACTCCAGTTAGGTGGTGCTAGATAGCTAGATGAGGATACGGCTAAACCAATCCCCGCAATCGCTGCTTTTTGCCTAACAACCAAAACGGCGAAGCCTAGAAGCAAGATGGTTAAACCCAGTATAGGGGCCTCTATCCAGTGCCAACTGCTAGTGAGTTCGATAGTCCTCATCATCAAGCCGACTAAGCCATCGCACACCTGAAATAACAACACAGAGAAAGAATCGGCAATGAGCATAAACACAAAGCCTAAAAACAGAAGCGGTACTATCAATACAGAGACCAGAGGAATAAACACAAGGTTATAAAAGATAGCGACGGCAGAGAAACCGCCGAGTATTACCTGAGATACAGGGATCAAGCCGACAAACAGCCCTATTTGAACGCAGACTGCTCTTAACCAAAAGTTGCCTAATCGCCTTGCGCAGTGCGCGCTTATAAATACAACCGAAACCGCACCTAAACTAAGCCAAAGACTGGGATCTAACGCTGAAAAAGGGGATAGGAGCAAGATTATGGCCAACACTAAACTCAGCAGGTGCCAGTTATCTAACTTGATATCTAACATCCTAAGTCCTGACCAAAGCAGACACATAATCAAAGCCCTTTGCGTAGGAAGACTAAATCCCGCTAGCCATGCATAAAAGACAGCAACGCCCATAGCCAATACAAAGGGAGCATAGAAGAACTCTTTCACTGCCAGTCTTAGAGCAAAGCCAAGCCACCAGCCTATGCCAAAAGCCATACCTATATGCAGACCTGAGATAGCAATTAAATGCGCAAGGCCACTTTGTCTTAACCCCTGCCAGGTATCTGAATCTATCTCTGCTCTATCCCCAAACATCAGAGCGAGCAGCAAAGGCTGATTTTCCAAATTATCGGTGAGTATGGAAAATGTCTGAAATAACTGACCTCGAAGTGAGGGTGGTTCTACTCTTCGTATCACCTCTATCAGATCAACCTTAGCCAAAATAGAGCGCGAGAAGTAATAGCTTTCCGCATCAAAACCAACACCGTTGCGCTGACCTCGGATTGGAATAGGTTTAACTCGAACCTGCCAAATCTCGCCCACAGCGAATGGGACAGGTAAAGCTTTCACTCTAAGAAGTAGCCTTCCCGAAAGTGGCTCTCCACAGGTATTCTTACCATTAAACGCCACTGACGAACTTGAAAAATAAAGATTCGATTTAAAACTGCTTTCAATCCTGACATTTATGGTAATATCCTCAGCGCAATTGAATAAGGTGTTGGTTTGTCTAACAAATTGATGTGCGTGTACTAGACTAACCACAATTGCCAGAAAAACGGCGTACCCAATGCGAAGCTTTTCAAACCGGCAACACACTAGCACCGCGGCAAGTAAGGGAACTAGCCAGTAAGCATCAGGTAGGATGTGCCCATTCATTGCTACGATCACTGTCGTAGAAAACACAATCAAGTTTCGTTTAGCTAATAAGAGAGCCATATTCCCTTATGCCTAGAAAATTTATTCAACGCTTAATGCCTGACCATGAGTTGATCAAACGTCAAAAAGCGCTTCGAATATTCGGGAATGTTCTATACAACCCAAACCTTTGGGTATTGAATCGTCGCTCAGCCTCTGGAGCGTTCGCCGTTGGCCTATTTATGTGCTTCGTGCCACTGCCAAGTCAGATGATCATGGCGGCCGGCCTCGCCATTATGTGTGGTGTAAATCTCCCTCTTTCTGTGGCCTTGGTGTGGATAAGCAATCCTATTACCATGCCCATCATGTTCTACTTCGCCTACAAATTAGGCGCATTAGTGATGCAGTTGCCCCCCCAAAGTTTCCACTTCGAGTTGTCCTGGGATTACCTCGTGTCTCAGATGTCCACCATAGGCCCTCCATTTTTACTGGGCTGCGCTATCTGCGCTGTGGTCTCAGCAGTACTCGGTTACTTTGGTATTAGAGCACTGTGGCGATACTCAGTAGTGAGAAGCTGGCAACAACGCAAATTAAAGCTCAATCCTTTCTCTAAAAACTAGATACAAAAAAAGCGCATCCCATTGGAATGCGCTTTTTTAATGCTTTTTTCACTCTTACTTTGAGCTCAATACCGTCGCTGGGTTTAGCTTGGCCGCTTTACGAGCGGGGAACCAAGTCGCGAGTAGACTCAGTAATATCGCTGTACCCGACACCAAAGCCACATCCAGAAGATGCACCTCAGATGGTAGGAAGTCGATAAAATAGATATCACCAGAAAGGAATTGATGGC
The DNA here is from genome assembly GCF_024347675.1 of Vibrio ishigakensis. Taxonomy (NCBI): domain Bacteria; kingdom Pseudomonadati; phylum Pseudomonadota; class Gammaproteobacteria; order Vibrionales; family Vibrionaceae; genus Vibrio; species Vibrio ishigakensis. The sequence goes on along the minus strand of NZ_AP024881.1, from coordinate 1,121,540 downwards.
CAATAACGGTCTCGATGCCCTTGATGATAAGGGTGAGATTACTCGCCACGACCAAGCCTAGGATACTGCCAACTATGGCACCTAGTACCCCAGAGAAAACACCTTGCCACATAAAGATCGACTTGATCAAAGAGTCTTGCGCGCCCATAGTGCGCAGAATCGCGATCTCTGCTGATCTATCTTTTACTGCCATCATCAAGGTAGAAACGATATTAAAGCAGGCCACGCCGATCACCAGTACCATCACCAGATACATTATGGTGCGCACAGTCTGAATATCTCGGTAGATATAGCCAAACTCTTGCTTCCAACTATTGATATAGACATAGATAGGCAGACTATTACCCAAACTGCGCATCAAAGGCTGAGCATCAAATACATTGGTGGTCTTAACCGAAAGACCGTGCACGGTATCCTCCAGTCCAAGATAGGCCTGTGCATCTTGTAATGGGATCAGGGCCAAGCCATGATCCAGTTGCCCACCCAGAGCAAAGATGCCCGACACCTTAAGCCTCACACGCTTCGGCGCTTGAGTACGACCGTTTTTAGGCGGCGTTGGGATCATGATAGAGATGGCATCTCCAACTTTTACCCCGAGCTGGTCGGCAACACCCTGCCCTAGGATCATATTCTGCTCACCAGCAGCAAAGTTCTGCCATGCATCCCCTTGCACAAACTTATACAGGCTGGAAACACCTTGCTCTAAGCTAGGATCAATGCCACGTACTTGGATGGCCTTAAGCTGAGTCCCTTTCTCCGCCAGAGCGGTAAACTTAACAAAGGGAGCGGCCGCTTCAGCTTCGGGTTTGTCCTTGATGTACTCCACAAGAGGTTGCCAATCCTGGATAGGCTTGTTTACCGCAGTAAAATCACCATGAGGCACTACCGCCAGCACACGATTTTCCAGCTCACGCTCAAAACCGTTCATAGCCGACAGACCAATAATGATTACCGCCACACCAACCATGATGCCAATAGTCGAGGACAGAGAAATAAAAGAGACCATCTTGTTGCGCTGCTTAGCACGACTGAATCGGCCTCCAATAAATAATGAGAGAGAGGAAATCACAGGCTCTCCTGTACGCTAGCAGAGCTGATAAGTAGGCCGTCTTGCATATGCATCTGTCTGTCCATCTTGCCTGCCAGTTCACTGTCGTGGGTAACCACTAAAAACGCAGTACCAGATTTCTGATTAAGCTCTCGCATCAGGTCGTAGATATCCAGCGCTGTACTATGGTCTAGGTTACCTGTGGGCTCGTCAGCCAATACTAGCGCTGGCTCGTTAACCAAGGCGCGAGCAATAGCCACTCGCTGCCTTTCACCACCAGAAAGTTCAGACGGTCTGTGCTCAAGGCGATGCTCCAGACCTACCTTGGTCAGCAGTTGAACTGCTTTTTCTTTAGCGACAGAGGGCTTCTCACCGCCGATAAGAAGAGGCATAGCCACGTTCTCGATTGCCGAGAAGTCAGACAAAAGGTGGTGGAACTGATACACAAAGCCAAGGTGCTCATTGCGCAGTTTCGCTTGTTGGTTGGCGCTAAGCACACTCAGGGCTTGCCCTTTAAAGCTCACCTCACCCACACTCGCATCGTCCAACGCGCCTAGGATATGCAACAAGGTACTTTTACCAGAGCCCGAACTGCCAACGATAGAAACCAGTTCGCCACTCTTAATGTCAAAGCTCACCCCTTTGAGCACTTGGGTATCAACACTGCCTTCACGGTAGGTTTTCTTTACGTCATGACAGGTTAATAAATCACTCATATCTTAGTGCCTCAGCAGGTTTAACAGATGCCGCTCGGTAGGAAGGAAATAGGGTCGCCACTATACTCAGCGCAACCGCAAGTCCAACCACAACAGCAACTTGGGCAAAATTAATCATTACAGGTAGCTCACCGCCATAGGAATAGAGAGACGCGCCGACCGCTAGCAAAATAGAATTCAGGTTCATAGAAAGAAGCGCGCCAAGCAGACCACCACAGACCGCGCCTATCACGCCACTGCTCGCCCCTTGCACCACAAATACTGACATTACCTGACCTTTAGTCATGCCTTGGGTCTTAAGTATTGCCACCTCAGATTGTTTCTCCATCACCACCATAATGAGAGCGGAGATAATGTTGAACGCGGCTACACCGACAATCAGACCTAGCATCAGACCCATCATGTTCTTCTCCATCTTCACCGCTTGGAACAGCTCTCCACGCTGTGCTCGCCAGTCTTGCCACTGCCAGCCTTCTGGGAACTCGGTTTGAGAGAGAGTAGAAACCACAAATGGATCATCAAGATAGAGACGCCAGCCACTGATGGTCTCCTTTGGAAGGCGAAGCAGCCTTGCGGCATCTTCAATGTTAGTCACCATCAACTGAGCGTCGATGTCTGAGCCGGTATTGAAGATACCCGCCACGGTGAAGTTACGCTGACTTGGGATACGGCCGATTGGCGAGTATTGGCTGGCACTGGTAACCAGAAGACGCACTTTATCACCTTGGGTGACCTTTAGCTGGCGCGCCAAGGTGTGACCAATGAGGATGCGATACTTGCCTGCCTCCAATGAGTCCACACTACCAGAGAGCATATATTGACGAAGTGGGTCGTCTTCTGCTCCTTCAATACCTATCATTTGACCCGCCATCAGATGACTTGGGCTTTGCAGTACAGCCTCGCTCTCCACTATAGGCGCAACGCCCTCTAGATGCGGGAGCTGATTGATAAATTTTGGTGGCTCGGTTTGCTCTGGAGTGCGGCCACTTTCTTGGCCAACAATCGCCTGCGGTAATACGCCTAATATGCGCCCTTTAAGCTGGCCCTCGAAGCCATTCATCACCGACATTACTGTCACCAAAGACATCACCCCAATGGTGATACCTGCAGTAGACATATAAGAAACAAATCGGCTAAACCTATCGCCGGAGCGGCCCCTTAGGTACCTAAGTCCAACGAATAAAGAAACGGGTCGAAACATTAAAATTTTCCATGATGAAAAGTCTTCAAGCCAACAAGATAGAAACCATTAGCATCGGCCTGAATCTACTAATGTAACGACTATCCGCAATCGACTTCAAGTAATGCTTGTTTTTATTAAATATTTTGCAGATTTAAGGCAAATTTTGAGCGGTTACGCCTGAATTACCGCTTACCGGTTGATATGTAAGCGTGGTTTACGATAATGATAATCTACTTAGGGCGTGTAGGAATCACACACAAATATGGACAAGCAAACCTTGCTCTCTCTTCCCATTGCATCCGCCGCTGGCGATAAAAAACAGATCGGTAACCTTCACGGGGCGTCTTTGGCTCTGGCGATCGCCGAACTCGAGCGCGCTCATAACGGGCCGGTACTTCTTATAGTTAATGACCCGCAAACGGCGCTTAAGTTGCAGTCGGAAGTAGAACAATTTAGCTGCTCCAAGGTAACCCTGTTCCCAGATTGGGAGACCCTGCCCTACGATAACTTCTCTCCCCATCAGGACATCATCTCAGACCGCATTGCCGCGCTATACCAGATGCCGACTATCTCTGAGGGTATTGTTCTGGTGCCGGTAAGCACACTCTTGCAGCGTCAATCGCCGCGTGATTTTCTATTGCAACACACCCTGATGGTAAAAGCTGGCGACCTCTTCTCGTTAGATAAACTTCGCCTGCAGCTCGAAAAATCGGGCTATCGTAACGTAGATCAGGTATTCGGGGCTGGTGAATACGCCAGTCGAGGCTCTATCCTTGACCTCTATCCTATGGGCAGCTCAGCCCCATACCGTGTGGACTTCTTCGATGATGAGATCGACACCATACGTACCTTCGATCCGGAAAATCAGCGTTCTATAGAAGAGATAGACGAGATACGCCTGCTTCCCGCGCACGAATTTCCAACCAGCGAAGAAGCCATAGAGGACTTTCGCATTCGCTGGCGTCAACGCTTTGAGGCAAGACGCGAACCTGAATCTGTATATATGCAGGTATCTAAGGGGACTTGGCCTGCAGGTATCGAATACTGGCAACCTCTGTTCTTCGAACAAACAGAGACCCTGTTTGATTACATGCCAGAAAACACCCTAATGCTGACGGTGGGCGATATCGAAGCATCGGTTGATACCTTCTTGACCGATGTTGATTATCGATTCGACCAAAGACGCGTCGACCCACTCAGACCTCTACTCGAACCAGAGATCCTGTGGCAGACCAAAGAGCAGTTGTTTGCCGCACTTAAGAAATGGCCTCAGGTAAAACTGGGCAAAGAGTCCATAGGTAACCGTGGCGGTAAAAAAGACCTAGATATAGAAGCGCTGCCAATTATCGCCTCTGCGCCGCAGACTAAAGAGCCGATGAGCGCTCTGCGCCAATTTGCCGAGGGTTACACCGGCAAGATCATCTTCTCGGTGGAGTCTGAAGGCCGTCGTGAAGCACTTTTGGAGCTATTAAAACCGGTTAAGATCAAGCCAAAGGCGTGTGAGTCTATCGATGATGCCCTTGGCTGTGGTGACAAATTTACCCTAGTCTTGGGCGCGTCAGAGCACGGCTTTATCTATAAAAACCCTGACTTTGCCCTTATCTGTGAAAGCGACCTTCTTGGCGATCGCGTTATTCAGCGTCGCAAGAAAGACAAACGTGCAGTTAATAGCGATACCGTGATTAAGCACCTTGCTGAGCTTAAACCGGGTCAACCTGTGGTGCACCTCGACCATGGTATTGGCCGATATATCGGCCTGCAAACCCTCGAAGCTGGCGGCATCAAAACCGAATATGTAACCCTTGAGTATCAAAATGAAGCCAAGCTTTATGTGCCTGTAGCTTCCTTGCATTTGATCAGTCGCTACTCAGGCGGTGCCGAAGATGGCGCGCCTATCCATAAGCTAGGTAGTGAATCGTGGAGCAAGGCTCGCCGTAAAGCGGCTGAGAAAGTACGTGATGTGGCGGCGGAGCTGCTGGATGTCTATGCCAAACGTGAGCTTAAACCTGGCTACAAGTTTGATCTCGACAGAGATGGTTATGCCCAGTTCAAAGCGGGCTTCCCGTTTGAAGAGACTGAGGATCAGAACCAAGCCATTAACGCTGTACTCTCTGATATGTGTCAGCCTAAGGCCATGGACCGCCTTGTGTGTGGTGACGTGGGCTTTGGTAAAACAGAAGTGGCGATGCGAGCCGCCTTCCTTGCCACTGATAACGCTAAACAGGTTGCGGTGTTGGTACCAACTACCCTGCTTGCCCAGCAACACTTTGAGAACTTCCGCGACCGCTTTGCCAACCTGCCGGTGCGTGTTGAGGTGCTATCTCGCTTCAAGAGCGCTAAAGAGCAGAAACAGGTTCTTGCCGATGTTGCCGACGGCAAGGTCGACATCATAGTCGGCACCCATAAACTTCTACAAGATGACATCAAGTTCGCTGATCTTGGCCTTCTTATCGTCGACGAAGAACACAGATTCGGCGTGCGTCAGAAAGAGAAGATGAAAGCGATGCGCTCAGATGTAGATATCCTTACCCTCACCGCAACCCCTATCCCGCGTACGCTAAACATGGCAATGAGCGGAATGCGCGATCTGTCTATCATCGCTACACCGCCTGCAAGACGCTTGGCTATCAAGACCTTTGTGCGTCAAAGCGATGATGCCATCATCCGTGAAGCCGTCCTTCGTGAGATCATGCGTGGTGGTCAGGTTTACTTCCTGCACAACCAGGTAGAGACCATTCAAAAGGTTGCCGACGATCTTGCCAAGCTGATACCAGAGGCGCGCGTTACTACTGCCCATGGTCAGATGCGAGAGCGCGAACTCGAAACTATAATGAACGACTTCTACCACCAGAGATTTAATCTGCTGGTGTGTACCACCATTATTGAAACCGGTATCGACGTTCCAACCGCCAATACCATTATTATGAACCGCGCCGATAACCTCGGCTTAGCCCAGCTTCATCAGCTGCGTGGTCGTGTGGGTCGTTCGCACCACCAAGCTTATGCTTATTTACTAACCCCACATCCAAAGGCCATCACCAAAGATGCGGCTAAACGTCTCGAAGCCATTGCTTCTCTAGAGGACCTTGGCGCGGGCTTTACCTTGGCAACCCATGACCTTGAGATCCGTGGTGCCGGTGAGCTTCTTGGTGATGAACAGAGCGGTCAGATCCAATCGGTTGGCTTCACCTTGTATATGGAGATGCTAGAGCAAGCGGTTGAGGCGTTGAAAGAAGGTAAAGAGCCTTCCCTTGATGACCTACTTCGCGAGCAAACCGAGGTAGAGTTGCGCATCCCTGCCCTGCTGCCAGAAGACTATATACCGGATATCAATACCCGATTGTCTCTGTATAAGCGTATTGCCAGTGTCGGCAACGACGGTCAATTGACCGAGCTTAAGGTTGAACTCATCGACCGCTTTGGGCCGCTTCCAGATGCAACTAAGAACCTTCTTGAGGTCTCTAAAATCAAGCTATCGGCGGCGAGTATTAAAGTGGATAAGGTGGAAGCCCATGAAAAAGGCGGCTTCATCGAGTTTTATCCGGATGCTGACATCAACCCTATGTATTTGGTTAAACTGCTTCAAGCAGAACCACAAAAATACGCCATGGATGGACCGACTAAGATCAAGTTCATGCAGTCATTGGTAGACAGACGCGACCGCATAAACTTTGTCCATGACCTAATCGAGCGTTTCGCACAGAATCGAGCGGCTTAAATCAATTCTGCGAAACCGGTAAAAACTGATACAATTCATTAAGATAAACGGCATTAATCAAGCTACGGAGCCAAAATGAAGAAATTTATCCCACTACTACTGTCGCTACTGCTGATCCCCAGCTTAGCTATGGCACAAGGGAGAGAATTTGATATTGAAGTCTTGATCTTCAAACGCGCGGTAGACGCAGAGAAGACCCAAGAATCTTGGCCTGAGTCTCTACCAGAGATCAATATGGAAGGCGTTGAGCCGTTCAATAATCACGAATATCGTAAGAAGAAAGGGGCGCAAATGCTCTCTTACGATAACTACAAGCTAATTAAAGAGCGCGATGAACTGAAGAAGCACGCCGGTTTTGAGGTTCTGTTGCACACGGCATGGCGACAAGGTGACCAAGATCGCGCAAGTGCACCTAAGTTCCATATCCAAGCAGGTAAAGACTACTCTAAAGAGTTTAACCCTGATGGCAGCAAGATTGGCTCAGCTACCTCTGATTCAGCTCTAGGTGAAGACATCCAAGAGAACACTATCCCGAAGGCGCTATATGAGCTAGACGGCAAGCTACAAATCTATGTACAGCATTACTTGTTCGCGGAAACCACTCTGGATCTTCGTGAGCCAAGCGTGAAGAGCGTAACCTTTAAAGAGCTAAAACCTGAAGAACTAAAAGATAGCGAAAACTTCGCCGTACTTGCCGATACTGAGAACGACAATGTTCAAGCGGGCAATATGGAAGAGGTATCACCGAAGAAAGAGGTGGTGACCTATCTTAAGAGCTATCGCATGGAGCAGAAGCGCCGTATGCGTAGCGGTGAGACTCACTACCTAGACCACCCTCTTATGGGCATGATCATCCAAGTACGTCGAGTTCAAGATTAATTGAATCTCAATACTAAAAAGGGCTGCCATATTGGCAGCCCTTTTTGTTTGTCACCGAATTAGTGAAGCTTTAGGTTTGGACGTAGCACTCGGTTGATGCGTCCCACTAGCATCATAAGGCCAGTCTTGATAGTGCCGTGCAGCGCCATCTGGTGCATACGATATAGCGAGATATACACCACGCGAGCGATGCGACCCTCAACCATCATAGAACCTTTGGTTAGGTTGCCCATCAGGCTACCTACGGTTGAGAAACGGCTTAGAGAAACCAACGAGCCGTGATCCTTGTACTCGTAGCCAGTTAGCTGCTTGCCATTCATCATCGCCATGATGTTCTTGTAAGCGTGGCTTGCCATCTGGTGCGCAGCCTGAGCACGTGGCGGTACAAACTTACCGTCTTTCTGGGTGCACTGAGCTAGGTCACCGATAACGAAGATGTTATCATCACGGGTAGTCTGTAGCGTCTCTTTAACCACAAGTTGGTTGATGCGGTTAGTCTCAAGACCTGCGATATCCTTCATGAAATCTGGCGCCTTGATACCTGCAGCCCAAACCATGATCTGTGCAGGAATCTTCTCGCCATCTTTAGTAGTAAGACCATCAACATCTGCTTGAGTCACCATAGTCGCTGTGCGTACGTTAACACCCAGCTTAGTTAGCTCTTGGTGAGCTGCTGAAGAGATACGTGGTGGCAAAGCCGGAAGAATACGTTCGCCCGCTTCAACTAGGTTTACGTTTAGCTTGCTTGAATCTAGGTCGCCAAAGCCGTAGTTACGCAGTTCTTTGATTGCGTTGTGAAGCTCAGCAGAAAGCTCAACACCAGTAGCACCTGCACCAACGATAGCAATATCCACAGTGCCTTGGCCTGAGTTTGCGTGAAGTTTAAGGAATTGGTTGTTCATCTCTTCACGGAAACGGTGTGCCTGCTCTGGGCTGTCTAGGAAGATACAGTTGTCACGTACGCCTGGAGTGTTGAAATCGTTAGAGGTTGAACCGATAGCCATAACTAGGTAATCGTATTCAAGTTCGCGTGCTGGGATAAGCAGTTCGCCGCCTGCATCTTTTAGCTCATCAAGGATGATAACCTTGCGCTCACGGTCGATATCGCAAAGGCTACCCATTTGGAAGTCAAAGCCATGGTTCTTCGCGTGAGCTCGATAGCTAAGAGCATCTACACCCGCATCCAATGAGCCTGTTGCTACTTCGTGCAGCAGTGGCTTCCAAAGGTGACTCGCTTTACGGTCAACTAGGGTTACCGTCGTTTCTTGATCGCGACGGAATTTACGACCCAGTTTGGTTGCTAGCTCTAGACCGCCAGCGCCACCACCAACAATAATGATACGTGCCATGTAAACACTCCTTGATACTTCAAAAAAATAAAACTTAAAAATTTATACCTAAGCCATCTCGGCTCTAAGGTCGCTTAGGTATAAACCCGATTCTGATGTGAACATCGAATCACAATCTCAACTTTTTTTGATTTATATCAATTTTTGTTTAGTCCGCATTATATCCAATTCGATTTGATGAGCAACAAGCAAAACAGAGAAAACCACATTTTCTTTAATGAAATTGCGGTGAAAATTCTTAAACGCACAAAAAAGCCCGCTAACTAGCGGGCTTTTGTCATACCGTATGCATAAAATCGCTGAAATTATGCCTCTTTAAATGCCTTGATGGCTTGAAGATGATGGGAGATCTTCTTGAATTTATGGGACTCGTTTTCATCCCAGATGATCTGGTAGTAATCCTGAAGCTCGCCAGCGGTCACCTTGTTGTCGTGGATCTCATCGTTGGTCGAGAGCACAACTAAGCAGCGGTCTTTGTTCTTCATTCGATACTGTTCAACGCACTTAGTGGCAATATCGTCGTACTCTTCTGGGCGGTCGATACGGCCCAGCATAGTGCGCTCTGGATGCAGATTCGGGTTGAAGATAACCTGCTTGATACCGCACAAGAAGCCGATACGCTCTGACCAATAACCGCCTAGACCAACACCGCAAATAACTGGATGCTTGTCCTCCGAGGACTCTATTACCTTGTGCACCTCTTTAAGAAGGTGTGCCATATCATGCTTAGGATGAAGTGTAGAATAGTTGATAAAACGAACGTCATCGTCGATGAACTGCAACTGCAGCACCTTCTCATGGTTCCCTGGGCTGGTTGAGTCAAAGCCGTGAAGATAGATAATCATGAAGCCTTCCTTGTTTGCGACACTACCTAAGTCGCGTTTAGCCTGATATACATTAAATCTAACACGATTTAATGGTAGTGAAAGTCACAGAGTAACTTTTATTGTCAAACAAAGGTCCCCCGCGCAGAGTAAAGATTAAAAGGTTGATCTTAGTCAGGTTTTGTAGGCGTTTGCGCCAATAAAAAAGGCCAGCAAAGCTGACCTTTTTCAAACACTTTATAGGCCTAGAAGGCTTCTAGATTGTTGCTTACGAATCTCTGTTTCGTCAGCCCACTCAATCAAACCAGTCTCAAGGTCCATGAGGCGCATTGTCATCTTGTAGTAAACGTCTTTATCGTTACCCGCTTCCTTAACAATGCTCGATAGGTTCCCGTACAACATGTACTGAGCACCTACCATCTTACCAAACTGGATAGCGCTTGATTGATCCACAAGCTCATCGTTGTTTTGGAAGTTAAGCTGCTTACGAACAGACTCAACACGGTCCATATCAACGAAGCGGAACTTACCAGAATTCAGCATCTTGGTAGACACAGAGTCAGTGATAGATTCAGTATCGATATGCTCGCTGGTCTTGTTCTTAATGCGCTCAACGAACACGATCGGACGCTGGTCTTTAGTGATAGCCGCAACAGAACCTGAGTTCAGCATGCTATCTACCATTTCAGCAGCAATCTTTTGTAGATCGGTCGAACCAAAGTCAACGGTAGTGGTTTCAGTTGCTTGCGCATCACCATAGTTAACCTTGTTTGAACAGCCACCAAGAATGACAGCTAGACCCAAGAGTGCAATGACACTTTTTTTCATCATATTTCCTTAATTGTCTGCTTCTCGAATTTGAACTCTAAACTGAGTCCCTTCCGGATTTATTGAAACTTCTGATAGTGTGCGAGTTTCGAAACCACGCACCACATCTTGTCGCCAAGCGGATGGCTTAGTGTTTACCTCTAAGCCATTGTCGTCATACCAATAGAAGCGGTATTGAATGCGAAGATCCGCTTTGTAATTACTGCTAACCGTTACTATGCCACGCTTACGGCCGTCGTCTTTCTCGACCGTTGCAATATCGTCAACGATCAAACGGCTGCCCAGTACATTGTCACCAAACAGTACCTTTTGAGACTTACCGTCGACACGAAGGCCAGCGGTATTAGTCGCACAGCCTGCCACAGTAAACAGAGTTAGTAGCACTAACGCCCATTTTTTCATTAGATTGCCCCCAAGAGTTTGTGCCAGATAGTCACATTACCGCCCTGTCTCGAAAGCCAAACCAGAGTTGTCTGCCCTTCTCGAACTGGGAACTTATAACTTAGACCCGCAACAAACAGTTCATGTTCCCCTGCACTCAGTGTAGCACCCGAGCTATAGACTGAAGCAGGAAGAGATTGCCAACTGCGCGTATCGGGTTGCTCAGTTAGGGTGTTGAAAACATTGAACAATACGTTCGTGACATCATCACCGCGCGCCGCCTCTTTGCGCAATTGATCTTTTGTTACCGTGCGTAACACCTGTCTCAGCAGTATCTTCGGCATCTGCTCAGAGAGCTGATTGCTGGCCATCAGATTGACGTCCACCAGCTCATCACCGCGTATGCCTTTACCGTTCAGCTGCAGGGCACCAAATTTTTGAACACCGCTGTTATCGTAGTAAGGCAACGCCACCGAGTAGAAACCCACGTCCCCTCGACTGTCGTACACCGGTAGGGTCAGACGCCAATCGTTCATCTGCTTAACCGCACCACGCTCATCTAGGATGATAACCCTGCCCTCTCCTTTAGGAAGAGGTTGATAAGCGCCGTACTGCTTGGTTAAGAGCTCAAGATCCTGCCTCATGCCCAGTTCTGTGGCAACGCGAAGCGCACCATCGATAACCTGCTTATTATCTGGTGCAACGGCCAGTGCTCTTCGATAATCCACATAGGCACTGTTTGGGTCGCCTTGAGATTCATAAAGGAGTGCTGACAAGTAGAGCAGGTAGCCGTTCTGCACCGCCTTTAACTTATCACCCGCATCAGGATAGCGTGACAGGACACTGCCAAGATTCGGGCTAAGACCACTCTTTTTCATATCCGCTTCGGCGCGCTTTAGATCAGACTCACGCTGTTTTCGAGCACGCTCTTGCACCTGATTAGCGCGACGCATCTCAACCAGCGCCCCTTCCAAGCTGTTTTGCTCAATATAGTTAAGGCCCAAGTAGAGGTGCAAAAAGCCCAACTCATAATCGGCAGGCTCGTAATTGGTCAAGTTGTCATTGACCGCCAAAGCCCCGACGCTAGTGGCAGTATCCGAGATGGAAATAACCGCTTGATCTTGCCATTGGCGAACCGCTCTATCACTCGCCTCAAATGCTGACTTACTCTCAGGGTACGATGCAGCCAAGAAGTCGATGCGCCCCCTTTCCATATTATCTAGGATGTCACCTGCACGGCTCTCGGGCAGTTGCTCTTGAGCCTTGAGATAATCACCGCTGCTGACAGCCTGATAAACGGAACGATTCTGCGCAGAATAATGACTAAAAAGGTTACCCGCAGAGAGAGAGGCACAGGCGGTAAGAATCGCACTACAAAATACAACTGACGCGGTACGATACAGCTTTTTACCTTGTTTCATTAGCCAACCAGCATAGGTCCTAAAGGCTTGCCACCCACTAGGTGCATATGAATATGGTATACCTCTTGGCCACCATAAGAATTACAGTTCACGATCAAGCGATAACCGTCTTCTGCAATGCCTTCTTCTTTAGCAATCTTGGCTGCCACGGTAAACATGCGTCCTAGCGCGCGTTCATCGTCTTCGGTAACGTCATTTACGGTAGGAATAACGTGGTTAGGAACAATCAGAATATGAGAGGGAGCTCTCGGGTTGATATCTTGGAATGCTGTCACGAGATCGTCTTGATAAACCAGTTCAGTTTGGATCTCTTGACGTATGATTTTACTAAAAATTGTTTCTTCAGCCATGATAGGTCTCAGCTCAATTCAATGGTTTAACAAGAGTGCACCAAGGTGTCTAAAAAAGCAATTGCATCAACAATCTAGCGATTCTCAAACAACCAAAAATGAACAATAAGATTTAATGCCACGCCCGCTACTTGCAATTTTATGCAAAAACCCCAATCTTTCAGTAACCAGCGCACGTTAATTCCCATTTGTAAGTACGGCTAGGTACTTAATTTTTCTCAGTTTACAAACTAATGTGCGCCTCAATAATAAGAGGTATAAAGCATGCCAGTTCAGATTGGTATTATTGACCAAGATCCGATTCGCTTGGTCACTCCCCTGTTAGATGACCGCGCGGTCAGTCGCCATATGATCTTTATCGGGGTTGCAAATCAGCGCCCTATGTTTGAAAAGCTAGAAGTCGTTCTGGCAAAGCGCGATATCAAGAGTGAGTTCTTCGAGATCCCGAATGTTTCAAACACTGCCAAGATTAAATCTTGTGTGATGGAGTTGGCTAAGCGTTTGAAAGAAGAAGGCGACACCATCAAATTCAACGCCAGTTGCGGCCTAAGACATAGACTCCTTTCTGTCTATGAGGTTGTGCGTAGCTTTGATTGGCCAATCTTTGTCGTGGAACCTAATACAGATAGATTGAGCTGGCTTTACCCTGATGGTCAGATTGACGCTCAGGTTCAAGACCATATCACCATCAATGACTATCTCACCATCTTTGGTGCTGAAGCCGAATTCCCTACCGAAGAAGACATGATCCATATCGACGATGTGCTTCTTGGCGTATGTGAAAAGTGGGCAAGTCACGCCCTAGAGCTTGGCCCTGGTCTTGCCACCCTAAACTTTCTTGCTACAACCTGTCGTAAAGAGCAGAAACTGGATGTGGAGCTCTCCACCAAACAGCAAGGTTATCGTGAGCTGAATATCCTGCTAGAAGACTTGGTTCAAGCGAACCTTGCAGACTACGCTAACGGCGTACTCACCTTCCATTCTGAAAAAGCGCGTCGTTTCTCTAACGGCGAATGGCTTGAAGCACTGGTTCATGCTCATGTTAAGCAGATCCAAGCCGAGTTATCGACACTGCAAGACTGCTCATTGAACGTTCAAGTTAGTCGTAAAATAGGTGAGAAAGAGATCCGCAATGAGCTCGACGTTGCTACGGTTGCGAATAACAAGCTGCATATCATCGAGTGTAAAACCAAGGGTATGCGCGATGACGGCGATGATACTCTGTATAAGCTAGATACCCTTCGCGATCTACTAGGTGGTCTCCAAGCACGCGCTATGCTTGTAAGCTTCAGACCGCTGCGTCACAACGATATCACTCGTGCTGCAGACTTAGGCCTTGCACTTATTGGTCCGGATGAACTACTTGACCTTCATGCCCACCTGAAAAAGTGGTTCTTAGCTGCAGGCGGCACCGAAGACTTCCCTTATTGATAAACAAAAAACCGGAGCGCAGTGCTCCGGTTTTTATATATCTGTTTTAGTAATTAGGCTAGAACCTTACGCGCCGCTTCCACTACTGTTTTAATCGAAAGCGCTTCAATCTCCTTCATCTTAGCCGAATCTGGGATTTCTTGTTGGGTACGATTAATAATAACCCCAGCAACACAGCCTGCTCGCAGACCTGAGCTTGCACACATGGTCAACAGGGTTGCAGACTCCATCTCAAAATTCAGAACGCCCATCTCTTGCCACTCTTGCATCGAATCTTTAAAGCGACGCACAACGCGTCCAGTAAAGGTGTCGTAGCGCTCTTGGCCTGGATAAAAGGTGTCACTGGATGCAGTAACGCCGGTATGTACAGTCGCGTTTTGTTCTACTGCGGCCTCTTTCATCGCAAGGGCAATGTTGAAATCCGAAACAGCAGGAAACTCCATTGGAGCAAAGTGCAGGCTAGCACCGTCGAGGCGTACAGATGCTGTAGTCACTATCATGTCACCCACATTCACATGTGGCTGAATAGCGCCGGTAGTACCGACACGTAGGAAGGTATTGACACCTAGCTGCGCCAACTCCTCTACAGCAATAGAGGTCGATGGACCACCGATACCTGTCGAACACACCACTACCTTGTTGCCATCTAGCTCTGCCAAATAGAGCGTATATTCGCGATGACTAGCAAGAAACGTTGGATTATCCATACAATCGGCAATGCGTTTTACGCGCTCCGGATCGCCAGGAATGATAGCCAGTGTTGCCCCTTGCAGGTCGTTTTGATTTACACCTAGATGAAATACATTTTGTTGAGCGCTCATAGATGACTCGCTTATGTTCGTTAAGTAAGGCTTTACCTTAGTGAGTTTCCCCACAAAGCAAAGTGAGCTAACTCACAAGTTGTAGGGATTCCAAGTTGTTGATTTCATAGTTAAACGGTTGCCATCACAAAAAACGCCACCGCGAATGCAGTGGCGTTTAACTATTGGCGTTTTTTTATACCGGATGTTGGAAGCAGGCGTTAATGGACTCACCTAGCGCACGCAATACATCACTGCGTGAGATAATGCCCACTAGTTTCTCTTCATCCACGACCGGGTAAACCTTCGGCTTACCGACCTTCATCATCTCAGCAAGTTCGATGATGGACATGTCTGGGTGCACGCTCAGTACCTCTTCATACATCACGTCGCTAACGATGTGCGTGTCCTGGCAGTGATAACTTACCTTGATAAGTTTTTCCAAGAGGTCTTGCTCGGACAAGAAACCCACTACCTTTTCACTCTCATCGATCACCGGACCTCCTGGGTTCTTCGCTTTAAGAAATTTTTCCAAGGCCGCTGAAAGGGACATATCAGAGGTGAAGGTCACCGCTTGATGAGACATGTAATCTTTGACTTTCAATGATTGCATATGGGACTCCTTTCCAAAATCTTTGCTAATACAATTTAAGTGTCGACTAAATTTCTGAAATTTCTAGGTTATTTCAAGGATTTTGTTTTATATCTCATTCATAAACACTCTAAACACAAAAAAGTGGGATAAGTTACGGAAATTTCGCCACTTTTTACCAATATGGGCTAGGGTTTATCTGAGCAAATGGATTTGATGCCCTATGAGCCGGAAAACGTATCACCTCATTCTTACGTCGCTAACACTATTAATGGTCACTTCCCCCTCTTTCGCCGAAGAGGAAGAGCTTACTGCGCCTCCTTGGTCGGTGGAGATACCCGCTGTGCCCGAAAAGTTTGACTGGCTGCTGGTTAAAAAAGGCGAACTTCTTGGAGGGGACATCATCGCCATGTATGACGACAAGGTGGAGTTCGATAGCGATGAGGTGGGCATACATAAAATAAAGATGAAGGACATCAAGGAGCTTAGAACCAAAGACATAATGCAGCTTCGATTTCTCGACGGAAGCATTATAGAAGGTCATATCATCATTACCGAAGATAGCGTCTATACAATGGAGAATCCCGACCAGACGTTTCCGAGAGAAGAGCTCCTATCTATTACACCATCTGAAAAAAGTGGCGAAAGCCTCTGGGCCGGGGAAATCAGTGCTGGTCTTAACTTCAAATCTGGTAATACCGAAAGCTTTGATTATTACTTTGATGCTGAGGTTCGCTATCTAAGATCAACTGGTCGATTCATTTCCACCTATCGCGGTGTGTTTGAAAAGGTAAGAGATAAAACCACAGACACTGTGGTAACAACTGAAGACAACCACAGGTTTACCGCCAAATACGATTACTACTACTCCAAAAAACTCTTCTTAACCTTGCCTAGCTATGACTTGGTCGTTGATACCTTTAGGAATATTCGCTACCAAACCTCGCTAGGTGTTGCTGCGGGTTATGAGGTCATAGACATCAAGGGGATGGATCTTGAGGTTTACGCAGGTCCTAGCGTTCAGGCCACTCACTTTGAAACGGTAGAGCCGGGTGAAGATGAGGTCGTATACTCTCCGGTGCTCGCGTTTGGTTTCGACTTTGAGGTAGACCTCACTTCAGATATCGAGTACTTCCTGGTCTATGATGCCAAACTGGTCAATGAAGAATCGGGGCTTTATATACAGCGCACCGAGACTGGTTTTGAGATAGAGCTTATCGATGACTTTGACCTCGAAATCACTGCCGTCATAGACAACACACTAGAGCCTGTTGCCGACGAGAATGGCATCAAGCCTGAAGCGACCGACATTCTGTTCACCATAGGCATAGAATACGAGTTTTAAAGTGTTGATTTTAATAGAGATCAGTTTGATACTATTTAGGTCACATAAGTTGTTTAAACGGAATTAATCATACTATGAGCGAAGAAAAACAAGTTCCAGCCGAAGAAACTCAAGAAGCGGCTCCTGAAACCCCGACTCCACCAGCCAAAGACCCAGTTAAGACCTTAACTCGCAACGTCTTTATCGTGGTTGCTATCATCTTTGTTTGGTACCTGTTTGCTGATAGACACACTCCTTGGACAGACCAAGCTAGAGTGCAAGCCTATGTCATCCCAATCGTGCCTCAAGTTGCAGGTAAACTAGTCGAAGTCAACGTTACTCAGGATCAGGGCATCGAGCGTGGTGATAAGCTGTTTTCTATCGACCCATCTGATTACCTACTTGCGGTCGAGACAGCGGAAACGCAGTTAGAATTGGCCGGTCAAGACATCGGTGCTGGTACGGCCAATGTAGCTACCGCGCAAGCACAATTGGTAGAAGCGCAAACCAACCTTGAACACATCAATGCGCAGAGTGCGCGCGTTTTCGAGCTCGAGCAAAAGAAACTCTTCTCTAAATCTGAGGGCGATAAAGCCCGTGCTGCTATTAAGCAAGCCCGAGCTCAGGTTCGCAGTGCTCAGGCTAACCTTGAAAAAGCCAAATCTCAGCTCGGTGCTGAGGGTGAAAACAACCCGAAGATCCGCGCGGCTATGGCTCAGCTTCAAAAGGCACAACTTGACCTAAGCCGAACTACGGTGCTTGCCCCAACCAATGGCGGTATCACTAACCTTCAGGTCGATGTGGGGTACTATGCAAACCCTAGTCAGCCAGTGATGACCTTCGTCGATGCTGATGATGTATGGATTGAGGTTTACCTAAAAGAGAATAACCTAGCCAACCTCAAGGTAGGTGATGATGCGGATATCGTACTCGATGTATTGCCGGGTCGAATCTTTAAGGGCAAGGTGCGCAGTATTGGCTTTGCGGTGCAGACAGGCTCAACCAATCAAGTGGGCGGTTTGGTTTCAGTGAAGACCTCATCAGGGTGGCTACGCGACCCGCAACGCTTCCCTGTGATCGTTTCCTTCGAAGAAGAGGTGCCACAAGGGCTTCGCCGTGTTGGCGGACAGGCAGACGTGCAACTCTATACGGGTAGCAACTTTGTGCTAAACGCCATTTCTAAGGTATATATCCGTCTATTGAGCTGGATTTCCTATGTCTACTAACACCCTATCTTGGTGGGAAAGACTGACCGGTGATGCTAATAGTATTCGGCAGGTAAGGTTTGCGCTGGGGGTTTCCACCTCAGCCACCATTGCCTACACCTTCAACTGGCCGCTAGCCTTCCTATTCCCTATCTTTACCTGTCTGTTGCTCTCCTTTCCCATTCCTAGGATGGCCCCAAAGCAGATAGGCAAGATGATGGTGGATACCCTAAAAGGCTTTGCCTTCGGTCTTGTATTCTCGGTATCACTGACGCGCTTCCCGATCCTATTCTTGATCTTGATGTTTCCGGCGCTGTTCTACTGCTACTACTACCTGAACCGCGGTGGTTCGTTCTGGCTCACCCTAATGAGCATGCTATCCCTACTCATTCTGCCGATGCTCACCTACACAGCAGAGGGTTTGGCAATCGGTTTTTCTATGGGCTTTGTAGTCTCGGCGTGGGCGGCAATCCTATACACCTTTATCATGCACGTTTTAGTGCCTGACCCCCAGCATATTACTTTGCCAGAGAAACCGGGCTTTCAGGACGTATATATCCCAATAGCCGCTCAGTTTGCGCTAAAGAGTACCCTAGTGGCCTTTCCTATCGTGGCGTATTGCATCACCTTTGCGCGCATGGATTTGCTTCTTACTATGATCTTCGCAGCTATCTTTACCCTTAAACCAGAGCTAAGTGCAGGTAAGGATGCAGGCAGGAACTCCCTCATATCCACTATAATCGGTGGCTGTGTGGCGTTTGTCTTTTACTGGGCGATTGTGGCTGTGCCCATATTTGCGTTCTTTATCATCCTCTATTTTGCTATCGCCCTGTATATGGGCTCAAACATTTTCTCTACCTCTCCCAAGGCGAAGTACTTTGGGTCTGCGATGACCTGCATCATAGTCTTGATAAACGGTAACCTAGGAGCGGATTCAGACTTTCTCAGCTCCTTTATCTCGCGAATCTTTTATATCTCTCTTGCCATTCTTTATATCGTGGCCGCGCTTAAGGTGCTGGACGCGTTTTGGTTCAATAAAAAAGCCGCTCAATAGAGCGGCTTCTTCTTGATTAGTTAGCTTGTGCTAGCAGTTTGTTGTTGGTCGCTGTGGATAGCTTGTCCCAAGCTGCTTCAAAACCCATGATAAGGAAGATAAGACCAAAGAATACAACCACACCGTTGAAATAACCTAGCATCTGCACCTTTGGAAACAGAGTGGCAATTGCGCCCATGGCTGCGAATTTACCGCCTACTAATGAGATGTATGAGGTAATGCCACGACCAATCTTATATTTCTTTGCATCACCCTTCGCTTGCCATTTTGCGGCAAGGAAACCCTCAAGCCACACAAAGAAGCTCAGCATCAGAGAAATCAAGGCACCAACTACAAAGATATCTTCAACAGGGATTACCAACCAACTCCACATATCACTTGCGATAGCAGTTGCGATTACGCCTAGGGTTACTTTTTCTAGAATCTTTAGATTGCTTTTCATGCTTCACTCTCACTCTGTTTGGTTGCTAAGACTTAGGCTCTTAGTTTGGGCTTATTCCCTTCGATGAGATGTATTCTAGATTGACCAAGAATCATTACTTGCCATTTTGCGCCAGCTTTTCATTCAACCAAGAAAAAGTTTATTGCGGTGAATATTTCGCTGTGCAATTTGGCTCTATTAGACAAGAAATGTCAGAAACAAAAACGCCACTCGCAGTTGGAGTGGCGCTATAGGTAGGCTCTAGATTAGCGAATTAGAAGTCCGCCGTCATACCTACATACCAGTATCTTGGCTCAATAGAATAGCCACGCTGGGTAATATCGATATCATCGAACTGCTCGTCGGTTAGGTTTTTAACTCCTGCACGCAGACGAAGCTGTTCGTGGATAAAGTAGTTCATACCAAGGTCCGCAGTGACAAACGAAGGACGGCTTACATTGTCGTCGTTAGACACTATGGTCTCACCGGTGTAGTTCACACGCACAAAAGTATCTAGATTATGGTTTACCATCCAGCCAAGACGCGCCATCGCAGAATGCTCAGGGCGGTCCTCTAGAGACTCGTTAGTGGTCTTGTCTTCTGTATCCAAGAAGGTGTAGTTACCACGAAGATTAATGCTTGAGGTCAGGTCGTATTGGCCAGAGAACTCAAAGCCCTGAATAACCGCTTCGTCGATGTTCTTATAGGTGTAGATATCCTGGCCGTTGATGTTATCCACTGGGTTATCTAGATCACGGTCAATCAGGTTCTTGATCTCGTTTCTAAACAGGCCCGCCTCAATCTGCCAAACCGCTTCTACATAAGATGCAGAGATCTCATAACTTACACTGGTTTCAGGATCTAGGTCTGGGTTACCGACGATCTGGCAACTGCCTTTGCAGCTGTTGATGATGTTCTCATCTGACAGCTGCAGCAGAGTTGGCGCGTTAAACGCACTGCCCACACCACCTTTGATGGTTAGCTTATCGGTTGTGGTATTTACAAGGTATGCTCGTGGGCTCCAGTGAGTACCAAACTCTTCATGGAAGTCGACACGTGTACCATAGGTAAAGGTAAAGTCCTCAGCAAACTGCCACTGGTCTTGCACAAACAGCGCCTGCTGATTCACGCTCGCCTTGCCCGTCTCGGTTAGGCTGTCTGGGTTTTTCAGCTCAGAATAGTTCCAATCACCACCCATGGTTACCGTGTGGTCCCCCCAGTAGGTCGTAGCGTGACCATTAACGATATGGTTCACCTCATTGATGTCATAGAAACCCAGGCCAGCGTTTCTGTCGTTGAAGTTATCTTCACTCACTACCGCATCGCGATTGTAGCGAAGCAAGGCATCACCCCACTCATAACTACCGTTGTAGGTAATCGCTTGGGTATCACGCTTTACTCGCTGATCAGAGTCGGTCAAACCCGAAGTCGATTCGATGATACCTTCACGATCATCGTCAGAGTATGAGAAATCAAAGGCAAGGTCGTGGTTCGGGTTGATGTACCAAAGCAGACTACCTGCAACAGAAAGGGTATCACGCTCTTCTAAGGCCGTAGCTTGGGAGCGATCATACACGTTGCCATTGCTGTCTGTTGCCGAGCCTGAATAAGGACTCCACGCATCACGAGCGCTCTGGGCTACAGAGAACGAGAGATAAAGCTCGTCGTCAATCAGTGCGCCAGAGGTATTGAAACCGACGTTGTATTCGCCCCCGTTGTCATCATCACGATAGCCATAGTCACCATTTAACTGTGAGCGCCATTCGTTTTCTGGTTGCTTCGTGATTACGTTAATCACACCACCAAGAGCCTCAGAGCCATATAGGGCTGACATAGGACCACGGATCACCTCGATTCGCTGAATGCTCTCTTTAGGAATGCCTGATAGGTCAAAGTCATTACCTCGGAAAATAGCGTTGGAAGAGCTAAGCTTGCGACCATTTACCAAAATCATGGTGAATTTGGCATCCATACCTCGGATAGAGATCATCTCACGGCCTGAACGGCCGCCTTCCATCTGGCTTTCTACACCTGCAATGTTCTTAACCAGATCGTTAAGAGCACTGCCCGGCTCTGCCATGATTTCTTCTTCGGTGATAACAGAAATGGTCGCTGGCGCTTCAAGAACCGCCGTCTCAGTATGAGTAGCGGTGATTACCATCTGTTCGTCGACTTTGTGTTCTTGGGCGAGAGCTTGGCTTGAGAAAAGAGCGAGCGCGACTGCGCTAAGTTTAAAATGAGTACGGCTAAGCATGAATACCACTGCAATAATAATAGTAATGAGAATTTTTCTCATTACTCTACAGAGACAAACATCGCCTCAGCAATTGCAATCACATTCATAAGATGAATTATCAGTATGCAGTTTTTGAATGTGCAGTGTAATTAGTATTCGACTGATGGATTAGCTAACGCCATAAACCTCTTTGATGAGGCCTCTAAACCAGGTGCACATGCTGTCGTTATGAAATCGCTTGTGCCAATACAGATACACCTGGATCTTGCCGAAGCTTATCTCATCGGGCACCTTTTTGATCACCAGATCCCCTGACTTTGCCATCTCCTTGGCATAAGGCTCAGGCAGATGAAAGATCACATCACTGCTGTCTGCAATGCTAGCGGCAAGGTTAAAGTTGGTAATAGAAACAGGCACCTGCAGACTCTCCTCTTTTCCTAAGAAACCACGCTCACGAATACGCTCCTGGAGTGGAAAGCGTGTGTCCCCATAGATAGAAATCTGCCCGAAGCGCGCCTTAAGCAGGTCGGCTACATTCAATTCTTCTTCATCCGCGAGCGGATGTGTAGCGCTCATTAGAAAGCGAAAGTCATGCTCTGATATTGGCACTCGATAAAGGTTCTGCTGACGGTAATCCGGTTGAGCGGTTGAGATAACAAAGTGCACATCCCCATTTTCTAGGGCGGTGAAATGGTTTTGCGGAACCGTGTCGATGGCCATGTGCATGTTTGGAGCGCGCTCTCTTAATTCCGAAAAGAGTTTCGGCAGCAACACCATGGCTTGCGGCACCAAAGAGAAAATACGCACAGCCTGATTAGAGGTTTGAGGGTTAAAGGTATCCCCTTGCATCAAGGTTTCTATGCCTTGAAGTACCTTATCTAACTCTGATTGAAGACTCTTGCCACGCTCAGTGATTTGATAGCCATCCCCAGAGCGAACCAAAAGGTCATCATTAAACAATACCCTCAGTTTCTGTAGCGCTCGACTCACCGCGGGCTGACTCATACCTAAGGTTAACGCGGTATTAGAGACGTGCTTTTCTTCGAGAAGTTGCTTTAAGACCACCAATAGATTTAGGTCGAGCTGTTTGTTATTCAATAACTGCATAGTGAATATTCCAAGTATACATTTGACGGATTTTATGCATTTGATAACTTATGTCAATTGTTATTAATTCTCATTTGTATACTTGGTCAATAAATCACTATGTCAAAGAGTCACGCCCTTTCCAAAGTCTTAGCCCTAGCTACGCTAACCCTAAGCACCTTTTTTTCTGCCACCAGCATGGCGAAGACTTACACCCATAGCCTTGGTGAGATTGATATAGACCAAGTGCCTCAGCGCGTTGTCGTGCTGGGTCAAGGCAGCTTAGACCTGCTTGATGAGTTGGGCGTAGAACCGGTTGGCCTAGTCAAACCCTTGATGCCTCACTTTCTGAGCAAATACACCGCAGACCAATATCAAAGTGTGGGCACGCTACAAGAGCCTAATTTCGAAGCCATCTTCATGCTAAAACCTGACCTCATCATCGCTGAGGGTCGCGTAGCTAAGATGTATGATGAACTGAGCCAGATTGCACCTACCTATATGTTCCAGATTGATAACAAGGATTACTGGAAAACCACTCAAGCTCACTGGCAGACACTTGGAGACATCTTCAATCAAGAGCAAAAGGTGTCCGAGCTTATCCAAAAAACCGACGCCCGTATCGCACAGGTACACCAATCAGCGAAAGCGGACAATCTGCGCACCCTAGCGGTAATGAACAATGGCAACAACCTAGCTATGTTCGGTGTAAACAGTCGCTTTTCAATCATCTTCCAAGAATTTGGCTTTACTCCGGCTCACGCACAAAACACTAAGCCAACGGGTCCACATGGCAACCTCATCTCATTCGAGTACATTGCTGATGCTAAACCCGAAGCCATGATCATCTTGGATAGAGAAAAAGCCATCGGCCGCAGCAGTGGCCGTGCTGAGGTGCTGTTCGACAACCCACTCGTTCATGGAACCCCAGCCTACCAAACTAAGCACATGGTATTTATGGACCCATCAGCATGGTACATCAGCGCCGGTGGTTACAAGGCTACTCACATCATGATTGATGATGTCACCTCAATGCTTAACTAAGGCTAACTTGCTCATTTAGATGAAACTCAAACATCTTATTGCCGGCTCAGTATTACTATTACTTGGGTCGGCTTCTCTCTTTATCGGCGTTGCCAGTATGAACCTTGAGGCTCTGCTTCAGGGTGAGTCACATGCTTGGAGCATTCTTTGGCAGAGTCGTGTACCTAGGCTTTTAGCTATCTGCTTAGCAGGTGCAGGCCTAAGTATTGCCGGCCTTATCATGCAGCAAATTGTGCAAAACCGATTTGCTGCACCCTCTACCACAGGCACCATAGACTGTGCGCTTCTCGGCTATGTCCTTAGCCTAGTACTGTTTGCCGATATCAGTGGTTGGGCCCATTTGGCGCTTATCTTTGCCTTCTCGGTTGCTGGAACCTTGATCTTCGTTCGTTTCTTGCAGTCTCTTAAATTTAAGAACGCCATGCTAGTGCCTCTGATTGGCATCATGTATGGCAACGTGGTTTCAGCGCTTACCACCTTTGTGGCCTACAAGTATGACCTTGTCCAGACCATGAATTCATGGACGGTAGCGAACTTTGCTTCAGTGCTTCAAGGCAACTACGAGTTTCTTTATCTTGCTATCCCAGCATCGATACTGGCGTACTTCTTTGCCGCTCAATTCAGTGCCGCCAGCATAGGCGAGAGCTTTGCCAAAAACATCGGCCTTAATTACCAAAAGATTGTCTTTATCGGCGTGGTGCTAGTAGCGGTACTCTCCTCTTCGGTAGTGATGATAGTAGGGGTTATTCCCTTCCTTGGTCTGATTGTGCCCAACCTAGTGTCTATGTTTGTGGGCGATAACATGAAAAAAAGTCTGCCGTGGACGGCATACAGTGGTGTCATGTTGGTGCTAGCCTGCGACATATTAGGCCGCGTTATCATCTTCCCTTACGAGGTGCCAATCTCAATTGTGGTGAGCATTTTAGGTGGCATTGTGTTTATCCATCTTATCTTGAAGGATAAAAGCAATGCGTGACTCATTGAAACTTGGCTTGGTATTGCTCTTTTCCGCCACCTTTATCGCCTATTTTCTTGGAAATGGACTGACGATGGACAATTATCAGTTCTTTCTCTCAAGACGCATCCCTAAGGTACTCGCCATCGTCTTGGCTGGAATGGCCATTGCTGCCTCATCTCTGGTGTTCCAGACGGTGACCAACAACCGCATCTTGACCCCGTCTATTCTGGGCTTTGACTCACTCTACATCATGATTCAAGTGGTGTTGGTGGCAAGCTTTGGCGGCCTAAGCCTTTGGGTCACCGATACCAAGATTAACTTCGTGATCTCTACTGTGGTGATGACCTTCTTGGCTATGATGCTGTTTCGTTTTTACTTTAAGAAAGAGCGCGCCAATATCTTCACCCTACTGCTGATTGGTGTAGTGCTAAGTAGCCTGTTCAACAGCGTCACCGGCTTCTTTACCATGATTATTGACCCAGATGAGTTCATCAGCATACAGAACTCCATGTTTGCCAGTTTCAATAACGTCAGTACTGAGTTGGTCTACTGGTGCATCGCACCTCTGGCACTCTGCCTTGTTTATCTGTATAGACTCGCTCCGCAGTTGGATGTGCTCTGGCTTGGAGTAGATAACGCCAAGAGTTTGGGGGTGGATACGCAAAGGTTAACCCGAAAGGTATTGCTTCTGACCACATTGATGGTCGCTATCTCTACCGCCTTGGTTGGCCCAGTGCTCTTCCTTGGCCTGATTGTGGTGAGCCTAACCCGCCAAATATTTGTCAGTTATCGCCATAGCTTCTTGGTCTTGGCAAGCTGCTTGGTATCGGTAGCACTGCTTATCAGTGGTCAATGGTTTGTAGAACATATCCTAGATTTCCAAACCACTATCAGCGTCATCATCAACTTTATTGGCGGCAGTTACTTCCTAAGCCTACTTGTAAGAAATAAGATCGGTTAAACATGATTAAAATCACCGGATTAAGCAAAAAATACAGCGACAAATACGTTGTTAAGAACGCTGATGCGCTTTTCCCTAAAGAGATGGTAACCAGCATTATTGGACCAAACGGTGCCGGTAAGTCCACCCTACTCTCTATGGCGAGCAGGCTTACCTTCAGCGATGCGGGTCAGGTGCTTATCGAAGATAAGTTATTGTCTCAATGGGATACACAAGAGCTTGCTAAGCGCCTAGCGGTTCTGCGCCAAAGCAACAATATCAATATGCGCTTCACGGTGCGTGAGTTGGTCGCCTTTGGGCGCTTTCCTCACAGCAAGGGACGCCTAACCAACAAAGATAATGAGATAATCGACAAGGCGTTAGCCCAGCTAGATATCACCTATATTCAAGACAAGTTTCTTGATCAGCTCTCTGGTGGTCAGAGACAAATGGCGTTTATTGCCATGGTGGTAGCGCAGGATACTGACTATGTATTTCTCGATGAGCCGCTAAACAACCTAGATATCAAGCACTCGGTCGCCATCATGAAGTCATTACAACGACTGGCACATGAGTCTGGAAAAGCCGTGGTTATCGTCATTCACGACATTAACTTTGCTTCTGTCTACTCCGACGCCATCATCGCCATGAAGCAAGGTGAAGTGGTTGCTAATGGTCCGACCGAGCAGGTAATTGAAGCCAAGACCCTAAGTGATATCTACGAGATAGACTTTCAAATAGCCGAAGCCAACGGGCAGAAGATCTGCCTTTACTACAGCTAAAAAAAGGAAGCCATTGGGCTTCCCTTTTTAATCTTAGTATTGTTTTTCGACCACCAGCTTCACCTGCTCATCGATCTTAAGGGGCTGGTCTTTCTCCACATCGTTCATCACCGCAACCAGCTCAGCTGAGTCTTTGGATGCAGTACCTCGAATCAAGTCTTCTATGGTCTGCCCTTTTGTCGCATTCACCACCTTGATCTCATGCTTAGTAACCGAGGCTAACTCCTTATCGCTGATCGGCCTAAAACTGGTCACACTCTTTTGTGCCACCGCTTTCTTGTCCTCACTGGCGATAGAGATCATCTGATAGGTGTCGATGCCCAGGTTCGCCCACCCGCGAGTCAGGTAGCTCATAGCTCCGTCTCTTTTAGCTTCTAGAGTTACGCTGTAATAGGTATTACCACCGGCAAGCTTCTCTTCGGCTATCGGTAGCTCTTCACCATATTGACGCTTGATCTCTGCTTGGAATCTCAATGCGTGTTCTTTAGCGGTAAATTCGTTCGAAGCTATACCTAAGATCACCGCTGCATCTTGCTCTTTATCTACCGCACCTACCGCAGTCGGCTGATTGGCGGTTTCCCATTTGTCGGGAAAGTCGATGGCAAACTTCATATCCGGCTGCAGGAAGGTCTGTCCTTTAAAGACACCTTTTGCTGGGTTCTGCCCCATCAACATCCCATCGAGATAAGGGATAAACTCAGGATGAATCGGTGCCAGTTCAGCAATGGTTAGAGACTTGGCTTCCTTAGTCACCGCAGTCACGCGGTCTGGAGTAAATGGGTGGCTATCAAAATAACTGCGCTCAAAGGTTTGCTGAGTCTGGATCTCAACCGAACGGTTCAATCGGGTGAGGATAGAGTTCATCGCCAGAGGGTCGTAGCCGGCTTTAGCGGCAAGAGCAATACCCAGCCTGTCTGCCTCACTCTCATGACTACGACTATAGCCAGCCATCAGTAACTGATTACCTGCAGAGATAGGTGCGTTAATAAAGTTACCTAGGTCCTCATTGATCACACCACCAACGATATTACCCGGCAGTTCAGCGATACCCGGCAGTACCCCCGAACGCATCTGCTTAACCGCGTGACGCTGGGTAACGTGGATGATTTCATGACCAATCACACACGCCAGTTCGTCTTCGCTATTTACAAGGCTGAGAAGACCGCGAGAAACAAAGATATAACCACCTGGCAGGGCAAAAGCATTCGGCACAGGGTCGTCGACTACCTTAAAGTGAAACTCGAATTCTGGATTTTCCAATTCACTGACTAAACGCGCGCCGATTTGCTGCACATATTCATCAATCTCCCCTTGGTCATAAACCCCCATCTGAAGCTCAACCAACTCGGCGTTTTGCGCCCCCACCTTGCGGTCGTAATCTGTACTGACAGCACAAGCCACCAGCGAGAAAGAGAAAATACCCACGGTAGTGATTTTGGTTAAGGAAGAGACTTTCGACATATCCACTGCATCCCTGAAAAGAATTGGTCTAATAAATTTATCTTACGCCCGATAAACTGATTACGCACACTATTTCACATATTCCGCACTAAGCGCTCTCTTTTTGCGCGAATACACAGAAAAAACCATACAAATCATAGGCTCAGGTTGACTAGCTAGGCGGAAATTTCTAGCCTTACTACAGTAATTTTCTACAGGAAATCCGTATGGCAACTATCTTCAACCCAGACCTTTGGACAGCCGTTCCTGGCTTCGATTTCGAAGACATCACCTATCACAGACATATAGAGCAAGGTACGGTTCGTATTGCCTTCGACAGGCCCGACTGCCTCAACGCGTTTCGTCCAAAAACCGTGGATGAACTGTTCACGGCTCTAGACCATGCGCGCCAATGGTCCGATGTAGGCTGCGTGCTACTAACTGGCAATGGTCCGTCCAAGAAAGGACAGTGGTCTTTCTCGTCAGGTGGCGACCAACGTATTCGTGGTAAAGATGGCTACAAGTATGAAGGCGAAGGTGAGAACGTGGCTGACGTTGCCCGTATGGGTCGTTTGCACATCCTAGAGGTGCAGCGCCTGATCCGCTTTATGCCTAAGGTCGTTATCGCCCTAGTGCCTGGCTGGGCAGTAGGTGGTGGTCATAGCCTGCACGTAGTCTGTGACCTCACTTTGGCCTCAAAAGAGCATGCCGTGTTTAAACAAACCGACCCAGATGTGGCATCGTTCGACTCTGGATATGGCTCTGCATATCTTGCCAAGATGATAGGTCAAAAACGTGCTCGCGAGATCTTCTTCTGCGGATTCGATTATAGCGCGCAAGAAGCCTATGAGATGGGTATGGTAAACAAGGTCGTTGATCACTTTGAGCTCGAAAATGAAGCCCTTCGTTGGGGTAAAGAGATCAACAGCAAATCACCAACCGCCATGCGTATGCTGAAGTATGGCTTTAACCTTCCAGACGACGGCCTTGTCGGTCAGCAACTGTTCGCTGGTGAAGCAACGCGCCTTGCTTATGGTACAGATGAAGCGCAAGAGGGTCGCGATGCCTTCCTAGAGAAGCGTCCAAAAGAGTTTGGCAAGTTTCCTTGGCATTATTAATTTTATTTAATCTTCTCTCCATCTTGAGGTTAGGTTAGTTCGGTAAAGTGTCCTCATCGAAACAACGGAAAGCCTGAACAAAGAGTCGGGCTATTGAGAGGACGACAATGAAGAGTAGAACCAAACGTGGATTAAGTATCTGTATTACCAGCTATCTTGCCCTGTTCTCCCTTTGGAACATTGTCGCTATCGTTTATTGCTAAGAGGTACACCATGAAATTTATCAAAACCGGACTAATCGCTTCACTTCTAACTATGGCTGGCGTGGCTCACGCTGATAACGACGCAGCCCTATCTCTAATGGCTCTGCAATCGGGCAACACCTCACTGGTTGAACTGGCTCCTGAGGTACGTAAGGTGTCAAAGGGTGTTGTAACCGAGATTGAATTGGATGACTACCGCGATCAAACCTTCGCTTTCCAATTCAAGGTAGTAGATATAGCAGAGGGCTATGAGCACGAGATGAAATACTCGGTTCAAGACGGCTCACTTCTCAAGCATGAAACCGAAAGCCTAACCACTCTGGGCTTCAGCGACCTAGACCAAGAAGATAAGGTAGCTATTGAACAAGTTCAAAAAGCAAACTTCGATATCATCGACAAGATCGTTGAACTTGAGACTAAATACAATGCCAACATGATCGAGGCTGAGCTAGAGAATAAGAAAGGCATCGTATTCTACGAGGTCGAGCTAGCAAGCGCTGAGACTGGTCACCAGAAGCTGCTTATCAACGTAGCGACCGGCGAAGAGATCCCAAAACTTAAACGTAAATAACAAGAGACATCTGTGAAGATACTAGTTATTGAAGACGACAGAGAGACGCGGGAATACCTGTGTCTCTCACTTAAACAACAAGGCTATGAGGTAGATAGTGCTGAGAACGGTCAAGATGGACTGTTTTTGGCGATCGAAGGGCAATACTCAGTGATTGTTCTCGACCGTATGCTTCCTAAACTGGATGGCCTTGGCGTTCTGGCGGCGCTGCGTGCAGCCAACATACACTCAAAGGTACTTATCTTAAGTGCGCTAGATAGTGTGGATGAGCGAGTAAAGGGACTAAAACAAGGCGGTGACGACTACCTCACCAAGCCATTTGCCCTTGCGGAGTTATTGGCCCGAGTTGAGATCCTCGCCCTTCGCGCACAGCCAACTCAAACTGCTCAAACCAGTCAGCTATCCAATGGACACCTTGAGATCGACCTACTCTCTCAGCAGGTGCTGGTAGATGGGCAGTCGGTTAATCTTCAAGCCAAAGAGTTTAAGCTGCTTCGTTATCTAGTAGAGCACGCCGGTCAGGTGGTGACCCGTTCGCTGCTGTTTGAAGCGGTATGGGATTATAACTTCGACCCTCAGACCAATGTGATTGACGTGCATATTGCACGGCTCAGAAAAAAGCTTGAGGTAGAAGGCAAGCCTAACCTTATCGAGACCGTACGCGGCGCGGGCTATCGCATGATCAAGCTCAAGGCCTAAAACATGAATCAGATAGGAAATAAGCTTATTCGCCTGTGGCGTCGACACTCTTTATGGCGCCTGTCGCTGTCAGTCACCTTGATGTTGTGGTTGGCGGTGGCTCTGGCCCTATTTTCTATCTACTACCTCAGTATTCAGCCTATGGTGAATTCCAAGCAGCAGCTGCTTATCCAGCATGTTCAGCAACTGCAGCAAGCCTTGGAAACGACACCCGAAGACGAAATCGACCTTGAGTTTCTTACCGAGGACGATGCCTTTGCCCAGCAAGGTGTATTCACGGTGATAAGACGCCTGTCGGATAACGAGTATTTTGGCGCTCTAAATTCAATCCCAAGCTCCATTGGCCACTGCCCTGAGCTCTCTCCTTTTCCTGTAGCAGGCAGAGGTGGCATACGCCTATTGGAAGGGTGCCAGCATCATGGCGACAACTACCAGGTGTTGGTGGCGACCGACAACGAATACCTATGGGAGATCCAAGAGAACTTTGCTCAAGCAGCGATTGCGGTGCTGATCTGCTCTTTCTTCATCGCCTTGATCCCAAGTTTTCTCATCAGACAGCGTATGAAGCGCCATCTATCCAGTATTCATCTGGTGGTTTCTCAGATAGAGAAGGGGCGCTTCGATGGGCGTATTCCATTGGGTGGTAATGATGATGAGTGGGATCGCATCTCAGGTTTCATTAACTCTATGTTGGATGAAATTGAGTCATCGGTTAATCAGATACAAGGGGTAACAGACGCCATTGCCCATGATTTGCGTACCCCACTGACCCGAATTCGCAATAGATTGAGCCTGTTGGACACCCCATCCACTGAGGACAGTGAGCAAATCCAAAGGGAATTCGAAGATCTCATCAATACCTTCAATGCCATGTTGGAACTGAGCAAACTCGAAACACAAAGTAGTGCTCAATTTACTCAAGTAGACCTAGCGACGATTGCTGAGGATGCAGCTGAACTTGCTGAGGCGCAGTTTGAAGAAAAAGGGCAAACCCTTGAAGTCGATATCGAGCCTAGCGAAGTTACAGGTGAGCGCTCGTTACTGTTTCGGGTTATCTACAACCTTCTGGATAATGCCCATAAATATTGCCCTGAAAACAGCACTATCAAGCTTCATGTAGCAAACAACAAACTAGTGATTGAGGACGACGGTCCAGGCATCGACCCTAGCTTGCATACCAAGGTGTTCCAGCGTCTTTATCGCGCCGATACCAGCCGCAATAGCAAGGGGCATGGGCTGGGGTTGTCCCTAGTGGCTGTGGTGACCAAACTGCATGATGCAGACATCAAACTTAGCTACAGCGATCCTGCTGAGAAGAAAGGCTTAAAAATTGAAATAACGTTTTAGTTAGCATCGCTAAGTGCCCGTTTTTCATGCATAATATGCGTCCCCCGCATTATGCAAAAGAACGCCACTTGAACGCAGAGACCTTTCGTAAACGACCAATATTTTTGGCCTGTTTGATCATCAGTATTGGACAGCTCAGCATGGGACTGGTTTTTCCATCCCTACCTTGGATAGCCAAGGATTTTTCCATCACCCTAGACCAAGCTCAGCTCTTAGTGGGTATCTACCTACTCGGTTTTGGTCCTTCGCAGTTTATCTATGGTCCTATCTCCGACTCCTTGGGTCGAAAGCGCGTATTGCTTGCTGGCCTTCTAGTGGCTATGGCTGGGCTCATTGCTATCCTAGCCTTCAGTGATTCCTTTGAAGCTATGGTTCTGGGACGATTTTTGCAGGGCTTAGGCACCGGCTGCTGCGCCGTGTTAGCTCGCGCTTCCACCAGAGACAGCTATTCTGGAGCCCAGTTACCTACCGCACTTTCTTATATTGCAATGGCCGCTTCCATCACACCACTGTTTGCTCCGGTTTTAGGTGGCTTTATCAACCACTATTTCGGCTGGAGCATGGTGTTTATCTCATTGCTCTGTTACGTCTCGCTTATTTGGATAGTGCTTGCACTTAAGTTTGACGAAACCATGCGAAACAGAAAACCTCTACCCTCTCCTTTGGGCATGGTGAAACAATATAAAGAGCTAGTAACCACTCGCTATTTTGTTAGCTTCTCTGGTATCTCTTGGCTTAACTTCAGCTTGGTTATCACCACTATCTCGCTGATGCCGTTTGTAATGCAAAACCAAATCGGCATGTCTTCTGATGAATACGCACTGTGGGCGCTAATACCTGCTCTAGGTATGTTTACCGGTACCTCTCTTAGCAACAAGCTGCGACCACGGATTGGCATTGAGCGCACCCTAAAGATCACCCCAGTTCTTCAGCTGTGCGCGGCGGCTTGGCTGATCTTGTGCCCCCTAGAGCCACTTTGGCTGATGCTGGGTCAGCTGATTATGGTGACAGGTAATGGCCTTGCGCTACCATGCGCTCAGTCCCTGGTAATGCAGCCATATCGCAACCGAGCGGGCACAGCTGCGGCGCTTCAAGGTGGCGGTCAGATGATAGTCTCGTCGATCGTGAGTATGAGCCTGATGCAGATAGGTCTTACCCATGTGTGGCAATTGGGTATCGTTATAGGACTGTTTGCGGTTATCACCCACTTTAATATCATCCGCGGGTTTAATTCTGAGGTACCTGAGGGTTAACTGGCTCTCAATTCAAGCAAAGACAGAAGCACGGTGGGCGAGAATTTTCTAATCTTATATAAGATTCTCGCAGTAAAGGAATTACCGTGTCTCTTGCTCCTCCCTATTCATCGTTAAAGATTCAGCTAAGCGGTTTTCTTAAACCGGAACAGATAGTCGATAACCCTTACCTTTGTCTTGCCTACGGTACTGACGCTAGCTTCTATCGCCTGATACCAAAATTAGTATTAAAGCTCGACAATATTGAACAGGTTCAAAAAACCATTCAGGCTTGTAGCGAATACGGTCTTGCTTATACCTTTCGCGCTGCGGGCACTAGCCTTTCTGGGCAAGCCATCTCAGACTCAGTTCTAATTACCTTGACCAATGAGTGGCGCGGACATGAGATAATAGACAACGGTGCCAAAATACGCCTCGAACCTGGCGTAGTAGGGGCAGATGCCAACCGCTATCTACTTCCCTATAGCAAGAAAATAGGTCCCGACCCTGCCTCCATTGATACCTGCAAAATAGGCGGTATCGCAGCCAATAACTCCAGCGGAATGTGTTGTGGCACCGCAGATAATTCCTACCAGACCGTCACCTGTTTAAAGGTGATATTAAGTGACGGTACCCTGCTTGATACCGGAGATTCAGACTCTATTGAGCGGTTCCGACACTCCCATAAAAAGCTGTTAGATAGGCTCGCATCTCTGAGAGTGGCTTGCCTTGAAAACGGGAGCCTACTGGAAAAGATCAGACACAAATATCTTTTAAAAAATACCACCGGCTATAGCCTAAATGCGCTTATCGACTTTGAAGACCCTATTCATATCCTAGAGCACCTCATCATAGGCTCAGAGGGCACCTTGGGTTTCTTGGTGGATATCACCTATCGCACTATCGATATCAAGTCCCATAAAGCAGCTAGCCTGGTGGTATTTAGCAATATCGAAGATGCCAGCCTGGCCGTTGAGGCTTTGTCCAAACACTCCGTAGATGCGGTGGAACTGATGGATGGACGCGCCCTTGCCTCGATTGCCGAGCAAGAGGGCGTGCCCGAATTCCTAAAGCAGGTCGACTGCGAGGCCTGTGCGCTGCTCATTGAGTGCAGCGCTAATTCAGAGCAAACCCTGCTAGAGACTTGCATCACGCTAGACGAGGTTACCGCGAAGTTTTCTCTGATAGGTAAGCAAGAATTTACTCAAGACTCAGAATTGATAGCCTCTTTGTGGAAGACGCGCAAAGGGCTTCTACCCAGCGTTGGCGCAATCCGAAAGCTCAGCAGTAGCGTCATCATTGAGGACGTTGCCTTTCCTATCGAAAAGCTTGCTAATGGCGTCCGTGAACTGCAATCCTTGTTTGAGCAATACCATTACAATGAAGCCATCATCTTCGGGCATGCACTAGATGGCAACCTACACTTCGTTTTTACCCAGAACTTCGACACCTCAGCAGCTATCGAGCAATATCGCACCTTTATGGAGGAGGTGACTGAACTGGTGGCAGTGAAATATCAGGGCTCTCTTAAAGCTGAGCACGGTACGGGGCGTAATATGGCGCCCTTTGTAGAGCTAGAATGGGGTAAAGACGCATACCGTTTAATGCTCGAGATAAAATCGCTGTTTGACCCGCTTAATCTGATGAACCCTGGGGTTATCATCAATACGGACAGCAATGCGCATCTCAAAGATCTTAAGCCGATGCCGGCAACCCATTCAAACGTGGATCCCTGTATGGAGTGTGGCTTTTGTGAGCCAGTATGCCCGAGTAAAACCCTGTCACTCTCCCCTCGTCAGCGCATAGTCTTGTACCGAGAATTACAAGGCCAACAGGCTAAAGGGGCTGTCGACCCAGAACTTGAAAAACTGTTCGATTATCAGGGGATTGAAACCTGCGCCGTTACTGGTCTGTGTGAGTCGCGCTGTCCCATTAGCATCAATACTGGCACCTTAATCGACTCTCTTAGAAGCAAGTCTAAGTCCAACCCTATCGCTAAGTGGAGCGCAAACAACTTCGATAAAGCCACTCAGATAGCTCGCTGGGGACTCACTGCCAATCAATGGGCTGGTAAAGCTGTTGGGGCCAAGAATATTGAGCGCCTAACACGTAAGCTGAATAAACCGCTGGGTACACCTGTGTTGATCTCAACCCTGCCACCCGCGGCCAAGCAGATCGAGAGCAAAACAAGCCAGCATCAAAACAAGGTTATCTATTTCCCAACCTGTGTTTCTCGCACCTTGGGCTCAAACAACTTAAGTCTTTCAGAGGTGTTCCACTCTATCTGCCAGAAAGCAGGTATCGAGGTCATATTGCCACAAGATTTAGACGCGCTTTGCTGTGGTAAACCCTATGCCAGCATGGGTGACAAGGATCTTGCTAAGCAAAAGTCTCTAGAGCTAGAACTGGCACTAAAACAGCTCTCAGAAGACGGGCAGATCCCGATAGTGTTTGATGCCAGCCCATGTGCTCTCGAGTCTAGTTCACAGTTCTCTGGGCAGTTTAAGCTCTTTGATAGCTGTGAATTTGTGGCAAAAGAGGTCATGGAGAAACTTGAGCTTAACGCCATCGATGAACCCGTGATGCTGCACCTCACCTGTAGCAATCAAAAGCTTGGGCATCAGAATGAAGTGTTGGCATTAGCCAAGCGCTGCTCTAGTGAAGTGATAGTACCAGAGCATGTGCATTGCTGCGGCTTTGCGGGTACAAAAGGTGTTATAACACCTGAGCTGAATGAGAGCGCATTAAGCCCGCTCAAGGCTCAGGTGCCAGAGGGCTGCAGTCGCGGCTTTAGTACCAGCGCTACCTGCGAGATAGGCTTATCGCGACACAGCGGAATCGCCTATCAAAACCTGCTTTATTTGGTAGACGAGGTTAGTTCTCGATAGCTCTGATCACGCGACAAGGATTTCCTGCGGCCACTACGTTCGCGGGAATATCCTTGGTCACGACACTACCTGCGCCGATAACGGTGTTTTCACCGATATTCACACCAGGACAAACAATCACGCCGCCGCCAAGCCACACGTTATCGCCGATAGTGATCGGGTAACCAAACTCGATGGCATCTTCCACGCGCCCTTTCACATCCAACGGATGACCAGCGGTGTAGATCTGAACGTTAGGTGCGAACAGAACGTTGTCGCCAATGGTTACTGTGTTTACGTCTAGAATCACGCAGTTAAAGTTGGTGTAGAAGTTTTTACCTACCTTAATGTTTGAGCCGTAATCACAACGAAACGGAGGCTCTAGATAGGCATTGTCGTTACCAGGAATCAGGGCATCAATAGCCTCACGCCACTCCTCGGTATCGGGAATGCTGTTATTCAGTTTTTGCTGAACTTTGCGACTCTGAACGCGCTCATCCAAAAGGTCCTTATCCCATGCGTCGTATGGCTCTCCGGCCAGCATTTTTTCTCTTTCAGTTTTCATAGTCTTTGCTCTCAAGGTTGAACTTGGCGAACTATGCCATGAATTAAAATGCATACACGGGCGAAATAACCAATACGAGAAAAGCGTCACAAATCGTGATGGTTTAAGGGAACAATAAATCGTAAATCAGAACGTAAATTTAACGTTTGTGGTGCTGTTTTACTCGCTGCACAAAGTCTGCAATATGGGACTGGTCTTTGTCGGCAATTCGAACCGCTGCATAGGAGTGACGCTGGATCCCAGACTCACCAACCTTGCAGGTAGCAATCAAGGATTGATCTTCAAAGGTGCGAACCGCCCAGTCTGGAAGCGCCGCGACTCCAAACCCACCGGAAACCATCTGCAGCAGAGTCGCCGTATTGTCCACCCGCTTCCATTTTTTTGGTTCAAGATTGGCAGGTTTTAGAAATAGGTTATAGATATCCATGCGCTGCTTCTCGACCGGATAGGTAAGAAGCGTTTGATTGGTTAGATCAGATGGCTCAATAAAGTCTTTAGTCTCGAATTCATGCTCCTTGGCAAACACCATCTGCAACTCATAGCCAAACAGGGGCACAAAATGCAGGTCACTGCGAGACTCCACATCCGAGGTGATCATAAGGTCAATCTCACCTGCAAGAAGTCTTTCCAAAGGTTGCTGATGAAATCCCGACTCTAGATCCACACTTAGATTTGGATAGTCCGTTTGAAATTTTTTGATGGTCGGCAGTAGCCATTGAAAGCAAGAGTGGCAATCGATCGCTAGGGTAAAAGAGTCAATATCCAAAGGCTCTTTTAGCGAGAGTTCCACCTCATGGATCTTTGGTAGCACTTCATGGGCAAGCGCCACCAAACGCTCACCTTGAGAGGTAAACTTCAGCGGCTTGGTTTTACGATAAAACAGCGGTGCGCCAATACGCACCTCAAGCTCTTTTACCTGATGAGAAACAGCCGATTGGGTAATATGCAAACTCTCAGCACAGGCGCTTAAAGAACCGTGCTGTTGTAGAGCGCGCATGGTGCGTAAGTGCTTGAGCTCAATCATAACTTTCCTTGCTGTTTAATCCTGACTTCATTAAGCCACACGAACGTCTAGACGTCTATAAGTAATTTTCTAAACCTAACATTTCACTATGAAATCTGCTCAAGCCAACCTTGAATAAGTTGCAATTGTTTCAATCGCTTAGATGGCCTCATGATGAATACACACAAACATCGTGAGGATAATGAGATGACAAAAGCACATATTCTAGGCTACCCAAGAATTGGTGAAAAACGCGAACTTAAGTTTGCTCTTGAGGCTTATTGGAGGGGTGACAGCGACCTGGATACCCTGCTATCCGTAGGTAAAGAACTTCGCGCTAAGAACTGGCAAGCACAAGCCGATGCTGGACTGGACTTTGTCACCGTAGGCGATTTCGCTTGGTACGATCATGTCCTTAATACCAGTTTGCTACTGGGACATGTTCCACAGCGTCACCGCAAGCACGGCATCAATATTGATACCCTATTTACCATTGCTCGAGCCGACACCGAGTGCGATTGTGGTCATGCTGCAGACATGACTAAATGGTTTAACACTAACTACCATTATCTGGTTCCAGAGTTCTCTAAATCCGATACTTTTGAGCTAAGTTGGTTGCAGCTATTTGACGAGGTCAAAGAAGCACAAGCTCTTGGACATCAAGTGAAGGTCAGCCTTCTTGGACCATTGAGCTATCTATATCTAGGCAAGACAGTAGAAGAAAGCTTCGACCAACTCTGTCTACTTCCCCAATTACTCGATACCTATCAAGAGATCCTACAAAGACTAAGTGACCTGGATGTAGAGTGGGTTCAGATTGACGAGCCTATCCTTGCTCTGCAGCTTGAGCCAAACTGGCTTGAGGCATTTGGCTTTGCATACAAGGCTCTCCACGGGCGAGTTAAACTGCTTCTCACCACCTATTTTGATCACATCGAAGAGTCATTCGATACCATAAGCAAACTGCCAATCGATGGTCTGCATCTGGACCTAGTCGCAGGGTCTAAGCAGCTAAACTCGATAGCGCCAAAGATACCTACTGATTGGGTGCTGTCACTTGGCGTAGTCAATGGACGCAATGTTTGGCGCTCCGATCTAGGGGCTTGGATTGAAGACCTGGCTTCCATCGCTCGCGACCGAAAAGAAAATCTTTGGATTGCTTCTTCCTGCTCTCTACTGCATTCCCCAGTTGATCTTGGTTCTGAATCACAGCTTTCAAATCCAGAGTGGTTTGCCTTTGCCAAACAAAAACTGAGTGAGATAGCCAAGCTAACATCTGCCCTGACGGGTGATGAAGATGCGCAAGCTTGGTGCATAGAATATAGCGTTCCAATTCGTCAACGAGCCCACGATACTCAAGTCACCAAGCCTGAGGTTCAAGCACGCATCGCTTGTCTCACCGAGAAAAGTGGTGAGCGTAGAGAGCCTTTTACTACGCGCATCAAAGCACAGCAAGCAAAGCTAAATCTGCCCAAGCTACCGACCACAACCATAGGTTCATTCCCACAAACCGGGGATATTCGAACTGCACGAGGTCAATTCAAGCGCGGTGAGATTACGCTTGAGCAATATGAGACCCACCTAAAGGCGCAAATAAAAGCCTGCGTCGAAAAGCAAGAAGCACTGGGCCTTGATGTCTTAGTACATGGTGAGGCTGAGCGAAATGACATGGTGGAATACTTTACTGAACACCTTGAGGGCTTCCAAACCACCGACTTTGGTTGGGTTCAAAGCTATGGCTCACGTTGTGTCAAACCAGCCATCATTACATCTGACATTAAGCGTTCAGCTCCTATCACGGTAAAATGGTCTAGCTATGCGCAATCTCTTACCAATAAACACATGAAAGGCATGCTCACCGGCCCTGTGACCATACTCTGCTGGACCTTCCCTCGAGAAGATATAGCGCGCGAAATATCAGCAAAACAAATTGCACTGGCACTGAAAGATGAGGTCGCAGATCTACAAGATGCGGACATCAATATTATCCAAATTGATGAACCTGCGATTCGTGAAGGCTTGCCACTGAAGAAGAGTGATCACAAGACTTACCTTAATTGGGCTGTGGATGCCTTTAAGATATCTGCATCATCTGCTAAATCTGAAACCCAGATTCACACCCATATGTGCTACAGCGAGTTCAACGAGATCATAGATGCGGTCGCGAGATTGGATGCTGATGTGATCACAATAGAGACCGCTCGCTCCCAGATGGCGCTACTCGAAGCATTTGAGTCATTTAACTACCCGAATGATATTGGCCCTGGTGTGTATGATATCCATTCTCCAGCCGTTCCTAGTAAAGAACAGATAACCAATTTGCTCAAAAAAGCGAACCAGTATATTCCACTGCAACGTCTTTGGGTTAACCCGGACTGCGGACTAAAAACGCGGGGTTGGAAGGAAACCGAAGCGGCTTTGGCCAACATGGTAGAAGCAACCAAGGCACTCAGAGAAACGCTCAATTAGTTGCAATCGGTCCATCAACTAGGAGGCTGACAAAGCCTCCTTAATTTATTGACACCGTGAATGTTTTGAACTTATACACGAGGCAAAACACTAGGGTAAATTTTTTGCAAATCACTGTTCATTTATTAACCAATTAAAAAATAAAGTAAAATCTCCTACCCCTTTTGGTGTAGCTGTTTTCGTCCTTTGACAACCTAAAAACGCAAACTTATACCTAATATCATGTCTTGCATCTTGGGAAGATGGCAGGGCTCGGTTCTTATTGGTAAAAGGCTGGGACGCAATGGACGCGAAACGTACCTCTGTCAAGAGTGTGAACACTCGAAAAAAACCGATCAGGCGGCTTTCCTTTAAGTCGCTTCGTGGTGCCTCACTGATCGAATTCTCGATCGTCGCCACCCTCTTATTCGCCCTTATATTCACGATCGTCGATTTTGCACTGTTTGGCTACGTCAAACTCACCATGCAACATGCAGTGCGCGAAGGCGCTCGATACGCTATCACTGGACGCTCAGACTTAGACCCCAATGAAATAGAAGACGACCGTCTTCGTTCCTTGGCCATATTAGAAAAAATCTCGCAAGAATCCGATGGGTTGTTAACTAGAGTGGTCAAGATCAATGGCATTCGAGCAGAGGATGTCGATGGCAACGACGTCACCTCTACATTCGGTTCGGCTGGTGAAACAATAGCTATCCATATCGACTGCGAATGGCCGACCTTTAGCCCGATTATCTACCCCCTTTTGAGCGACGGTAAGTATGAGTTTACCGTCAGTACTGCTATGAAGAATGAAACCTTTTAGAGTGGAGAGAGCCTATGAAAAGTTTGTTCTTTCGCAAATGCCAAGCCGGATTAGCATCAGTGGAAATGGCAATCATCACCCCGGTCCTGCTCATCATCATGATGGGCATCTTTGAAGTGACTCAGGTGATTCAAGCCAACAATATAATTATCAGTTTGAGTCGTGAAGGTGCCAACATCATTGCTAGAAATAGCTCACAAACCCCCGAAGAGGTAATGGATATTGTCGCTTCCACCTCAAACCCTCTCGATATGGGTACTGACGGTGCCATGTTCATCAGCCAAGTCGTGGGCAGAGGTGACGATTCCAGTGGCAATCCACAAGCACCCTACTTGAACGAGCAGTACCGTTGGCAAGACGGGGGCTATACGACATTAGATTCGACATGGGGGGCGTGCGCCAGTTGGACAGATGGCGAATGTAACATTTCTACGACGCCTGATTTGAACAACTTTCCGCTTACACTGGACGATGGAGAGACAGTGTATGTGGTTGAGGTGATCTATCGATACTCGCCTGTATCAACATTCATATTTGATACAGACTTTTCGATAAGAGAGCTCACTTACCTATGAGGATATCACTATGGACGTGAAACGAAACAGACCTCGAATGTCCAAAGGGTTAGCAACCCTACTCACGGTAATCTCACTACCCTTCCTTCTTATTTTAACCGGGCTTGCTGTGGACTCAGGCAGAGCTTACACCACACAGGCCAAGTTATTTGCTGCTGTGGATGCGGCGGGAATAGCTGCGGCAAGGGCCATTTCGACCGGCGCCAGTAAAACCATTCGAGAAGCTAATGCAACTGCAGCCGCACAAAAATACTTCAATGTGAACCTCTCTGACGCCCTGTCGCAAAGTAGTCCAGTATTATCTAATCCAACCTACACCTATGATGCCGATGACAATATCACCATCGATTTGACTGCCACCGCCGATATGCCTACCTCATTTATCCAACTGCTGGGCTTTGATACTTGGCCGGTTGGGGTAGAGGCTCAAACTATTCGTAGGCCAGTTGACATTTCCCTAGTGATAGATAACTCAGGTTCACTCGAAGATGTTTTTGACACTGTACTTGAGCGTTCAAAAAACTTCCTGAGCAACTTCAATCCTGACTTCGATCGTGTCTCTGTAACCCAGTACGGTTATGGTGCAAATACAGTAATTCCTTTTAATACTTTGCAACGAAGTCATAACAACGACTCGATAAATACAGCAATCGATGCGATGACTTATGAGACAGGTGGCAATCAGCACTACACAAACACTGCCGGTGGCTTTTTAAGTGGATACAATCAATTCGACAGCGCAGACCCAATAGCTGCTAACTTGCGAGTTTTAGTGATTTTTACTGATGGTGCACCAAACACCTTCACTTCTAATTTCTCCATAGATGGAACTGATTACGAGGCTGCAATCTCGACAACGGGAAGCTCAGGTCGTGGACTATGGAATCCTACGGCTATGAGACAACGCCTTGACTACACTGTTGATGGCTCAACTGTAAGTAGCTCATACGATATCTACAAACACGTGGATATATTGGCTAACGATACGTATCAAGGGTTTAGGTTACTCGGTGGACCTCGTGCTGGTGAGACTACCTATTCTGCTGATACTGGCGAGAGTGAGTTTCAATCCATAATGCGCAAGATATCCCGAGACCTTCCTGAGAAGATGGCCTACCAAGCTCGTGAAGATGGCGTATTTGTCTTTACGTTGGGTTTAGGTGACGCACTTCTCGATGATATGGGGAACGGCACCGGTGAGGACATGCTGTATCGAATGGCAAATGATCCAAGAATGCAAAGCCGTGACGCTACTGCTGACGAATTTGAACCCAATCAAAAACAGGGAGTGTATTGCTTCGCTGAGGACGAGAGCGACCTCGGTCCCTGTTTCGACAAGATGCTGGACGTCATCATTCGTCTAACCCTGTAACCACAAACGACCTCATCAGAGGTCGTTTTTCTTTTCACTGAGTTATCGACAAAATGACCGATGCACTCATACCTGCAAATATCGCTAGGAAGAGAAAGAACTTACACAGGCTTCCTTTGCCTTCCAAGCTCTCATGGTTACTACTCATTTTTCTGCTCATCACCCTTACCTCCTTGAGATGAACTACAACACTTACAGTATAGGGCTCTCTAAGTTAGAAACTTGAGGGTGAGCGACATAAATTTGAAATATGTTGTGAGCTATTTAACGATTTTAAAACAAGAGCTTAATACGAATATTCAAACATTTATTTCGCTTATGAAACGCATTACATACCAATAGATACCATCATTAAAAAAGCCACTCTACTGAGTGGCTTACTAAAACTATTTCATTCTTTGTAGAGTTGAAGTATCCGTATGGGCAAACTCTTTGCCGTAGATGTTTAGTGCCGTACTCTGTGAATATGTCAGGGTATCGCCCTCTATCTTCAGCGTCATAGAGAAATCTGTGGTGGTTGCGTTATCTTTCATAAAGTTAGACTCTGCTACGCCTCTATCAGAAACCTTAAGCGTCATATCGGTTCCTGCAACGCCCTCAGCAGTGATACAGGTTGTGCGTGGCACACAGAAGGAATTATATACAATCTGATTGTCCTTATCGTATATCAGATAACCACGTTGGTCGTGGAACTTAGAATCATCGGCTTTGCGAAATACTTCTTGCTTGTAATACAGAGCAACCAGCGTTTGTTCGCTGGCATTTATTGCATCTGCAGCAACCTCAAATGTCATCGTCTCATAAAAAGGAGTAATGGCAGGAGCGCCCTCTCCTTGAGGGGTCCCTGCTTGAGCAGGAGAAATATCAACACCACCTGCGGCAGTCGATTGCCAGGTACCAACGAGTTGAGCCAGAGGGCCAAAATCCAAACCGTCGATAACCGTGTTGTCGTGATCAGCCATAGCTGATAAAGGCACTGCTGCGGATAGAGCTAAAAGTAGAGCTTTTTTCATATCTTGCGTTCCATCTTATGATTGTTTTAACACCAGATTGATGGAAAGTTACTCGGAAAATCTTATCTCAAGTCAATTTTAAAAGTAGTTGCATACGGTAAATTGCTACAAAATATTATTGATAATGATTTTCATTTAGATTTATTGAAGGAGATCACATTTTAGGGGTTGCCAGATCTAAATGAGAAGTATTATTATTAACTCGAACAGACGGAAATCTTGCACAATCCAACCTCTGACTGTTTGCTTCCAGTTAAGTAGGCGCTCCACGGCGCACCGCTTTTTTACGGCACCCAACTTTGGGTGCCATTTTTTTGCCTCTAATACATGGTATTGCCATTCTTTGTCCCTTCCAGGATCTGTTGCAGAGAATCCCAATGCTCTACTATCTTGCCGTTATCGTCGAAACGGAAAAAATCCATAGTCACGTATTCATCACCATCTGGCCAAACTTGATGGGTATGCAAAGCGACTAGGTTATCCTCTGCAACTGCGCGAACAAACTCTATGCTTTTGTTGGGATAATCTCGCGCCATTTCCAAGAAATAATCGATAAAAGGTTGCTTACCATTGCCAACCAAAGGGTTATGCTGGATGTAATCATCACCGACGAACAGCTCTACGGCTCGTACAGGATCTCCTAGGTAAGCCGTTCGATAGAATTCGATAGCATTTTGTTTATTTTCAGCAAGGTTCTGTCCCATTTGTGTAGTCCTTTTTAACTCGACCTAAACAGTGTGGGACAGAAAATAGTGCGGATCTAGTCGTAAAAGTTAGACTGGCTTTGAACTGGAATACTGAGAGAGATTTTTCTCCAGTAGAATTTTAAGCTCACCTAGTTCATCACAATTAAGCACATTACTGTTGATGGGATAGCGCATCATATTGAAATTAATCCATTCAATAAGCTTCTCTCTACTTTGTGCCAGTTTGTACTCTTTACTCTGGTCGGATAC
Organism: Vibrio ishigakensis; assembly: GCF_024347675.1. NCBI lineage: Bacteria > Pseudomonadati > Pseudomonadota > Gammaproteobacteria > Vibrionales > Vibrionaceae > Vibrio > Vibrio ishigakensis. The sequence continues at coordinate 1,076,735 of NZ_AP024881.1, read as the reverse complement.
ACGTCCGAGAGTAGGACAAAAGTCACCGATATTGAAAGCACGACTACCAAAAGTGCTAGCGCCGTTACAATGGCCATCGGACTTCCTGAATCGACCTATATTCTCTACATCGAAAAACAGTGGCGTAATCTTAGTCACTGAATAAGGCAAGAAATAATCCCCTAATTTTAATCCTCGCTTATTTATATGTCCTGACCAAACCGGTGTCGCAACGTACACAACGTCCCCCACCTTGATATGATCATATTTAAACTTCTTTAATACCGCCATATGCAGAACCTCAAATATTAAATCTAAAACTACTTTATATATTTACTACCAACTACATTTTTTACTGAATTCACAACCAATAAAAACAATATATTCATATACTTAGAGGCCTCCGCAAATGACTACCCAAGATATACCAATAGTTTATTGGCCGTTAATAAATCAGATTCAATCAAACAAATTTAATTGAATCTGATTTCATATAAATACAGTTCTTATATTTTCGCAGAGGGTAACTTATTATTTGAAACAATACATATTAGGAATGTAATATTGATGTTTTGCAAATAGCACAAAGACCTAACCCTAGGTTTAGGGGTAGGTCAGTTGTAAAGAATAGAGTATTTGAACAGGCGATCAGCCTTTAAACTCGACTTGGCAGCGAACCCCGGCGGACAGGGCTCCAGAATCATTATTTAGAGAGACAGTGACTGCAAAGGTGTTACTCGCAGCATCTATAATGGGGTCAATGATCTTCACCTTGCCTTCATATGGTGTTTGTGAGTTAAGCGGATAAAGAGTCACAGCCTCATCCTTCTTCACCGTGCCGTAGAGCTCTGCAGGCAACACTACCTCAGCATGCATAGGATTTAGGGTTGCGATCCTTAAGAAGGGTAATTCATCGACAAATTCACCAGGGTCCTTAATGCGCTCTATCACCACACCGGAGATAGGGCTCTTAGTTTCACGCTGACTCAGTTTTACCCTAGCTTCCTTAAGCTGAAACTCAGCAAGACGCTGCTCTGTGAGCATCTCATCTTGCTCATTGTCTGAGATAAGGTTCTTTCGATACAGATCCGCATTACGCTCAACCTTGCGTTTAGCGAACTCCAATCTCGCTTTAACCGTGTTTACCGCCGCCACCTCTAAGGTTGAATTAAGGCGCATCACCACCTGCCCCTTCTTTACGCTATCGCCTCTGTTTACTCTTATCTCTCTGATAACACCCTGAACCTCACTAGAGAGTTCAATGTCACGGCTAGGTTCAAGCAAACAACTCAATGGAGCAAGCTCATTGCTCAAACCATCAAAATTTGCCATAGAGTTATAAGAGACTGTCATAGGCGCGACCAAGAGAGCGCCTAACATCCATGTTTTTCTTAGTTTCATACGACTAAACCTGCTGCTGCGAAAACGACAACACTTCCTGTTGCTGTTCATCATGCTTCAATAGTTGGGCGCGACGCTGTTCATCTTGATGCTCTATTCTCTTCTGACAACGGCGTATTCCCTTAAACAATAGTTTATTTTTCAATACCTTGGGAATTGGCAGTGAAATAATTGACCTTAAGACTTTGGCCCACCCTTTAGTGATCAGTTCCTCTTCCAGAGAGAGCACAAACTCCACACTCCCCCTATCCCCTTGACGGGCGCAACGCCCTTCTAATTGCCTATCCACTCGCGAAGAATCATGCAGCCCTGTCACTATGACGTGCAAGCCGCCTTGCGCCTCTACCCTAGGTTCTAGCTTAATGTCAGTACCACGACCAGCCATACTGGTTGCGATGGTTACCTTTGATGCGAGTCCAGCCAAGGCGACAATCTCTGCTTCAGCTTCATCCTGTCTCGCATTTAGCACCTGATGACTTATACCTTGCTGATGGAGTAGGCCTGACAACCATTCTGAATCCTTTAATGACTGAGTCCCCACCAAGATAGGTCTTTCGCTCTCACTCTGAAGCGCCTTGATACGAATAACTATCTCACGCCACTTCTGCTCCTGAGTAAAACACATAGATTCACCGAGTTGACGCCTTTTGCTGCGTTTATGGGTAGGCACATCCACCACAGGTAATTCATATACACGCCAAAACTCGCTCTTCACCTCATCCGCGGTTCCTGTCATACCAGAAAGGTGATGATAAAAACGAAAGAAGTTTTGAAAGCTGATGCTGGCTAAGGTGACTCTGGGGTCACTCAACTCACATCCTTCTTTTATCTCGATAAGTTGATGTAACCCTTGCTCCCAGGTCCTGTCTGGCATGCGCCTGCCCGTATGCTCGTCGATAATGATGACCTGCCCGTCATCCACAAGGTAATGCCTGTCACGAATGAAAAGGTGCGTTGCGGTGAGTGCTTGTTTCACCAACTCAATACGCCTAACTCGGCCATGCCATAGGGGACCAAAGCTCTCTGTCAGTTCCTGAATGAACTCTTCACCAACGGCAGTAAACTCTATCTGTCTCGCATGCTTATGAATGCGAAAATGTTGCTCATTAACCAGCTTGCTTCCCACCTCATAGGCTTGCATATACATCTCGGTCTGCTCTTGTTGAGGTGTAGAATCACCAGAAATCACCAAAGGTGTGGTGGCCTCATCCATAAATACACCGTCGGCTTCATCCACCACAGCGAAATGGAGTCCTCGTAGCATGAGATTATCCAGCATAGAGCTATGCTTTGAAGGCATTGAACGCAGCGCATGCAGCTGCAAAGATTGGTCAAACTGGCCTAACTGAATGCAATCCTTAAGGTAATCAAAGGCAAGCTCATTATTGGTACAGTACACTATGTCTTTAGCATACTGCTGCTTGCGCTCGGCAAGGCTCAACCCTTGGATTACCACACCTAGACTCAACCCCAAGCGCTGATAAACAGGCAACATCAGCTCGGCATCTCTCTCCGTAAGGTAATCATTTACGGTTACCACATGTGTTGGCACGCCGGCTAATGCCGCGGCCGCAACAGGCAGGGTCGCAGTTAGCGTTTTACCCTCACCGGTTTGCATCTGGCCTATATTGCCATGCAGTATGGATAGCCCGCCTAATATCTGGCTATCGAAATGCCACATCCCAAGCTCGCGCCCTGCGACCTCACGAATCAAAGCAAAAGCTTCTATGGTCAGCTTGTGAGTCAATCCAAGGCGTTTCAGCTCATGCCCCACATGCTCTATCTGCTGATTAAGCGCCTGCTCAGATAGGCTGCGATAAAAACCATCTCGCTTCTTTATAGCCCACAGCAAGGGCTTGTATAACCAGATAGAAGAGCGGATAGGACGGCTAATATAGGCGGTCAAAGTCCGCCACCAGCGCTCCATTCGCTCCTGTTTATCAATGACTCTTTGCGGACGCTCGAGGATTGAATTGGGCCTTCGTTGTGGGCGTCTATACATCGAACTGCCTCAATAGCAAACGTCTGACTGCGCGATACCAACGAAACGCAATGGGCTCTGGATCATGCTCAAACAAAACATGAACCCTTTCATCGAATCTATCCAGAGGTGCGGCCTTGCTGTCGAGCTCAACTCGAAAGTAGCTGTTATAACTTTCCAAGTCTGTAGTTCGATTCGGGTCTAAGGCAATCAGGCCGCCCCCTTCTGTGCTGAGCACATAACTGGGCAAGGTGCGGGTGGATGAAGGCACCTGACGCAATATCTTACTCGGATACTCTTTATTGGGCTGGGAGGCGAGTTTAAGGGTAACGGCATGGGTTTCACTTCTTACCCTATCGATGTCATCTTCAGAGATCATCGCGGCCAGTGGCAACGTCTCAAAATCTACCAAGAAACCGATGATTTCCCCTCGATTGTAAAAGCGCCCCTCTTCTGAATTACGATACGCAAACACAAAGTTGCCAGATGCTGGGCTCTTAATGGTGAGGTTTGATAGACGATTAGTCACGTCCCAATACTCTTGCTCCAGATAGCGATACTCTTGCAGCAATATCTCTGACTCAGTGCGATTATTAACACTGGCTTCGTAGCGAAACCTTGCTTCGTCCAGTTGTGCCCTTAGCACTTCCGCTCTGGATTCAAGCCCCGGTGAATCGAGCTCAAGAATGGTGTCACCAACACCAATCTCACTGTCATTTTCAATATAAACCTTATCCACAAAACCTTCGGTCTGGGCACGAATATAGGCCTCTTGGGGAACATAGATAACCCCTTGAGCGTAGGTTTTATAAGGAAGCGGCAGATAAAAGAGTATAAAAGCGATGCCAGCAATGAGAAGTGATGAACCTAGATAGATAGCTACTGATTTCTTGCGCATAAGAGGGTCTTGCCTTGGCTTTGCCACCACTTTAACAACAGGCACCACTAGGCTCGTCATCACAGACCAGATAGCGAGAATGATACCGATAATGAAATATTTACTGGCGACGAACAGGGATATCGCGACCATCACAAACAAACGGTAGACATAGGATGCTACCGCATATAGAACCAACCAAAACGACTCTGATGCGCTGTGGGCGTTGGTTCTGACCTGAGAGATTCGAAATAGGTAACGCTTAACAAGATAGCCAACCTGAGCATTTCCTCGCGCTGCAAGGTTTGGTATTTCAAGAAAATCTGCCAGCACATAGTAAGCATCAAACCTTAGTAACGGGTTACCGTTAAACAGGAGAGTCGAAATACCACCAATGAGCATTACGTTATACGCTAAGGCCCGAACGATACCCGGTTCCACCAGCACCCACACTATCATGGCAAGAGCCGCCATAAACAGCTCGGCCAATACCCCGATGGCCCCCACTATCATGCGCTGATATTTATTGCTAAAGGAGGTGGCTGCCGAGGCATCTACATAAGGCACTGGAATAAAGATGAGTAGCATAATCCCCATCTCATGCACCTCGCCTCCCCAGCGTTTAACCGCCCAGCCGTGTCCCAGTTCATGGGCCAGTTTTATAACAGGGTAAACCAATGCCATTAAAAATAGGTTCTCTACCCCAAGGACCTGATCGCTGAGATTATTGGTGAGCGCCGTCCAGTGCAAAGTGGCAAACAGTATGCCCAGCGCTACCACTAGCAGCCAACACAGGGCGCCAAACTTAGAGAAGATAACTCTGGCAACCCCGCAGGTTGCAGAAAGGAAGCGCTCCGGATCCACAAGGGGAATTCGAACACTTAAAGGCGATTTTAGCTGTTGCAGTATCTTCTTACGTTGCTCGGTTTCACTGCGCCTATGAAGGTGCTTAATGCTGGGCAAGACATTAGTTTGAACCACATTGGCTTTATTGAGTTGACCGACAAGGTTAATCACCTCGTCTTGGCTTGGCAGATCCTCTTTCAGCTCTTTACAGGCGATATCCCAGATCTGTTGTAGGGTTCGTTCACCGTTCATCAGCCCAATAAGCTGATAGGCCTGCGGGGTAAAGCGCTGGAACTGTCCAGTGACATGGTCCTGCAATACATACCACACCTTGTCTCGATAGACGTGTCTGTGTATGTCTGCATGCTTGCGAATGCGAACCTTTAGGTCGGATACCTTGTACCAAGAGGGACTAAATAGGGTCTGCGACATCTAACTACCCCCACCAAGACCACGCTTGCAGTCGGAGCCATTCCGTTAGGTCTCGCGTCCAGATATGGAAGATCAGGCGCTCGTCGATATAAACCTTACCTACCCCTTCCATACCCGGCTGCAGTTGTTCAAACTGCTGACTGTCCGAGTTTGAGGTATTAAATTCAGCCTCTACGATAAAGTAGCTTGAGCCGTCTCGCGCTTCGGTCACTGGGGTGATCTTAGTGACCTCGAACTCGAAACCTGTTTCTGGCAATGCTGAAAGATAAAGGGTGCCGGTTTGACCAAGAGAAAGATCAGAAATACGGCTCTCTTGCACCTGCAATTTAATACGATAGCTGTTCAAAGGAGCGACCTCTAGCAACACATCCCCTTTGGTCACTGCGCTGCCCAATCTTTGACTGAGATCGCCACTGACAATTAAACCATCATAAGGGGATATCAATTTGCCCCGCTCGATCTGGCTTTCCACCAAGGAGAGTTGCGCGGCTACCTGCTTCTCTTGAGCATTGAGAATATTAAGTTTTGCTCTGTCCCTTACCGCCAAAGCCTCCAGACGCTGGCGTACCAATTTACTCTCTTCACTGAGCCACTTTAGCCTTTCAAGGCGCAGGTCCCTGTCATCCATCAACACTAGGTCTTCACCTTGCGTTACCTTGTCACCAGCACGAACCAATGCTTGATTGATATAGCCATCAAAGGGGGCGACTATCGCCCTCTGTACGCCACTCTCAATGGTGGCATTGGCCGAGAGTTTGTACTCGCCCATGGTCGTGGTGAGCAAATAACCTAATACAAGCAAACCAATAAGGGTGAGTTTTCGTCCTAGGTATCTTGGTCCAAATAGCCGACCTAGCTGGGTTGTCAGGCCGTCCCACCCTTTTTTATACCAGCTTCTATCATTGATTCGCTTGTCGTCTAGTGTTGGTAGAATAAGACTAGCGATACTCTGGCAAAGCTCGGCATCTTCAATACTCCACTCCTGATCAGGCTTACCTTCAACCACTAGAGCGCCATAAATCTCGCCACGCAGATAAAGAGGAATAGAAATGAGTCCAATATCTCCTTGGCTACTGGACAGGTTGCCATGGGCTTGAATAATCGCTTCGCTCTCTACGTCACTATCTGGGAAACGGATTATCTTACCCTGATCGATACACTCATCCATGACCCGCTCTATCAAACGAACATGGTTCATCTTCTTACCGAACTGAGCACTATGGGAGAGATGTTTTAGTCGCGAGCGTTTCTTCTGATACTCACCTAGACTGACTCGGTCACAATTTAGTAGCACTGCCAGTTCCGTCACCATGCGCACTGCCGATGCTCCATAGCTAGATTCAGACAGCACCCGAGCCAGTATCTCCACCCGCTGAGCATAGGATTCCTGCTCACGGGCGAGCTTATCTGCTCTCAATTGTTGCTCTGTAACCTCTATGCCAGCTGCGCTCCACTGCAGAAGCGTTAGAGCCTGTGTAAGCTGCTCTTGGGAACTTACCTGAATAGCGAAAGCTGCAAAGGCTATCAGTTGGTTTTGGGTATCTAAGACTGGGTATAACAGGCCAAAGGCTTCGCCATCAGGAGAGATAGCCGCCAAGCGCGTCACCATAGGGGCTGTCGCTTGTCTATTGTCTGTAATCAGTTGATTGAGCTCAGGAAAGTTAGTGTGTTCAGGCTTAAAGCGAGCTACAGGAACCAACTCAGCCTTAATAGGCAGATACAGAATCGCCGCCTGCAATCCGGGTATCAAGGTTTTATGTTTCGATAGCCAAGCCTGATAGTAATCATCTTGGGATTGAGCGTGCTCGGCCTGCGTCTCTACGGGCGCAATTGAGCTTTGTTGGGTCATAACTACATCCTTGTTGGCACAAATACCTGACCATCTTCCCTATGGTCTATGCTCTTCGCTCAATAGCGGTGAAGCGAGTGCGCTATAGCGCAACCTATTGATAAACTTAGTCTTGGATTTCTGATGTGTCTAGCTTAGCTCTAGAGGAGCTGAGGTTTACCTGCAGCTCCTCTTAGGGTTAGACAAACAAGCTAGTTCTTTCTTGCTCCTCTGCCTTTAGTATCGGCGCGCATTACCATCCAACTTGCCGCACCTGCCACGCTGGCTATCGCAGCGTCTAGGTTGATACCGGATTCAGCCTCGGCTACAAGCTCCTGAGTCTGCTGTTCAACTTGCTCAGACTCAGCCTGCGCTTCTGCTTCAGGTGTAGCTTCTACAGGAGCGACATCCTCCGCTGCTGGCTCTGTAGCTTCTTGCGGTACAACCTCAGGCTCTTGCTCTGGAGCTGGCGCTTGAGGCGCGGTATTGGCAGTTGGAGCCGATGGTGCTGAGGCACCACCTGCGCCGGTTGAGGTCATGATGCCACCAAGCTCAATAAAGGCGAGCTCGGCTTCTTCAGTAAACTCAACCTCTGCCTCAGCTTCATCCTCTGCGCGCTCACGACCCACTTCACGGTACGCAGACTCTTGATAAACTTGGTCTGCATAGCCACTGAACAAGCCAGTTTGCAGTACTCGGATAAGGTCAAGCTCACCGTTTGCCAGAGAGATGATCGATTCAGGCACAATCTCATCGTCAATCTCAACAAAGGTAAAGCGACCGTACTCACCCACTAATACGTCTTCACTGAAGTTGGCGAAGAAGAAGTCATTACCATAATGGCCCTGCATTCTGTCTTCACCCGCACCACCATCAAGGGTGTCACTGCCACCTGTGAACAGATCGATAGCCTCAAACACTATGGTACCGTCCGCATCACGCGTAACGAGTGAGCCATCACCACCCAGTATATCGTGGCCCGCACCACCATAGATTTCATCGCTACCATAACCGCCGAAGATGATGTCTCTGTCGCTACCACCGATTAGTAGGTCATCACCACCGATTTCGGTATTACCTGTAGAGACCTCTATGTAACGGCCTTCCGCATCGTTACTGATAAAGCCATCATCACCAATAATGATGCTCTCACCCGATGCGTTACGAACCTCATCATTGCCCACACCGGCTATAGCATGGTCTTGACCAGCGCCTAGGCTGATAACATCGTCACCGCCAGTGCCGTTTTCGGTGTCAGTGCTTGTGATCAAGCGGCGTACACCGTCAACGTAATCGACCTCGCCGTTATCACCAATAACGATATCTTTATCATCACCTGTGGTGATTTGGTCACCGGAATTACCACCTAGCACTAGGTTTTCACCATTGGCTGCATTGATGGTATCCGACCCGCCTTGATCAAAGGCAGTAGTCTTCGCCTGAACCAGAATACCATCGCTGTCATACTGGATCTGACCGTTGTCACCTATGATGTGGTCCATACCGTTGGCGGTAGTAATGACATCATTGCCGTTACCACCGATAACCGTGTTATCACCCTCTCCTAGGATTACTTCATCGTCACCACCAAGGGCCTCTTGAGTGGTTGTTGCCAGAATCAGATGACCATCGGCGTTGTAAGATAGGAAGCCATTATCGGCCAGTACATGGGTATCACCAGAATCAGACATCACGCTGTCATCACCAAGACCCGCAATTACTCGGTCAGAACCTGTACCTACCTTAATGGTATCGTCACCTGTGGTACTCTCATCTGCATCGCTGCTCTGGATAAGACGCACAACGCCATTACTAACTACAACCTCACCATTATCACCCACTACAACATCATCGCCGGTGAAGGTAGTAATGGTGTCGTTACCCATACCACCTAGCACTAGGTTATCGCCACTACCTAGAGTAACCTCATCATCGCCACCTAGATTTTGCTCCGTAGTGCGAGCACGGACCAACACGCCTTGAGCGTTGTAGTTAAGCAGACCGTTATCCGCAATCACATGGCTGTCGCCTGAGTCAGACATTACAACATCGCTATCTAAACCTGCGATGATACGGTCAAAGCCAGTGCCCGATTTGATGTTATCGTTGCCCGCGGTAGCATCCACGCTATCAGTGCTTTGCATTGAACGAATCACGCCACTCACAAGGTCAATCTGACCGTTGTCACCGATGATGACATCATTATCAGAGCCCGTAGTTACCTCATCGCTACCAAAGCCCGCGACTACGATATTGTCGCCATTACCCGCATTGATAACGTCATCACCACCAAGCTCTAGTGAGGTCGACTTAACCTGCATCAGTACGCCATTGGCATCGAAGCTGATCTCACCATTGTCACTAAGGATAATGTCTTCACCATTCGCCGTGTTAACGGTATCAGAAGCCATACCTGCGATAACCAGGTTATCACCCTCACCTAGGGTCACTTCATCGTTGCCACCAAGGTCAGTTTCAGTAGACTTCGCATTAGTCAGAATGCCGTTTGCGTTGTATGTCAGCACGCCGTTATCAGCGATAACATGGCTGTTGCCAGAATCCGACGTCACGATGTCGCTATCTAGGCCAGCAATCACTCGGTCGAAGCCACTTCCTACCTTGATGGTATCGCTACCCGCGGTTGCATTCTCGGTATCCGTGCTCAGGATTACGCGAACTACGCCATCGATTAGGTCAACCTGACCGTTGTCACCAATAACCACATCGCTACCAGAGCCTGTAGTCACCTCGTCAGAGCCAAAGCCTGCGATAATGCGATTATCGCCGTTCCCCGCATTGATGGTGTCATTGCCACCTTGGTCAATAGCGGTCGACTCAGCCTTAACGAATACGCCTTGGTCATCGAAGTTAAGCTCACCGTTATCACCCATGATGATATCGCCACCACCCGCTGTGATTATGGTATCTGCACCTTGACCCGCGATAACGACATTGTCACCCTCACCCAGGGTAACCTCGTCATCACCGCCTCGGTCGGTTTCAGTCGCCATAGCGTTAACCAAGATGCCATCGGCGTTGTAAGTCAATACACCATTGTCTGAGATGACATGGGTATTACCTGAATCTGAGGTAATCTCATCATTCTCAATGGTGGTAACAAGCTCGATGCCGTTGACGGTTTCGGTAAGCTCTTCGGTAAAGGTATCTAGACCTGCAATCACACGGTCTGCACCCGCACCCAGATGGATAGTATCGGCCGCTGCAGTAGAGCGATCTGCATCCGTGCTTTGCATAGTGCGGATAACACCATCTACGAGGTTAATCTGACCGTTATCACCGATAACGCTATCATTGCCGTTATTGGTGCTTACCTCATCAGAGCCAAAGCCAGCAATGACAATGTTGTCACCAAGTCCAAGGGTGACATCATCATCACCACCAAGGTTGATATCATTGCTTAACGCGCTTGCAAGGACAGAGCTGTCGTTCCACGCACCTAGGTAATTCAACTCACCATTGTCCGCAATAACATGGGTGTTGCCTGAATCAGAGGTAATGGTGTCGCTACCAAGACCACCAAGCACACTATCGTTGCCAGAACCAAGGTGAATCTCGTCATTGCCAGAGGCATTGCTATTGCCTTGTTCAGTTTTCAGTGCAATCGCATTGTTTCTTAGGTCTACTTCACCAAAGTCTCCCAACACCCAATCATTGCCCGAACCCGACTCGACGTAATCGCTACCAGCCCCCGCTAGGATAATGTCGTCACCTTCATCACCATGGATTACGTCGTTGCTACCAGTGTTAGTATCCGAGGTAGCAATCAGGGTAACCACGCCTGTATCAATCAGGATATTACCCATATCACCAAGGATGATATCGCTATCATTACCTGCAATATCAGCTCCCTCAGGACCATTACCACCATAGATTGAATCCGATGCTTGGCCACCAAGCAGGATATCGTTACCGGCGCTGCCTGTGATGGTGTCACCACCGCCATTGGTAAAGCCGACGTTGCTCACCTCTGTTACATCACTTAGTGAGGTAGAAAGGATACGGTTAACGCCATCTAGTTGGTTAATCACACCCTTGTCGGCAATCACGACATCATCGCCACTGCCAGCATTGATGGTATCACTACCAACGGTTAGAGGGGCTGAGGTTTCTAGGTTGTCGTTTACAGCATCTGCAATGTTCACCACGGTTAGGATCTGAGTGCTCAAATCCAGACGCGTGCTTACGTCTACATTAAAGCCTGCGTCACCATAGATATGGTCATCACCGCCAAGGCCTGCAATAAAGTCATTACCAGAACCACCTGCGATATGGTCGCCATATTCACTGCCAGTAATCACATCATTGCCTTGGCCACCGAAGATGGTTACCGAGCCGCCCGCACCCGCAGCATTGATAATATCTGCTCCAGGGTTATTAAACTCGCGAGCCTTATCGGTTTTCTCATCAGAGGTCGCGTTATAGGCAAAACCATTTTGGCCGGTGTCACCGAATAGGATAAGCACACCATCGGCATCACTGCCGGTCACGCTTAGGCTATCGCTACCACCACCGCCGTGCACCACGGTAATCACATCCGCAGCGGTATCGGTTACCACGACATTGTCATCACCCTGGCCTAGAAATAGCTCAACCACCTCTAGGTCTTTGTATTCGATGCCCTCGCCCATACCAAGACCTGTTAGGCTGGTATCGCTAAGCACACCGCTGTCGTTCTCCTGACTGCCATCGTTAAACACGTTTAGCACGTCAGTCTGAAGAACCTCACTCACTTCAATGTTCTTAACCGGAAGCTCAGTATCGGTTTCGCTTGGTAGCATCACCGCAACGCTCAATGCGCGCGCCTTACCTTGAGGTACACCGCCCTCAATGATCAGCTTGCCTTGAATACCAGTTAGGGTATGTGGCTGAAGTGGTGGATTTTGAACCGGTTGAGCCTCTTGCTCTTGATAATCCTCGTTCACAGATAGAGTGATGGTGATAGGTTGATCCCAGTTGGTAGAATCAAAGGTCACCGTATTGTCATCGGCATTGAAGCGTGGGTCTTCACTGCTAAACAGCGTCTGACCATCGTTCAATAGATTCACTGTTACCGGAGCCGTAGGCGCTTTGCTTAGCACTAGGCTGTAGTCGTCATCCTGAGCTTGACTAACTAGGGTCGAGCCATCAGTTTGAGTCACGATAACCGCGCCGCTATCATTGTCGGTTACAAACAGGATCTGCTCTGCATCATCCACTTGGTTGTAATCAGAATCATCGACATCACTGCTTGCAGTTAGCTTGACGCTGCCTTGATATAGGTTCTCTACATCTAGGTCATCCAGAGCATTCACACTAAAGGTCTTAACCTGATCCCAGTTGGTGTGGTCAAAGGTCAGCTCATCTGTGCTGAACTCCAGTTGCGCAGAACCGCCAGCACCTAGCATCTCAGCAATGGAGACAGTTACGGTTTCACCGACCTCTGGCTGAGTTGCAAGTCGTACATCAAATGTAGCGCTAACGCCGCCTTCAGTAAGCTGATCACCACCCTGAGGAAGCACGATAATATCCGCTTGGTCATTGTCGAATACGTTCACCTCTACGTTCGCGATATCCAGACCGTCAAAGTCAGGGTTATCACTGCTTACGCTATGGCTGATCACATAGTCACGCACCCCTTCCATGGCGCTATCATCGATAGCCTTCACATAGATCTGGGTTGTGTCTTGCCAGTTGGAGCCGGACTCATAGGTCACGACCAGTGACTCATAGAAGTTGATGTTATCGGTGGAAACCAGAATGCTGGCTGCCTGACCATTAGTGTTGTCTTTGTCGCTGCTTGAAGCGCGCGCCGCCGAAACCGTCACATAAGCCACAGTCGCCACATTTGGTTCATCAACGCTTAGAGACAGTTCATAGCTATCTGTCATGCCATCTTCGTCAACCGTTAGCGATTGAGTATCGATAGCTACCGCGCCGTTCTCTTGGCTAGCCACATTCAGAGAGACACCGTCAACAAAGATGCCGTTATAGGCCTCATCGTCACTGAACACGCTATGGTTGATGAAGCTACTGCGACCTTCAACAGAGTAAGAAACAATAGGCTTAGTCACATCGCTAGCGACGTTAAATACGTCAGCGCCCAGACCGCCGATAATGGTAGTTTCTACATCGGCATTAGTGCTTAGTACATAGAAGGTATCGTCACCCTCAAGGCCGTCAACTTCCGCAAACTCAATGCCTTGATAACCGATGTTTAGACCTGCACCAAAGATGCCGTCTTCGGTGATCATAAAGTTATCATCACCCTCGGTACCAAGAACCACTACCTTGTCGCTACCAGCACCGCCATCGATCTTAAGTGCGGCATTGATACTGTATTCGATGGTATCGGCACCTTCACCACCAAACAGCTCTACATCTACGCTGTTGTTGGTTAGACCGCTGTCAGCCAGCAAGAAGGCACGAACCACAAAGCTATCATCGCCCGCTTCACCATAAAGCTTGGTCACTGCTTTGTTCGAGTAAACCTTGATGCTATCTTCACCGTCACCACCGTAGATCACCATCGGCAAGCTGTTACCATTACTCAAGAAACCCAATGTGGTTTCTGTAGTCTCAATTTCATCACCGTCAGCCACAAATGGACCTACTCGGTCACTACCGAATAGTTGACCTACTTGGAAGGTATCATTGTCTGCACCGCCATCTAGGGTAAAGATGGTGCCGGTATCATCACTGTAGAAGCTATCTTCGCCCTCTAGACCATTGATGATAAAGCGTGCATTAATGTTGCCATCGTAGTTAATACGCTCAACGGTATTGCCATAGCCACCATTACCGTCATCATGCAGTGCTGCTACAAAGTTAGCGCGGATCAGGAAGGTATCATCGCTTACTAGACCATTTAGGCTAACCACATCGGCGCCGTCATTGCCTGCACCTGAGTCTTCAATATCGATAATGTAATCGGCATCGCTACCAGTGCGATTGATGATGTAGCTATCTGTGCCACCTTCACCATCAAGTACTAGCTTGTCTGCTCTTGTGTGAAGCTGATTCACTGTGATCTCATCATCTCCAGCGCCCATGCTCACATAGGTATCACCGATTAGGCTCTGTGCATCGAGAAGTAGCTGATCGTTACCCTCACCTGCATCGATATTGATGTTGGTTGCATCTAGCGAGCCTTGCAGTACAAAACTATCGTCGTCAGTATTACCGTTTAGATTGATATCATCGCCAGCTAGGATACTGCCTTGTATATCTAGGGTTGCGCCGACTGCGTCTTGGTCGCCAGTTTTACCCGAATCTATCTGGATATTGACGTCCTTATCTGCATCCAGCGTTGCGCCGGACTCTAGAGTAAAGCCATCACCAGAATTGATATTGATACTAGCTTTGCTCTCAAGGGTAACTCCCGACGCTATAGTAATGTCATCGCTAGCCGAATCATCCTTCGACTTAAGATTGATGTTGCCATTGGCAATCATGTTTTGGTCGACAGTCATCGGGCTCTGTGTAACCAAATTGATTTCACCACCAGCCTCAAAGCCGCTAGAAATACCGTCGACTACACCACCCACGTTCAGAGCACCTGTATTCTCAATATAGGTACTACCCGTAGTGGATTGCCCTTGGATATTACCTACCTGAGTCGCCAGTGCCTTATCGCTGCTACCAATATCTAAAGAAGCAAACAGATAGGTTTTACCTGAGATAATATTGTCGCCACTGGCGCTATCATTCAGGATTCGACCTGCAGGAGCTGCAATAAAGGCAATTGCCGCCGCGCCGGTTTGAATAGTGTTTAGATACAGGTCACCGACAGTTTCGGTAAGGTGTGTATTGTTAAAGCTAGATACGGTTAGATTCTCACCCTCGGTCGAGCCCGAATCCACCTCGATATCATTACCTACCTGACCTACGGTATCCAAGCGTGAGGTTAGCGAGATGCTTGCACCCACAATATCCGCAAGCTCACTTGGGTCGTCAGCAACGCCATCTAGAATAGCCAGATGCGCGGCTAGCTCAACATCGCCCTGCGCTGATTCCACATGGTCAACATCTAGGTTGCCCTCAGTCTCGTTCACGCGGATATCATTTTGAGCATTAACGGTTAGCAGACCACCGGTTAGATTGATATCTAGAAGGTTACCAATAGTACCGATGCCGCCTGAGTTTGCGGTTAGCACTACATCAACGGCGCGGATGTTCTCATAGTCATGATCAAAGCTATCGACAATAGAGCCGTTCACAGCTAGCAGGTCAACGGTTCCGCCACTTGAGAAGATGGTCGCAACATTGATGTCAGAGTTAATCTCGGTAATAAAGATGTCGCCCTCTGCACGAGCAGTTAGGGTTGCATCCGTTGCTAGGTCAATGTTGAAGCGATTACTTGCGCTGCCGATAGCGCCAGAGCCTGCCTCAAGGATCAAGGTAGAGCCAGCGGTTACTGACGCACTGTTTCCAGTGCCATCGGTTAGATCCTGCTTCGACTTGATGCGCACGTTATCGCCAGATACTGAATCAATCTGCATCGATTGTTCAGAGCCAAGATAAACGTTACCCGTAGCCGTTGCGCTAATTGAACCGGTAACCAGCACATCGATATCTTCGCGCTGGTCGATAACCACTTTAGTCACACTCGCTGTGCGGTAGTCGTTAGAATCCAAAGCAGTTACATCGCTTGCAATGCTAGGGTCGACCTCTTCAAGGTCCATGACCAGACCAGCAACGCGACTGATTTGATACACCTCGCTACCCAAGGACACAAAGCCATCTTGCACCAGACCAAGGCTTGCCCAAGTATCACCGTCGGTATTCACCAAGGTAGTCAGATAAGGCGTGCTGCTGATAGCCGCCACATCCATGCTTACTGCAAATTCAACAGACAGAGCCGTCGAGGTTAGGGTTAGGGTGTCCGAGGTAACCGAAGCAATCTCATAGAAACTGCCTTCGTCATTTGCGTTCGCACTGTCGCCGGCAATTCGAATTTGCATACCAGCCACAAAGCCATCGCTTACCCAGTTGCCTGATGAACGAACTAATTGGTCGCCACTGTCTGACTCAACCACATCCACAACCACGTTTTGAGTGCGCTCAGTAAACAAGAAGTAAACATCGTTACGTTCAGCAGCAGCAAGCTGCACACGCTCATCATCTGAGTAATCACCATCAAGGTCTATTTCAACTGAGCCCACTGCGCTACCGATATCATCTTGCGTAACGATAGTGATATCACCGCCAGCTGAGATGTTGGCATCCTCGATGGTTGCTTGGGTGTTGGTGATAGGTTTTAGCAGGCTACCGCTAATAAGGTTGGTAAGCTCATCTTCGGTCCAAACATGCACACTCGCCGTTAGGCTATCTGTCTCATCCTGACTCAATACATATTCGTATTCGTCATCATAAGCCTCGCCACCATAGGTGGCATGTAGCGCGTGATACTCTGCGGTGCGCTTATTCACTAGGGTCTGGATAGCATCATCAACAAAGGTATCTAGATCACTACCAGTCAGGCCATCTTCAGTGCCGATAGTCTCGTATACCTCACGGTAGTACGCCTCTTCATCTACCGATAGACCCACTTCTTCATCAGCAATATAGGTGCCATCAAATTGGCCATTGCGAATGTTCCAGTAAGTGCTGTACTCCATCTCACGAGCACTCACATAGGCATCGATAACATTCTGAATCTTAGCGTTAGCGGCATCACTGCCACCGATAAGGCCAAGGTTCTCCCAAAGGCCTGTGCTTAGGTCCTCATAGGTACGTTCATCTCGAGCCGTTGAGTTATTAGCATCAATGAGCGAGCCCTTCGATGCAGTAACTGTTACATCACCAGAGGTTGAGGTGATCTCTTTAACTAGGAAGTCACCATCGGTTTCGCTTAGGTAGATATCGTTAACCGCCAATACGGTCACTGAGTCGGTATTCTTCACGCCACTGTCGATAGCCAGTGCTTGTGAATTACTGCCCACATGCGCTTCAGAGTTAATGTAGATCTGGCCGCCACGTACAACGCCTGCGGTTCCAGACTCAGCTTCAACACCACCCACCGCAGATAAGTAAACCTTGCCACCAGTGTCATTGCTAAGCTGACGACTGGTTGCAGAGGTAATATTTTTCACCACTAGTGGACCATCTGTCTCAACGATGTTGATACGGCCGCCGTTGGTGCTAGCGGTAATGCCACCACCGCCATTGTTGGTTAGATTCACACGTAGTGCGTTGCTAGCAGCCTCAATACTGCCATCTACATTGGTTTGAACCTCACCACCGATGCGCTTAGCGTCTAGTACGATGTCCATACCGCCGACACTACCTGTCGACTTAGTAATGATATCCGCGTCTGTAGTGATGGTAGTGGTACCCTCGGTATTGCTGATGGCACCTTGAACAATCACGCTACCACCGTTTTCCGAGGTGATATCGATAGAACCTGCTTCAAGACCAGTGAAGGTGATAGCTACACCATAATCGGCGCGGATAGAGTGGGTCGACTCGTAGCGAACCTTGCTCTCTTCTACAAACTTAGCGTAGTAAGTTTTCTTACCCCACCAAGTACTCTCAGTCCACTTGCGAACCAATGAAGTTTCATTTTCGAGTTCAATTGGCTCATCTAGCTCACTAAAGATATAGGTTTCACCACCTTCATCGAATTCAAAATAAGCCCCCTCACCACGCAGTGTTGGAGTACCTACTACCTCTGGCTCGCCATCAAAGGAGACATCTTTCGGATCTTTAGCAAAGGCATCAATACCCAGCCAAGACGATGTACCCTCTGTGGTATAGCGACGCTCAAAGGTCTCTTGACCCATGGTCCAGGAATAACGCCAGCCCTCTCTAGGGTCATAGGTCATATCATCAGAACCCGTTGTCGCCACACCATTAGTAGTGACAGTCACGCCACTCGCATCCTTGGTGTAGATAGTCTCTACAGGGTTATCTGAGGTTCCTTTCGCCTTGTCGCGAATAATCAGAGTACCTTTACCGCGCTGCGAGGCATCCAGACCCATGATCTTCACATCAAGGTCGGTGTTGTTAATCACATCAATCTCGGCGTAGCCACCAAGAAGTTCAATTTCTGAATTGGTGTTGGTGTTAAGAATATGACCCTCAAGCTCGATATAGCCGCCGCTCACGCGCATATCGCCAACCACGATCTGGTCATTGGTCGCATCGTAGAATACTGAGAAGTCCTCACTGCCCACATCCAGACGTACAAGACCGGTCGCACCGTCAGCACGAAGCTCGTCTATGGTGTCTTCCATATCTTGGGTGATGTTTAGGGTGAAGCTCTCTTTACCACTTTGGATCTTACCGTTGATGTTGATGTATTCAGCAGTGATCGAGATATTGTCCGCGTAAATGCTAGGACCGGTAATCTGACGATTAACCAGATTGAAGATCTCAAGTGCATTCGCCTGCTCTAGACCATTGTTACCAATCTCGGCATTCCATTTCGCGTACTCAGAGCCATCAACAGAATAAGTCGAGCCCGGCGGCAAACTAATCACGGTCGAACCGCCTGTCATCACCACCTGATCTTTCACATCGATGTCACCATAGATGTTGATATCACCCTTACCTAGGGCGCTTGAACCCTCGCCACTCAAGCTCTTGAGCTCAAGCTTACCGCTTCGGTTTGCGATGTCCCCTCTTAGGGTAATAGACGGCCAAGTAAGAACAGAGTTGTTATCTGCAGTATCTACCCTGTCGTTTAGCTCAATCAGAGCAAGGTCTAGGTCAACGTCGTTAATGATAGAGATAACTGGGTCATTCTCACTGCCCACATCTTGACGCTCACCATTTAGGAATACGCCACCATTCTCTTGCGGAATGGTTATGTCATTCACCACTAATGATGCCAAGGTGTGGTTCAAGATAGTTACTGACGCATCACCAGGAGAAAGTACCGTACCGGTATCTTCATAATCGCCAGAGCGGATATCGATACGACCCGCCTCTGCGTGAATGTCGTTAACGGTAATTACCGGGATGTTTAAGGTAATCGCGTAGTACTCGCCGTCACCATCCACATCCATCAGGCCTTTCTCAACCATAAGTTCGCGCAAACGATTAATTTCTGACTTATAAAAAGCCTCAATCTCAGAATCGGAAGATTTACCGTCATTAAAGATAGAGAGCTGCTCTTCGGCGTATTCTAGGTCGTCGAACAGGCTTGAGCTTAGCGCCTCGATAGAGGTAGAGAAGCTAATACCATCGGTCTTGTTCACCTCATCCACGCTACCGTCGTCATTTAAGCTAACAAACTCGATAGATTGATTACGGCGAATACCCGTTTCTAGGGTACCAGCATTACTTACCGTACCTGTGGTGCCGATAGTCACGTCACCGCCAAGTTCAGCCGTGCCGCCCAGTGCCGATGCCCAGTTCACTGTCTTGGTTTGAGCATCCATATCGGCAAAGCCAAATCGCTCGGCATGCAGGTTCATCTGACGTGCTGTCTTAACGTGCGAGCCAGAGGCAATAGTAATATTGTTGGTCTGTGACAGGGTGGCGGACGCACCCGCATCATCAATAGGAATCACACTATCCGAGAAGCTATCAATCAGAGAGTGGATCTTATAGTCATCTCGGTTAAAGTCGGTGTCGGTACCGGCCGAGATATTCATATCGCCATAGGTGGTTAGATCTGCACCCTGGTCGATAAGTACGGTATTTACCGGCGTGATATTAACGTTGGCATTGGTCACAGACACAGAGATTGCACCGCTAGAGTCAGCCTCAACGGTACCTACAACCTCACCCTGACCACGAGAAGCAATCTGGATGTCACCTTCAGAGA
The DNA here is from genome assembly GCF_024347675.1 of Vibrio ishigakensis. Classification (NCBI taxonomy): domain Bacteria; kingdom Pseudomonadati; phylum Pseudomonadota; class Gammaproteobacteria; order Vibrionales; family Vibrionaceae; genus Vibrio; species Vibrio ishigakensis. Next base: position 1,056,619 of record NZ_AP024881.1, on the reverse strand, counting down.
CCAAGACCGCGTTCTTACCCACTCGCACCTTAGCCAGCAGCTCGTCATCTTTTATCTTCATGGTCGCGCCAGTACCTGCCAGTGCACCAGAAGCGTTTAGAATCACCTTCTCGGTTATATCAAGATCGTTCAGGGAATTAAGGGCAATACCGTCTGTATCACCTAGACCCCATGAGATGAGTTCAGCATCATCACCCACATCGATGGTGGTCGCCATATCTAGGGTGGTGATACTGTCAGCACCTGCGGCACTGGCAAGACCCACAGCCACAACATCAATTCGGCCGTCTTGGTCTTTCTGCGCTCGGTTAATAGCATCCACATTGATATCAGATGCGCTGATTTCTAGATAGTCACTATTGCTTGACCCATCACCTAGGATAACGTCTACATCGGCTGTGATATCATGATTGATCTCTGCACCCGAACCAGATAGCAAACCACCTGACGCAGCAACAACACGCGCATCAAAGCGAGTGATGTGTTCTGCTTTCACATCCAGTACGCCATCGCCCGAGTTCTCACCCAAGGTAATGCTGGATTCGTCGTCTATGGAAACCTTAGTGGTACTGGTAGAGTTGGTCTCAGCCGCCACACCTGCGCCAGCCAATACGCCGCCACTACCTGCAACCGCTAGCACGTAGTTGTCTTCGGTCGCTTTCGCCACCATGGTTAGGTCGCCACCCACATAATCGGTAGCAGACATGGTCACGAATGTATCGACGTCAGTATCGCTATCGGCAAATACTACACCTGCCGAGATAAAGCCTCCCGAGATACCGTAGGCTTCAGATTTTTGCTTCGCACTCGCAAGGGCCTTAACCGAACCATCACCTGCGGCCTCGATATCCGAGTCCACCATGCTAACGCCAATATCGCCAATCACCTCACTCTCAACGAACACACCTGCGCCGGAGAAGCCGAGGCCCAGAGAAACTGAGGTCGCAACACCCATGGTGTAAACATCATCGGTAGAGCTCGCGGTTAGAGTAAAGTCACCTGAAGTATCCAGCGTCGAGTTGCGAACATCACTGTTAAGGTCAATGTCCACGGTATTGATAACGCGTGTCGCGCCAATAGAGACAGATACACCACCGGCAAACGAGGCTGCCATGGTTGCTGTTGCTGCAGTCGCGTCGATATCCGACTCGCTTGAAGAGGTGACTGAAATATCAGAGGCGGTAACTTGAGAGCTGTCTTCGATATAACTATCTACATCTGCATAGGCATAGTTTTCTACCCTTACCGCAGCGCCGGATACAGCGATACCCGCAGCCCCGGCCACAACGGCAGCACTGCCTGCTCCGACGCCCGCATCTATGGTCATATCAAGGGTTGAATCTACTTCCAGAGCACCCGAAGTATGTACTTGGCTGTTGTCGATATAGCTCTTAACCACAACGCGATCGCTATCTTCACCGATCTCATTAACCGCTACCGAGCCACCCAGAGACACACCGATACCACCGCCGGCACCGCCCGCGCCTGCAGCCGATACTGCAGCCACGGTCGCTTCAATCTTCGAAGTATTGTCAGCTTTAACATCAACCGCGCCCACTTTGTCATTTGAAGCACCTAGGGTACTGTTAGCGATATAGGCTTGGGTTTCGCCATAGATATAATTTGAGGTCTCTGCACCTGCACCACTGATAGACACACCACCACCGACACCGCCAGAGGCTGCAATAGAAGCCGCCACAGAGGTTGCCTTAATAGTGTTGTCTGTGGTTGCGGTAACACTGATGTCTCCGCTATTTAGCTCACCCACATCGGTAATATACGCAAAGGTATTGGCATCCACCGTATTGCGGGCCAATGCGACGCCGATACTTAGTGACGCACCGCCACCAGCACCAAATGCGGCGGCAAGTGATGCCGCGCCCGCTTCCGCAGTGATTGACGTAGTATTGTCCGCATCAACCGTTACGCTACCAGTATCGATAACCTTGTTCGAAGCCGAGCTGTTGTCGATATAAGCTTCAACGTCTGCATAAATCTTATTGATAGTACTAACGCCAGCACCCGCACCAGATAGACCGCCACCAGCGCCGCCCGATACCGCCATGCTACCAGCGCCTACGCCAGAGAAGACGGTCATATTGCCATCGGCATCTAGGTTAAGCGCGCCAGTTGAGGTAATACCGCTGTTCTTAACATAGGCACGAACCGCCTGACGATTACTGCTAGTACCAATATTGTTGGTCGCAAGTGCAGCACCGATAGCCACACCGATACCACCGCCAGCACCGCCTGCGCCAGACACTGCAACCGCTACCACAGTCGCATCGATATCTGAGGTATCCGATGCCGTAACATCTACCTTACTCGCACTGTCAATCTGAGAGCTTTCAATATAAGACTGAGTAACACCTGAGATGCTGTTAACTGCTTCAGCACCCGCGCCACTGATTGCAACACCGCCACCGGCACCCGCTGCAAACGAAGCGGTTGCCGCTACTGAGGTTGCATCAATGTCATTGGTTGCTGTCGCCGATACGCTAATAGCGCCAGCACTATCAACCTGATTCGCACCCTTGATGTAGGCCGAGGTATCAACCTCAACGGTATTTTCTGCAATAGACAGACCGATAGTTAGCGTACCACCGCCACCTGCGCCGCCTGCGATACCAAGAGAAGCAGAGCCAAGCTCAGCTTCAATGGTTGATTGACTGGTCGCGGTAATCGAGATGCTCGCCGCATCTATAATAGCCGCGCTGTCGTTTGAGTTGTCGATATAGCTTTCAATTAGTGCGTATACGTCGTTGGTGGTTACCACGCCAGAGCCTGCACCCGCTAGACCGCCACCGGCACCGCCCGCAACTGCCATACCGCCAGCACCCACGCCAGCGAAGATGGTCATCTGACCGTTAGCATTTAAAGTAAGGTCGCCCGTCGCTTCAACGGTTGAGTCTTGGATATAAGAAGCAACGCGAAGGCTATCGCCCGAGGTACCGATTTCGTTCTCAGACACTGACGCACCGATAGAAACACCAACACCGCCACCTGAACCGCCGCCACCAGATACAGATACTGATGCAACCCTAGCAGTGATGTCCGAGATATTCTCTGCATCAACACTTACGTTACCTGCACTCTCAACATCTGCGCCATCAAGATACGCTAGGGTATCACCACCGATACTGTTCATTGAGTTAGCGCCAGCACCGCTTACCGCGATACCACCACCACTACCAAAGGCAACCCCAAGGGAGGCCGCAACAGATAGAGAATTAATTGTATTGTCGGTAGAGGCATCGATTTCTAGCGCACCACTACCAAGCTCAACAGCTGCACCCGCCACATACGCACGAGTATTGTTATCAACATCGTTTCGCGCCAGAGCCACACCAACTGTAATAGCCGCTGCGCCGCCACTCCCAAAGCCTGCTGCTATAGTAGCCGCGCCCACATCCGCATCGATATCCGAGATATTGCTTGCACTTAGGGTTAGGGAAGAGCCTTTAATGGTTTGATTTGAGCTGTTGTCGATATAGGCATCAACGTTTGAATAGATTTCGTTGTAGCCACCAGCACCGCTACCTGAAGCGGCAATACCTACACCACTGCCCGCGGCTGCGATAGCTGCAGAGCCTGCGCCAACGCCCGCATCGATATCCAGATCAGCGGTTGAGGTAACTGAGATATCGCCCGTAGTATCGATACCTGAATCAATCACGCTCGCAGTAACGCCTAAACGGTTACCCGAGGTACCGATATTGTTTTCAGTCTCAGCGCCACCAATTGAAACACCAAGACCGCCATCTGTACCACCTGCACCGGCAATAGAAACTGCCGCCACCTCAGCATTTACCTTAGAGGTGTTGGTCGCCGTAACTGTAACGTTACCTGAACTATAAGCCTGACTGTTTGCAATGGAGGCTTTGGTCTCGCCTGTGATTGAGTTAACCGCATTTGCGCCCGCGCCACTTACCGTGATGCTACCTGCTCCCCAACCTAGAGCGAACGAGGTCGCCACCGAGGTTGCGGTAATTGTCGCGTTGGTCGTTGCAATAACGCTGACATCGCCCGCTCTGTCATCGGAAGCGCCAATGTCCACGTTATCAATCAGAGCTACCGTATCGTTATCGATATCATTCTCTGCCAGAGCCACACCGATACTTAGAGCTACTGAGCCGCTTGATGCTGAGAAGGTACCCGCAATAGACGCACCCACCACCGCACTGGTGATAGAGCTTGTATCCTTAGCCTCAACCGAGATGTTGTCGGCCTTAACCACATGATTAGCTTCCACTGCTGTAATGCCAGAGGTGGTGTCTATCATGATGGAGTTTTTCGCATCAGAGCCAACACCGCTTAGACCCACAGCAACACCATCGGTTGAGGTGCCGATAGCCACAGAGGCTGCAATCACATTGGCAGTGATCTCTTGCTTGCTCTCTGCATAGGTGTCCACATCACCACTGATGTCGATGCTTGAATCGGTAATAATCGCGCTGATTGCATTCGCAGTACCGTTGTCATCACCGATGTAGTTCTCCGCTAGAGAAACACCTATACCACCAGATACCCCAGTACCTGACGTTGCACCTGCCCAAGCTATGCTTGCTGATACCACAGTCGCGGAAATATCGCCGTCCGCATCCGCTTTAACGAATACGCCATTGTCGGCATCCGACTTAGCATTTACCGTGGTTGCTTGGTCGATAGTGCTACCATCAATCTGAGCGATAGTATCGCCATAAACCTCATTGCTAACCGATGCACCACTACCAGATAGGGTGATTGTGGTGTTACTGCCGCTTTGCAGGCCGATAGATGGCGCCACAACTACAGCGATAATATCGCTCTCGTTATGGGCCTTAACATCCATGCGAGCCGTGTCTAGGTCATGGCTCGGCAATGTGATTGTGCTGTCGATTACCTTAGATCGAGTATTCATGCGCACATTGTTGTAGCTCACTGCCGCTGCAACAGACAGACCTACAGAGGTATCAAAGTTTGGTGAGGTGGTTTTACTGACACCTGCACCTATAGCAACTGAAAGGATGTTGGCATCACTGTTCGCTTGATGACGAACCTTGCCTGTTGCGATATCGATATCTGCATTACTGATAACCGCATCAATATCGCTCTCAATATTGTTCTCTGCATAGGTAACGCCAACGGTGCCGCTACCAGCATACGCAACGCCAAGGGCAATGGCGTAGATCTTAGAGGTGTCTTTGGCTTCAATATCTACAGCAAAGTTCTCTGAATCCATACCGGTAATAGAGCCAGTGCCGATATCCGATAGGAAGGCATCCACATCGTTGTCGACGTTATTTACTGATACGTTGCCGGTCAGCGCAATACTCGTGCTGCCAGAGCCCGATGGAGTGTCACCCACCCCAGAAAGGGCAGCCGAAACCGACGCTGTCACTACTGTAGTATTATTAAGTGCTGTAATAGATAGGCTATTCAGGTCTAGGCTATTCACGCCTGAGATACCCGCATCGATATCCACATCTACATCGTTACGTAGACCGATGCCTGCAGCTGCCAAAGCGAACTTCTGCGCTTCCGAACTAGAGTAAGCAATCGGGAAGGCATACACACCTGAGCGGTCTTCTGCATCTAGGGTTAGTGCATCTGCATTTAGGCTATTTAGGTTGTAGATAGAGGCCGAGGTGGTGTGGTCGGCAATATTAAAGATAAATGCGCCCGATACAGAAATGCCGTACGCGCTGTTATTTGTTTTAGGTGTATCACCGCCCGATGGCGCGACCTTACCGGTCGCCCAAGCTGCGCTGATCGCTGAGCCGATAACAAAGCCATCACTGTTCGCTTTAACCTTAACATCACCATTTACATCGATATCACCCGAGCGAGTATTGGCATCTTTAGTACCAATCTCTGCCTTGGTTACCTTGTCGATGATGTTCACAATAGAAGACGCACCCACACCGATAGCACCACCGGATGCGCCGCCACCTGCGATGGTTATGATGTCCACACGGTTATCTGCAGTTACCGTTAGGCGCTCAGTACCTGGAGTATTGGTAATACGTGTGCCTACATCTAAATCAACACCCGACTCAATACGAGCATTGGCATTACTATCAACGATGTTGTTAATAAATAGGCCAGATAGGCCTAGGGTGCCTTTACCGTAACCCGCTGAATAACCTAGATTAATCGCAAATACATTCGAATCTGCATCCACAGTCAGGTCATCGGCATATACCAGTGCACCATTTTCGATAATGGCATTACTGTTAAGGGTGACCGTGTTGATATACACGCTGACACCAGCGCCATTTAACGCCTCAGACTGACCCGCTTTCTCGTAGATGGTTTTAAGAATTGGGATATTTGAGTTAGTCGCAGTAAGTAGACCAACATAGTCCACCTGTTGGTTAACCGTATTTGAGGTAACCGACACATCACGACCATCTGATACCAAACTCCCCAAGAAGGTATCGACTATGTCGTGATATTCATTGTCAGCCACCTCATCAAAGGTGTTTTCAAGCGCGGTTCTCTGATTAACCTGTACCGTGCCAAGTACTTTGGAATTGGCATTTTGGGTAACGTTTAGATAGCTAAAGTTAAGGCCGATTGAAACCTTGGCACCGGCCGCCTCAGATTTAACCGTATTATCGATAAGATACAGGTCGCTATCGCCGCCCAATAACTGACTCGGAAGACTGGTAACCTTGTCACCCAATAGCTCCCATTTGAATGGGTCGCTGAAATCTGTTTCTGAAAGACGCAGGGTTTCTGTTTCATCACCCACATATTTATATACAGCACCCAAGATGCCGATATCAGGCTGCTGAGCTTCAGTTTGCTTCCAGTCGTAGTCTTTGTAATGGAAGCCAACTAGGTCGCCTGGATTTACCGTGTAATCAGTATCAATTTCACCCGGCTGAACAAAATCAGGTTTTACATATTTAAAGGTGGTGTCTGGGCTGATAAGGCCGGTTAGATTTTCGGTTTCAGAATCTATGGATAGCTTATCTAATACATCTAGCTTGGTATTGCCTTGCACCAGAGCATTGGCATTGTTATCCATATCCGCAACCATCACGGATACCGCGCCACCAAACGGGACTTGGTTAAATTCAGTCTTAGTACCTGTAGAGCCAGCCAGTTGCGAAGTCTGCGAAACCGTACTCGAAACTGAGGTCACGCTAGTCAGTTGTCGGCTTTGAACCGAAGCATTCTGATCCAAAGAGCCACCAACTTGGATATCACTGCTCTTATCCGCAAGACCAATATAGGCGTTAGCATTGTTGGTATCGTCGGCATAACCAAATGCGATACCTAGGGTGAATTTGGTTGGTTTTAGACGATCTGATGGCGCAACACGCTTGGTGATAAACGAAGGCAGACCTTTCGAAGCAAGTTTGTCTGCCGCTTTTTGTTTGTACTTATCTTTGAAGTTATCCAGCACACTCGGCACGCGGTCAACAATAGCTGAAACCTCAGTGCCCCACACGCCATCAACGCGACCCTGTTTCTGTTCAGCGTTCACATCGACATCACCCGCAACAATAATATCGCCCGCTAGGGTTGCCGTGGTATCGCCATGTTCAATATGTACCGCCACACTCGCGGCAAGCTTTCCCTTGTCACCTGCATCACTTAGCGCACCCACATAGGTGAAGTCTGAGGTATACGCGGATACTTCAAGATCACCCTCACCAATAATGGTCGCGGAATCTGAGACTAGCGTGGTTGAGTCACTCTCAAGGATGCCTACTGCGACACTGAAGGCAAAGCCCTTAAAGCCGTACCAAGGTTCAGCCGCCACCTTCATATAGTTCTCAACTTTCGAGGAGATAAGCACATCACCTTCGGCGATCACGGTGCCGTGCATCTCAACATTGGCATCAGAGCGAATTGAACCAATCGCTACCGAGAATAGGATCGCCAGCGGTTCAGATTTCACACGCGCGATAGAGCGAGACTCGATGACCACATCATCACCCTTGATCACCGCACTCTCATCGATAGTAACAGTGGTATCGACTTTAGAACGTGAATAACCAAAGAAAAGCGCAAAGTTTTCAAGCTCAGCCTTAAAGTCCTTAATGCTCAGCTCATCAGACTCTAACGAGTCGCCACCATAGTTGACTGGGCTATCAGGATTGGTCTCAGCAAAGGCAATGATATTGATATCACGACCTTCAATAGTCGCTGCCCCGATAGTGATACTTGCGCTCACATTATCATAGTTGTAGAAGCCTAAGCCCTTGATCTTGTTGCGTGAATCAGTCGCAATCAGGTCGATATCACCGCTCTGTTGTAGAGTCTGACCTTTGGCAGAGATGCTTACGCCATCTTCAACCACAATATGGCGAGCATAAAAGCCGATACTGCCTGCGGTATCCGCATCATCGGTATTCACATCTGCCTTAACAGTTATAGTGCCGCCAGCTTCAAACTTAATAGATTGCCCAACAATAGAGATATTGCTGTCTATGGTCAGGTCACCACCAGTCTCGGTCACAAACGAGTAGTTAGTACCTGTGATACTGGCGTAATCGAAGTTATCTATGTTGAAGGTTTCGCCGCCACCATAGAACACGACATCGTTACTGGTTGCCGAATCAGACACAGTCACATTTACAATATCAGTATCTGAGCGGCCTACCACATTAATGCGGTACTCATTAATGCCACTGCTGCCCTTCAGCTCAGCATTAGTGTCGGCAGCATCCAGAATCACATCGACGGTCGCGCTTGAGGCATCAATAAGTGTTGCATCCGTAGTTGCGGTGATCTGTGCTTGCTCAATGTCGGTTAGGGAAACGCTCTTGTCGGTCTGCATGTCTCCTTTCCAAGTGAGACTACTATCTGCGACATCAACCTGGGTGTGGGTAGCCGTAGTGCTAGCAACTACGGCGTCATAGCCACCTTTACCATCTACAGAGAAATCATCATCGTCAATCTCAAACAGATCGATCCCTTGAGAGCCAAGATAGGTGTCACTACCGCCATTACCACGCTGAGTAGAAAGCTGTACTGACGCCACCAGCCCCATGCTCACGCCAGTAACCAAAGAGTTCGACACGCTTTGACCGTCCAGGCCAAGTACGCTCAAGATAGAGGTATCGCTGCCTAGAGTGCTGAAAGCAGAGATACCTGAGATAGACAGTTGTGCCGAGCTTTGATCAAACGAAGCAAACATAGCTCCGGTTTCACGATCATCGGCAATATTAATCAGCGCAATCAGCTCTTCTAGAGTTTGCGCTCCTTGTGTGTCTATTTCTAGAACGGCGCTGTCATCATCTAGCGTGAACAGTAACGAGAATTCACTTAGATCAGCCCAGCCGTTTACAAGTTGGATATCGGTAGTTTCAGAAAGGCCGATAAAGTCCGTGGCATTGAAGCTATCATCGTCATCGGAACCGATAAGCTCTGCACTCTCAATACCGAGCAGGTTGATAGTGGCAAGGTCGGTCACTAGCTCGTCGTTATCAAGGTCGAAGCTGTGTGCCACGCCAGTATTATCGCTCATATCAGCAATCAGGGTATCTTCACCCTCACCGCCCACTATGATGTCGTTGGTTTCACCGGATACATAAATAAAATCATCGCCCGCACCCGCATCAATAATATTGATGCCCTGTGCACCCTTGATGCTATCACTGCCTTGCAGGGTAGAGATCTTACTGTTGCCGGCAAAGGCTGATAGGTCGACATCGTCAGCGCCGACGCCGCCTTCTAGATCAAGGTAATCACTGTCATCAAAGCCCACCAAGCTATCCAGCACTTCTGTGCCCGCTTGAGAAAGAAGCGCACTCGCACCATTGCTAGCGGAGATGAGGTCAATCACAGGCTGACCGGAGTAAAGACCGGCGAACTCTACATCCCAACCATCATCGGTTGCGGTTACGATAAGCTGGCCGTAATTTAGATCTAGGGTTTGTTCAAACGCTCGAGAGATATCGCGCGCACTCGCATCCCAAGCCAACTCTTCGGTAACGAAATCTTCGCTATTGATATTAAAGGTGATGGTATAGCCAGAGCCGCTGGTGACATCAGGAAGGGAGATATTAACGACTTCGTTTAGCCCTTGAGACAGGTTCAGGTCGTAGTTAATGCCATTAACTGCGATGCGCGCTCGACCTTCGAAGCTCTCTTGTAGGGTATCAACACCATCACCTGCGGTAATGGTATCAGCGCCGCCTAGACCGATTAAGGTGTCACCATAATCAGACGCGGTAATAACATCATCCAGCTCACTACCCTCAAGGGTGATATCGTAATCACCAGCAAGACTTGCATCTAGGGTATAGCCATCCACATCATCTTCATTGGCCTGCGCCTTGAGATACACGACCTCCATATTGGTTAGTGTGTCGGTTTCATCATCGTTAACCTTGATGGCATTGCCGTCCATGACGAAGTCTGCGGCTCTTACCGCGATCACTTCATCACTACCGTCACCGCCGTCGATAGAATCACTGCCTGCACCACCAATGAATACGTCATCGCCAATACCACCGATTAACTCATCCGCGCCGTCACCACCAATCAGGTGCACATCTAACTCGGAGGCAGAAAAGTCAAAGTAGTTATCGCCACTGCCGCCCTCGGCAGCTAAAAGAGCAACATCCACTATGGTTACGGTCTGATCTTGAGTCTCGGTGAAAGTGGAGCCGTCCCAACTACCACCCTGATACACATAGTCGATGTCGTCATTGTCTGAATCCACCGCTAGCTTTATGTCTACGCCACCTGCTCCGGATTCTTTAAATAGCACGGTATCAAAGCCGCCAAAGCCATCGACACTGTCACCAAAACCCACTACAAACAGGTTGTGGTTAGTATCACCGATAAAGGTATCGGCATAATCAGAGCCAATCACGGTTGCCATGCCTGTAACGCTGTCAAAGCCCGTCACTGCTTCGTTTTCTAGGTCAACGCTTATCCCTTCGCTGTATTGGCTGTAATCGAGATAGTCACTGCCACTACCGCCAAGCTCATCAAAACCCTTGAAGGTAATACTGGTAGCACTCACCGAATCCAACAGACCACCATCATTGAGGTTTTCTAAGGTCGAAAGATTACCCTCGCCCTCACCAGTGATTTCCCAGTTATAGCTGCTGTTGATAGCCGCCAGCACATGAATAGAGTCGTCGCTTTGTGTTGCCTCAATAGCTTCAGTATTCAGGAATTCAACCGTGCCGTTATCACCTAGGTTACCCTCGTTATCGCCATTGATTTGCCAGTTACTGGTGGTTACATCCGAGCCAACGGCTACGGTATCTGAGCCTTCTCCACCATCAAATTGAACGATGAAGTTTTGCTCGCCAAGGTCTAGGAAGGATTGGTCTACGGTAAAGGTGTCATCGCCGTCTGTGCCGGTAACGGTGATAACCGAGGCTGCGCCGATACTCTCAATCTCGCGCTCGCCCAAAACACTACTGTCGTTGTTATCTATTAGCTGGATATACTGCTCGTTAGGAGCCTTCTCAACCACCTGCAGGGTTACATCATTGCTGTCCGCCACCAGAGCCGCAAGCGGGTCGGCAGATAAGAGCAATCTTGGCTCTAACTGCTCGATGGCGAAGGTGTTGTTTTGCGCCGGGCTGAGTGCCCAACGCGAAGATTTGATGGCTTGATTGATGCCCGTCATCAGATTTGATAGACGAGGCTTCTCAGCCATATTTTTCGATGCTTTCGCAGCGCCCTGTTGTATATCCATAACTCTAACCTTCCTAGGGCTCTGCGGCACCAGATAACCCTACACTCCCTGTGGTTTTTTAGGCCACTAAAAAGCAAAACGCACAGCCAACTCGGCTGTGCTATCCATTTTGTGCGCTAAGGGGCGAGCATCTGCCCCCTAGAGGTTTGCAACTAGTGAACGCTTCCATGTTCATCAGTTGCGGTTGCTTGCGGACCCGCATTTTGTAGCATCTTGTTTAGATTGCGCAGCGAGTGCAGGTGCAAGTAAACAAGCTCAAGGCCATCAGAGGCAAACAGCTGGTTAAGGTCTTCTTGTTCCAGTCCTTTTAGCTTCTCTTTGTTGATTACCTTGAAGCCCGTTAAAGTGCGTTCTTCACCCGTTGGTAGGGTGAACTTAGCGCCCATATCTTCGAAGAGATCCAGCTCTACAAGCTTGTTACAGAAGGCTTGCGTGCGCTGATAGTGGTTTTGGTAGTCTTGTAGGAAACCCAGTACCTTTTCTAGGTATTGAGTCTGCTCACCTTCTGAATCGAATAAGCGCTCGCCCTTGTCTTCTTGGTTACAACCAGAGTAAGACTCATCGATACATAGGGTTAGGGTTTTACCCTCATCTGTGCTCGCAAACACGAACGGATAGCGACGCACAAAGGCTGGCACGTATTTCGCCACCCATTGGCCTTGGTCATTTACATATAGGTTCTCGTCTTGCTTGATACCCATAACCACAACCGGTAGCACTTGGTCACCTTCTCCAGCAAACACGATAGAGTAATCCTGCGCTGCGTGAGGGAACTCGGCGGCCATTAGAGGCACTGAATTCACTTTCTTGGCAAAGTCGTAGTTATTCTCTGCCTTAACTGACCAATCTTGATGACGCTTCTTATTAACTGCTTCTACCTGTCCGTAGATCAATAGTTGTGTAGCCACATCGAACTCCTTTTCATCCTTAAAAATTACTTCTTAGTTAAGTAACATCGAAATTGTGTGAACCTAAGGTTCTTATTCCTAGTAAGCGCTAACGCTGGACAATTCCAGTTCCAAATCTTGATCCAGAACCTGCAAGTCAGTTGATACTTCTTTCCCCTGTAAAGTGTTGTTGATCTGCTCGAGATCGAACTCCGTCAGCGTACCCACAGCGCGCTTCAGGCGTAAATTGTTGTAAAGATAATCATAGCGTGCGGCCGAGTACTCCGTGCGAGCGATGAACAGATCTCGCACCGCATCCAATACTGTTACACTGGTGGTCACGCCAGACTCAAATTGCTGCTCTTTAAATTCCACTGCAGATTCATAGGCTTCCACTGATTTGTTCAAAGCCTCTACCTTGCTGATAGAGCTGGTCACACCAGTAAAGGCGTCGCGGGTTTCACGCGAGGTTTGACGCCAGATTTGCTCCAATTCATTGCGGGACTTATTGAATAGACTCTCGGTTTCACGAACGCGCGATGACACTGAGCCACCCGCATACAGAGGAACCTTAAGACGAATCATGACATCGGCAGTTTCTAGCTCACTACCACCACCGAATAGAGAACCGTCCGTATCTGAGATATTATAAGAGGCCACCAGATCAAGCTCTGGGTAGTGTCCACCTTTTTGGCTGCGGATATCCTCACGCGCGGCTTCCATAGCACTCTGCTTGGCAATGATGTTTGGGTTGTTCTTCTGTGCGTTATCGATCCAAGTCTGAACTTCAAACGGTTCAGGACGAACCAACTCTAACTCTTCACCCAAAGTGGCAAGGCTTGGCGGAACATTACCCGTCAGCTCATACAGCCCCTGCAAAGCATCACGTAGCGAATTGCCAATCTCTATCTTGCGAGCCTGCGCTTGAAGAAGGCGAGCTTCTGCATCTAGAACATCGGTACGGCGCGCTAGACCACTACTTCCTTGCGTTTTCACAAACTCGTTTAATTGCTCAAGGGACTTCACCTCAGCATCGATACCTAAGTAGGTGTCGCGTCTTTTCAACACGGTGAAGTAGGCACGAGCAACACGAAGTATTAGCTCTTGGCGAACGTCTTCTAGCTCAGCGGCCACCTGCTTTACATCTTGCTCAGCCTGAGAGAAAGCAGCCCAATTACTGTAGCTATAAATGGATTGGGTCAAAGAGAGAGTCAGGTCGTTGGTCGGATAAGTATCTGACCCCACGTTGGTGTAAACCGGGTTATCCGAATCTCGAATATTTTGATAGGTCTGGGTATGACTTAGCTCTAAATCCAAAGTCGGAAGCAAGAAAGAACGCGCTTGTTCATACACTTCTTTGTCTGCATCGTACTGGGCAATACCCGCACGATAAACAGGGTCATATTCAAGAGCTTGTTGGTAGATATCGAGAAGGTTTTCTGCGCTCGCTGAGGATGTGAGCACACCCAGCGTCAGCGCGCTGAAGAGTTTCTTAATCATCGCTTGTCCCTGCGTTAATAATTAAGTGTCTAATCGTTTCGTTTTTATTGTTTTATTTCCCATGCCTTTTCCTGTGGCACGGGTACAACGTTTTTATAAAGTATATGCAGGATTTTCAGATTTGCAGGGAATAAGAAACATTTTCAGTCTCTTTTTTATTATGCCTTTTGATTATCTTCAATAACCAAATCCTTTTGTGTTAGTTGGCAAGAGCTAAAACAAACTTGATACCTAAACGACTTAGAGAACAGGCGCGATTAAAACTTTAAGTAATAACTAGATTAGTTTATAAAAATCAGCACTTTATATATTCCCATATAATATTTATGGATAAAGAAAGTTAAAATGAAATAACATGAAATTTACCGAACTGCATGTTAAATAATAAGCAAACTCTCCCAACAAGCACATGAAGAAAATATTACAGGTAAGGTTGAAGAAGTGGCATATAATTCCACAAAAAAAATAAGGGCATGTAAGCTTATACGTTTGCTCGCATGCCCTTACAATTGCATTGGGTTACGCGTCAAGCTTGAGCTCGATACACCCCACCAGACACTGACAGCTCGCTGCGAGCTTCTAGCTCTTCGAGCACAGCCTCAATGCGCAGCTTCATCGCCTTGCTGGTTGACGAGAAGCCCAGTACCTCAGCGATGGATTTCACTAACTCATCCTTGGCAATAGAATAGGTCTCTTCCACGGTTTCAATAGCCGCCTTGCCAATCTCGCCATCAAAGATAAAGTCGAACTTGCGCTCGTTAGCCGACAGCTCCTGACGTCCTCGAACGCTGATCTCTTTACTCGGCGAAAGCAGAAATTCACCGTCCAATTTCACCCAGCGGTTTTGCTCGGCGATCGCGGTAGCCTGCAGAATTGCACGGCTGATACGCGCCCCAGAGCGGGTTGCGCCCACTGCCGACAGCAAGCGAATACCCAGATGCTTAACATGGATAGGCCCTTCAGCCTCAACGATTTTATGAATATCTGAGGCCAACTGATGGGTAGGAACATCAGGGATAGTCTTGCCGGAGCGAAGGCTCAATTCACTAATATCAATCGCCTGATACGAAGCAGCCCCTTGGTCGTACTCCACCTCTACTCGCTCAATCTGCGCTTGTGGCTTGGCTTTACTCTCTTTTGCAACAAAGGCTTCTTCATCGAAGTTTTTGTAGAATGCCTTGGCTTCTAGCAGCGCTTCTTTTAATCGCTCGCTCTCTTTATGACGAGAGCGGAACCAATCAGTACTCCAGATGCGATGGAATCGCCAGCCCAGTCCTTCCAATACCCCTTGGCGAATACGGTCACGGTCTCGCGCACTCTTAGAACTGTGATAGGTTGCACCATCACACTCTACCGCGAGCATATAACGACCCGGTTTGCTTGGGTCACGCACAGCGATATCAATATAGAAGCCTGCACACCCCACCTGTGGCTGAACCTCATAACCTAAACCGCGAATGGTCGAGATCGCTTCTTCTTCAAATGGAGAATCCGGCTCCTTACCTGTCTCAGTTGGACGAATCAGCTCTTTAGAGTCGGCGTAGTGGAGGAAGTGCTTCAACGCACGCACACCAAATGGCGTTTCACCCGTGGTTGGCATCTCTTCAGCTTTGAAGTTACTAAACACCTGCATACTAAGGCGTGAACGAGTGATCAATACGTTTAGGCGGCGCTCGCCTCCTTCTGAGTTGAGCGGTCCAAAACTCATCGACAGACGCCCTTCTGGAGTCTTGCCATAGCCGATACTGATATAGATAGTATCTCGCTCATCACCCTGCACGTTCTCAAGGTTCTTGACGAAGAAGTCCTCACCCTCAGGATGCTCAGCAAAGAAATGCTCTAAATCTGGGTTTTCCTTACGCAGACGCTCCACCTCAAGCAAGATGGCATCGCGCTGCGCGGTACTAAAAGCCACCACGCCTAAGGTTTGGTTTGGTGAATGCTTGGCATGCTCCATCACCGCCTCAGCAACTGCGGTTGCCTCTCCGGCATTGGTTCTTGAGCCACCCCTGTCATAGGTGGTATCCGGAAGATGATTAAAGCTAAGTCCTTTAGCATTTGGATTGATGCCCGATGATGGGAATATCATCAGCTTGTTGTCGTAGAACTCTTGGTTCGACACAGCAATCAGAGACTCATGACGGCTACGATAGTGCCACTTCAACATTCGCTCTGGGGTGCCAGAAGCTAAGAACATGCCCAGAATACTCTCTATATCCGCAGTTAGACTCAGCTCGGCCTCTTCACCGTCAAGGGTAAACTGTCGACCGAAGAAGTTGGTCGGTGGCATCTGCTTGGTATCGCCCACCACGATAACCTGCTTACCGCGAAGGATAGCGCCCAAACCATCAGCCACCTTAACCTGCGAGGCCTCATCGAAGATGACCAAGTCGAACTCGATACTGCCTGGCTCCAGATAGGTAGCGATAGACATAGGGCTCATCATAAACACTGGCTTGATCTGCTGAATGGCGCGACCTGAGCTATTGAGAAGCCTGCGGATCGGTAGATGCCTACGCTTTTTATTGAATTCTCGCCTCAAAGTTTCGACCTCACCGCGAGCGCTCGGATTTGGCAGTCTTTTATAGAGATCTTCCACCAGCTCCTCTTGCGCAAAGCTAAACAGCTGCTTGTCGATACTTCTAAAGCGCTCGATGCTCTTTTCATGCTCAACGCGGTCAAACTCTTTGATCGCTAGCTCTTTCTCATACACCTCACTCACCAGTTGTGAGTGATAGCGATAGATGAAAGCGGTAGCCAAAAGCTCTGGCTTGTCATCCCAGGCGCGCGCCATCACAGCCCATGCGTCCAAGCCTTGAATGCTGAGCTTTTCGCTGATGCGGTTAAAGCGCACCAACTCGTAAAGGTTATCGAGATCAGACTCCAGTGCATCTAGAGTTTCAAGGGATGAGATAGATTCAGAGAAAGCGATAGCCTCCAATGCAAGCTCACTTGCAAGTTGCGCTAGTGCTTCATCCCTTCGCTCAATCTGATTATTTAAAGAGGTTAACTGCTCTTGACTAACCGTAAACTCTTGGCGCTCTAGATAGCACACCAAGTTGGCATCTAGGCTTTTAGATGCAATGCCTTGGTAGGTGGCATGAATCCATTCAAGAGGGGCAAGCAGCCCCTGCCAATCAGTATTATGATTTCTAAAGTTTTCACCAATTACCCTGACTGCCTGCTGCGCCGAGTCAATAAAGTTATTCTGCTCTGATTTGAGTGTTTGAATAGCATCGATTGAAGAGAGCCATTCATCTACATCGCCAGATAAGCCATTTTTTCTAAGACCGGCAAAGGTTGCCTTACAGCGTCTAAAGTCACCTGAGAGAAAGCGCCACCATTTCTTGCCCGTAGTGGCGAACACGCCACGTGCTAGGGTCCAATCGTGCTCAAATGCCTGAGGTGCAAACTCTTGTTCTAGCTCACTCTTACTTCCTTGAAGCTTAGCGCCCACCCTTGCTTGCTCAAGGATCTGCTCACCTCGCTCAAGCCAAAGCTCTTTAGACACATCTATGCCCATCAGCTCAGGCTTGTTAGCGATATGCTCTAATGAATCGAGCACCGTCAGCGCTGATTGATAACATTTCACCTCATTGGCAAGCTCAGCTTGTTGGTTGAGCTCAGCCACGCTTTCAACCAAACCCTGCTGACTATTAATTAGTTCCTTAGCAAGGTTGGTCGCCTGGGAATGTTTAGCAGGAGAAAACTCGGTCAGCTTGGTGCTGTGATACAGGTTATGGATAGGTGCGCCATGCTCGCTCAGGTAATCCACCAGCTCTTGCACATGTCCCAAGCTCTTGGTGTATTGGCTATGAGTCCAATTCGCCACCGGCTCGGTCACCTTGGGCAGGATGCTCTTATCCAGACCATCTAGCTTTTCTTCGCTCTGCATCGCATGCCCTAGAGCCACCTGATAGGTCACGCCTGTCTCAGCCACTGGGGTATTCACCGCCTTGGTATAGGCATCGAGACGCGCCCGAAGCGCCACCAACTGCTCGATATCTTCTGAGCGCTGCGGAGTCACTGGCGAGGCTTGTAGTAAAGTGGCTTCTAATGAAGAAAGTACCGATTTCTTGTTTGCCTTATGGGAGTGAAGCTCAAGCACCGCATCACCGATATTGCAGTTATCTAAGCGGCGCTTAACCACATCCAACGCCGCCATTTTCTCAGCCACAAACAGGATCTTCTTATCATCCGCCAGAGCCTGAGAAATGATATTGGTGATGGTCTGGGACTTACCCGTACCTGGAGGGCCTTGGATAACTAGATTAGCGCCAGATTTAGCCGCCAATACCGCTTCGGTTTGGCTCGAGTCTGAGTCCAGAACCAGTTGTATGGCTTCGGCTTTGTTCACATCCATCGGCGTTTCAGACAAGAGCTTAGAGTCGGACTCAAAGCCGCCACCAAATAGTTTCTCTACTATGGCATTTTGTGACGGTTTCTTGCCCTCAGGCCAAGCCTCCTCAGATAGGTCTTGGTACATCTGAAACTTACCAAAAGAGAAGAAGCTCAGTGCTATCTTATCTCGCGCAACCTCCCAACGAGACTCGCGAGAAATAGCTTTTTCCACCTCAGCAAAGTAATGCTCAAGTTCGAACTCTTCTTGATCCTCATCGAAGATAGGAAGCTCGATACCAAAATCCATCTTCAGCTTTGAAGCCAAGGTCAGATTAGTGCCCAGCTCCGCCTCTGTGTAATTCAGCTTAAACGCCTCTCCCGCTTCACCTCGGAAGAGCTCAACTGGAATCAACACTAGCGGCGCATAGCGTGCCTTATATGAGTTTTGGTCTTCGTACCATTTCAAGAAGCCGGTAGCGATATATAGGATATCCATCCCCTGCTCTTGCACAAAGGTCAGCGCCTCAGAGTGTATCTTCAGAAGGCGAGTATCGAGCGCCCTTGTAAACAACTGAGTCTGCAAGGCGTTATCTTGATGACGCTTGCCACCAGAATTGTTCTCTAGATGCGAAGTAAGGTCACTAAGGGTAAGGGCTGTATCATCGTCCTCAAGCTCATTCGGCGCAGGCAAAAACTTCATTGGTTTGTGCTTGTGCACCAAGGTCTCATAGACCTGAGACGAGCGCTCATCCACAATCTCGAGCACCTTAGCGCCCTTACCTAGACTAAGCAAGGTATTCCCTCTTAGTCCCATATCGAGCAGCTCTTGGCGACTCTTATCAAAAACATCTTTTATCTGAGAAATATTCATAGCGGTGAAGAAAACTATTTAAATTCAATAAGTAAAATACAAAACGGCCCCGATGCCAGCGTATATTGTATGGAATACTTTAACTGTGAGTCGGGAGCAGTTTTAGTTTGCAAATATCGGTGACAGTCTAGAATAATAATCGGATAAGAGACAAATAGTGTCTCTTTGCTGTTTTTATCAAAAACTGTCCAAAATCGGTTCTATACTAAATCCGTTGTTTAACTATTAAGTTGTTGAAAGTTCATGGATTTAGAACATATCTACAAGGTGGTGGGCATCCTCGCCATCATCGTCTTCTTCTATACCCTAGTAGCAAAAAGAATCGAAAACTCGTCCATTTCTGGGCCCATCGTGTATGTGATTCTTGGATTGGCCCTAGGTTCCCACGGATTTGGATTAGTTGGCGCAGATGCCGAGGCCAATGATCTGCGTCTTCTTGCTGATATCACCCTAGCCCTGATCCTTTTCTCCGATGCCGCTCACTCAAATCTAAGCGTTCTCAAGGCCAAGGCAAGCTACCCAACCCGAATGCTAAGCCTTGGTCTTCCGGGCGCTATCTTGCTCGGCTTTGCCGGTGCTGCCCTGCTCTTCCCCCAGCTAAGTCTTATCGAGGCCGGTATTCTCGGCACCATGCTAGCAGCCACCGACGCAGCACTTGGAAAAGCGGTCATTACCAATGAAAAGGTGCCAGCGGAGGTGCGTGAGGGGCTGAATGTTGAGAGTGGCCTTAACGACGGTCTATGCGTACCTATCTTACTCGTGCTTATCGCTATGGGCTCTAGCGCTCATGCAGAAGTCTCAGGCTCCCATGCCCTGATGCTGGTAGCCGAAGAACTCGGCATTGGTTTAGTGGTTGGCCTTGGGTTTGCGTTTATCGGTGCAAAACTTCTAACTCTGAGTGCTCAAAAAGAGTGGCTCAGCGAGGTGTGGGTTCAACTGACAGTAGCTACCTTAGCTCTAGCAAGTTTCGGCGTCGCTCAGACCCTACACGGCAGTGGCTATATCGCAGCATTTAGTGGCGGCTTACTCTTTGGGCATCTGCATGAAAAACACACCCACAAGCTAGTGCTCACCACAGAAAGTATCGCTGAGCTGTTCGCCATGCTGACCTGGATCCTGTTTGGCGCAGCAGTGGTAAGCCAAGTGTTCGACCTATTTGACGGCACCATCATCTTGTACGCCGCCATCAGCTTGACCCTAGTGCGTATGCTCCCTATCTACCTGTCATTCTTGGGCACCGATGTACCAAACGCACAGCGTCTATTCATGGGCTGGTTTGGCCCAAGGGGACTGGCAAGCATAGTGTTTGCGGTAATCGTAATAGAGGCGGGACTTCCCGGAGGCAAATTCATCGCCCTAGTGGTCACCTGCACCGTATTTATGAGCCTAGTTCTGCACGGGATCACCGCCAAGCCACTGGCCAATCGAATCGGCAAATAGAAAAACGCCACCTCAACCGAGGTGGCGTTTTAGTTTCTAGCCTACGTTGTTGTTATTGTTTTAGTCACCGTGGTCGAAGTGATCCATGGTGTGGTCTAGGCGCGCCTCTTGAGCTAGCATCTTGCACTGCTCAGCATCGACGTTACTTATCGCCGACGCCAATTCGATAGCGCGCTCGTGGTCATTCACGGCCTGCGCCTTACCTAATTCAATGCATGCCTCGGTACTTGCAAACGCCGATGCGGAGAATAGTGACAAAATCAGTAACTTTTTCATAATCGCCTCACAATCCACTTGTCCAAACTTGCCTACGTGAAAGAAAGCAATTTAGGTCACTTTTTGACCACATCATTTATCACTATCTTTTCACCCTTACAAATGAATAAGACCAATGAGTCAACACATAAATTTCACACTTAATTTTCAACTGGCGTAAAAAGGTAAGTAACTGAAACGGACCTCACCTAGAATACACACATCGCGTTATTCCACTCAGTAACCTATTGATAGCACTGAGTTAAATAACGATGACTCAATCTATTAATTGTTCGTAGTGCAAATTCTATAAAGGGTTTATTGATGAAAAAGTTATGCTTGAAAGCTATTGGTTTTATCGCAGTTGCAGCTTCTCTGTCTGGTTGTATCGGTAGCAACGCCGTTACTGGTCACGTAATGAAGTTCAACCTTGAGGTAGTGGACAACCGCTATGCTCGTGGTGGCGTAAACATGCTTCTTGCTCCTGTATACGGTCTATCTGTTGCGGTGGACAGCCTAGTATTCAACTCAATCGAATTCTGGACGGGTAAAAACCCACTAAACGGTAAGCCACACATCTTTGATACCAAAGTGAACACCATGTACAACATGAACGATTCACTAGACCCATCTCTAACTGATGCGCCAATCGAGCCGATCTCTCAGCGTCAGGTAGAGAGCAGCACCTTTGAATCTATCGATGAAAACACAATGGAAATGAAGGTAACCTACACGAACGGTGACACTGCAGTAGTAACCGGCGTTCGTGACGGTGAGAACGTATCTTACTACTACAACGGTGAGCTGGTTTCTGAAACGACTATCTCTCAGCTAGAAGAGCTATCAGAGTCTAAGGCTTAATTGCTAGCATAGTTTGATTAGAGGAAGGCATTTTGCCTTCCTCTTTTTTTATGCTCAATAGCGTGAATTAAGCGCCAACAATGCCGCCATCTTCACGGGTTACTATCATTACCGTGGAGCGCGGTTTAGTGCTTCCACCTTGAGGGAAGTGTGATGGTGCACCGCCCTCTCCCGGATGCTGAACCCCCACAAACATAGCGGTTTGATCTGCTGAGAATGCAAGCCCGGTTATCTCACAGGCTACAGGACCTGTGGCAAAACGCTTCACCTCACCTGTCATAGGGTCGCCACACAGCATCTGATTGTTACCCTGACCAGCAAAGTCTCCCTTGTTGGAATAATTGCCATCGGTCTGGATCCACAAGCGCCCTGCCTTATCAAAACCAATTCCATCTGGGCTATTAAACATATTCTCAGCGGTGATGTTATCGCTTCCGCCATACAGGCTATCTTTGTGTACGCTCGGATTGCCTGCAATCAAGTAAAGGTCCCATTCAAAGCTGTTACTTGCATGGTTACCATCGGTTGGTATCCAGCGAACAATCTGTCCGTAATGATTTTCCGCACGAGGGTTAGGGCCGCCTACCGGTTGGTTCTCTTTAACACCGCGATTCTTATTGTTGGTCAAGGTGCAGAAAACGTGTTGTCCTTGCGGATGAACCGCTACCCACTCCGGTCTATCCATAGTGGTTGCACCCACTTGTGTGGCTGCGCGGCGAGCAAAGATCATCACCTCTGCTTGGTCATTAAAGCCGTTTTCTTTGGTTAAGCCGTTCTTACCAAAGGTCAGTTCAATCCATTCCCCGCTGCCTTTCAACTCATTTTCTTTCATGCTGAACTTGGCCACATACAAGGTACCCTCTTCGAGCAGGTTACGGTTAGCGCTGTCATTGCCTGGCTGGTAGCGATTCTTCGAGATGAATTTATATAGGTGCTCGCCACGCTCATCATCACCTAGATAAACCACTACCTGGCCATCTTTGTTGATGTGTAGCGCGGCATTTTCATGCTTGAAACGACCAAGTGCGGTGCGTTTAAGTGGTGTTGAACTCGGATCATTAGGGTCAATCTCAACCACCCAACCATGGCGGTTTGGCTCTTGTGGGTTCTTCGCTAGATCAAAGCGCTCATCAAATCTGTGCCACTGGTAACGGGTCTCTTTAGCCTTCAAGCCGTATCGAGCCGAGTCAGCATCCAGCTCTACCTTGCCTTCGGTGCCAAAATAGCCATGAAAGTTCTCTTCACAGGTTAGGTAAGTCCCCCAAGGGGTTTCACCGTTAGCGCAGTTATTAAAGGTGCCTAAAACCTTAGTGCCACTGGCATCGGCTTGGGTCTTCAACAGAGCATGTCCTGCTGCAGGGCCGGTCAGCATCATTTCAGTGTTAGCCGTGATACGACGGTTTCGCTCACCCGACTTATCTACTACCCACTGACCGTTCTTTTTCACTATCTCAACAACCGTCACACCATGCGCGGCTTGCGCCTTCTTCACATCATCGGCAGTCATGGACTTGCCTTGATGAGCAAAGAGGTATTCGTAGTTGGTGTATTCGTTGTTGATAGCTAGAACGGCTCTGTCTTTGCTAATAGGGAACAGGCTCATGCCATCAGTATTATCACCGAACTGCATCGCCTGAGCGGCTGAGTTCTGTTTGCCATCTTGGGCAAACTCAGGTGCGTCAACAAAGATAGGGTCGCCCCAAGAGATCAAAGGTTCAGCCTTGTAGCCTTTTGGCACCAGAAACTCATCTGAGGTAGAGGCTGAAATCGGCTCAAAGTTTAAAAGCGGACCTGACGTTGCTGCAATGGCCTTGGTAATTGGATTTACCGCTAAAAATGCGCCAACACCCGCAGCAGTGGCGCCTACCAAAAACTGACGACGAGACAAACGTGCATTAACCATCTGCGTGAATTGCGAATCTTGGTCGTCACTCATCACTGACTTTTGATCTTCTTGCTTTAACCACATAACTTCCTGTTCCTGAATTGATTAAAAAACGTCGCCTACGGTAGATACTCTAGATGACATTCTAGTGATCAACTTGTTACTAGGTCGTTACAAAGCAAAGGTTCGAGCTTAGGATCAAAAAAGGGCTCCTAAGAGCCCTTCATTATGCGCAAAGCGTTTCTAAGCGCTTGATGAACTGCCGTTTTGGTGCCTTAAAAGCATCCTCATCAAACACCTCTACCAGTTCTTCACCCTTATATACATTGGTGAAAGAGCCGAGGTTATATACCTTGATATCGTCTTTTGGACGCGTCCAAAGGTTGTCTTTTGGGCCAACAAAGCCCAAGTGGGGTAGCGTATGTTGCAACGCTGACTTAACCGTGTTCATTAGTCTATTTTCCTAGCCAACTTCCCCGGTTTTTATCGGGGTATGTTTATATTTGTTTTAATTATTTGAGTGAGAGACTTCTCGCGATCTTTTGCCGTCTTTGAGCCTCTCTACTGACAGGGCGCATTTTGCATCCAAATTATGACAATTCCGCATTATCAATGTGGATATGTGAACACACTCGCATATCCCTATTCGATATTTTGAACACCAGCACACGAAGACTGTTTTTTAGACAGTGTTGGTCTAGAACCCGCTACCCACATTGAAGTAAACCGCAGTCTCATCACGGCTGAGCGCATAGTCCATTCCAAGGTGTAAACCATAACGACGGGCTATTTGGTAACGAAAACCCACACCACCAGCGCCAATGTCTTTGTGGATATCATCGGTCTCTATTGCGCGGCCCGCACCGTAGAATCCTGACACCTTCCATCTATGATCTATGTCGTAGGTTATTTGAGCCTGCAAACTGCCTATCTCATCACCCTGATAGCGAAACGCCGAAACACCGCGAATATCCACATACGGTTTTGCGGTTGGAGAAACAAAGCCATCACCCTGCTCAAAGTTCTGGTAGTTACCTGCAAGCCCTAATGTCCATTTGTTGGCCAAAGGTATAAACGCCTGACCATCTAGATTCAGGTTGCGATAGTTATAGTCACTGCCGATGGCCTCGTCATACACCATGTAGTCCGCCTCGATGCGATAGCCTCTAGTCGGATAAAAGATATTGTCTCGGGTATCGTAATCCACCACTAGACCTAAGCCCGATGTCACCGCTTGCTCTCCTAGCAAGGCATCCATAAACCAGTCCACCACCTTATTGTCCGATTCGATAGTCGAGATGGCCGCAACCTGTTTAACCCCTAACATCAAGGGAGTATCCGCTACTCGAAACTGTACCTTCTGCAAAATAGCCCCAGCCTTAGTGGTAGTGCCAAAACCAAACTCAAACGGCTCCAAAGGACCGAGCGATATCTGCTTAAACAAGTCCAGATTAACCACACCAAAGCCCGCACCACCCTCGTAGCGAATCGCATCGTTTTTCCATGAATGACGGTGACCACCAAACACGAACCAGGTGCCATTTTCTGTGCCAAGAGCGCCCAACACCGACATAGCAGACGGCACCAATTGAGCACCGCCATCAAATGAGGTAAGGGCTGCGGCCTTGCGCGCTTTTCGCTCGTCTTCAGTTTCATGCATAAACAGGCCAGCTACCCCGCCACCGTATCCCACAGCCGGTTCGGTAATGATGATTGGGATAGGCAAAAAGCCGTAAGCATTTTCGGCAAGATGCTCTCCAATATCGAAGCGACCATCGACTGGGTCTTCAAAAGAGGCAAAAGTAGGAAAGCTCGAAACACAAGCTAAAGCGAGTAAGGCGTGGCGGTTCATATTTGGCACTCAAACAAAAAACGGCTCCAATGAGCCGAAAAAGAATGCATCCCTGCAAGTGGACAATGGGTAAGAGCGCATTGCGCTGTCCCATGAAAACAGCGCTAGATTAAGGCAATACCAATATCTCACACACTCGCGTTGGTAGGATGTCGCCCTACAAGGCTAGAAGCAGTGTTTGATTTCCATATAGCGGTTACGAATATGCTCGATAAGCAGTTTGACCTTTTGCGGGGGTTGTCTCGAATAGGGATAAACAGCATAGATTCCAAGCACCTTAGCCACTTGGTCGGGAAAAATATCTAGCAAGGTGCCCTCTTTTAAGTCCTCATAAACTAGGCATCGTGGAACATAGGCAATACCCCTTCCTCCAAGGGCCGCCTTACGCAGAGCGGTAGCGGTGTCGGTAGAAAATGAACCCGCAACCTTAACGATATAGTTGCCCTGCTCGCCCTTAAACTCCCAATCGCTAGCCCCGGTGGTTTGATAAGCATATTGCAGGCAGTTGTGCTCGGTGAGATCACTAGGAAACCTTGGACGTGGATTCTTTGTAAGGTAGCCAGGAGAGGCGCAAACCACCCATTGGGAATCGACAATATGCCGAGCAATCAGGCTGGAATCATCTAGATAGCCGGTGCGTATTACAAGATCGAATCCATCTTCGAGCAAGTCAACAAAACGATTATCCATCGACATATCTATGGTAAGGCCGGGATGCAGATTACAGAATTCAGCCGCTGCATCCGCAAGAAGCAGGTCGCCCGATATGGTCGGCACCGACATCTTGATGTGCCCCTCAATCTTTTCACCGAAACCTGAGATAGCATCCATCGCCTCTTGCGTGGCTTGCTTCACATTTCTTGCTCCTAGGGAGAGCGCCCTTCCCGCCTCTGTCAGGGTCAACTTTCTAGTCGTTCGATACAAAAGTTGTACCCCTAACTCCTCTTCTAATCGGGCAATACGCTTGCTAACCACTGAATTTGTAAGGCTATTTTGCTCTGCCGCTTTACTAAAGCTCCCAAGCTCTACCACCTGAGAAAAGAGCACTAGGTCATCTGCTTTCATCTGATTATGTCATTTATGGAAATTATCATTTTCATTATTTCTATATATCCACAAAATGCAAGGGTTTAGATTCACAAACCGTTAACACAAGCAGTAAATACCAATAACAACTCTTCGGAGTAAAAAAGTACGAGGAACGTACCCATGAGTGAAACACTACTTGCCCTCATAGCTTTCTCCCCAATTGTGGTGGCAGCTATCCTACTTGTTGGGCTCAACTGGCCGGCCAAACGTGCCATGCCTGTGGCCTTTGGCCTAACCGTCTTGATAGCCATTGCGTTCTGGGACATGAGCACAAACCGAGTTATCGCCTCTATCTTTCAAGGACTTGGCATCACGGTTGCGGTGCTGTGGATTATCTTTGGCGCCATATTCCTACTCAATACCTTGAAGCATACGGGTGCTATCTCGACCATTCGAAATGGCTTTACCAATATCTCCCCTGACAGACGCGTGCAGGCGATCATAATTGCTTGGTGTTTTGGCTCCTTTATCGAGGGTGCATCTGGGTTCGGTACTCCGGCCGCCATCGCTGCGCCTCTTTTGGTCGCCATTGGCTTTCCTGCTCTCGCCGCTGTACTGATGGGTATGATGATCCAGTCCACGCCAGTATCTTTTGGCGCTGTGGGCACGCCTATCATAGTTGGCGTAAACAGGGGATTGGATACCAACAAGATAAGCGAAGCCCTGTTGGCGAATGGCTCAAACTGGGATGCCTATTTGCAACAGATCACTTCGAGCGTTGCCTTGATCCACGCTTGTGTTGGCACGCTAATGCCAGTGCTAATGGCTATGATGCTAACCCGCTTCTTCGGTAAAAATCGCAGCTGGAAAGAGGGCCTGGATATCCTACCTTTTGCCATCTTCGCCGGTCTTGCCTTCACAGTACCGTACGCCCTAACCGGTATCTTCCTAGGTGCTGAGTTCCCGTCACTGGTGGGCGGTCTTCTGGGTCTGGCTATTGTGGTATTCGCCGCTAAACGTGGATTCTTGGTACCTGAGAGTCAGTGGGACTTTGAAGATGAGAAAAACTGGCCAGCTGAATGGCTAGGCTCACTGAAGATTGATATTAAGCAAGAGAGCAACAAGTCAATGAGCATGGCCATGGCTTGGGCACCCTATGTGTTATTGGCCGTAGTGCTAGTGGCGAGTCGCGTCAGTACTGAGTTCAAATCTTTCCTTACCGACATCAACCTTGGATTTAGCAACATTCTAGGAGAGGCTGGGATAAGCACCTCTTTCCAACCCCTTTATCTTCCTGGCGGTATCCTAGTCTTTGTTTCTATCATTGCGGTTCTGGCTCAGGCTAAAAGCCTCAAGCCACTTGGCGCAGCCTTTACTGAATCAAGCAAAACACTGATCGGCGCTGGATTTGTACTTATCTTTACCATCCCTATGGTGCGCATCTTTATCAACTCAGGGATCAATGGTGCCGAACTAGCGAGTATGCCAGTGACCACAGCCAACTTTGCTGCAGGCCTAGTGGGTGATGCCTTCCCAGCGCTGAGTGCTACCGTTGGAGCCTTGGGCGCCTTTATTGCAGGCTCAAACACTGTATCTAACATGATGTTCAGTCAGTTCCAGTTCGAAGTGGCGCAGACCTTAACCATCTCCAGCGTTATCGTTATCGCACTGCAAGCGGTAGGAGCTGCTGCCGGTAATATGATCGCAATCCACAACGTAGTGGCGGCATCGGCTACTGTGGGTTTGCTGGGCCGAGAGGGTGCTACCCTTCGCAAGACCATTATCCCAACCTTCTACTACCTGACGGTAGCAGGTCTTATCGGGCTCATCATCATCTACGGCTTCCAGTTTACTGACCACTTGATGAAACCTTAAGCCTACTGCGAAGGGAGGGCTTTCCCCCAGTCCCCCTTCGCTCTCTTCTCGCTGAACTTTCCAGGAAACAACATGATCATCTCATCACCTAACGACTTCAGAGCCGCCGCCAAATCCAAACTTCCACCCTTCTTATTTCACTATATAGATGGTGGCGCCAACTCTGAGACCACGCTACGCCGTAACGTCAGTGACCTAGAGGCCATCGCCCTCAAGCAGCGCGTGCTCAAAAACATGCAAGACCTTTCATTAGAAAGTCATCTGTTCGGTGAGCATTTCGACCTACCTATCGCCCTCTCCCCGGTTGGGTTAACCGGTATGTATGCGCGCCGCGGTGAGGTTCAAGCGGCCAAGGCTGCAGAGTACAAGGGCATCCCCTTTACCATGTCCACGGTTTCGGTCTGCCCAATCGAAGAGGTCTCGTCTGAGATTCACAGGCCTATGTGGTTTCAGTTGTATGTGCTGAAAGACCGAGGCTTTATGAAAAACGTCCTTGAGCGAGCGAAAGCGGCTGGAGTGACTACGCTGGTCTTTACCGTAGATATGCCAGTGCCAGGCTCAAGGTATCGCGATATGCACTCGGGTATGAGTGGAGATTACGCCTCCTTTCGTCGTATCTGGCAGGCAATGCGCCACCCAGATTGGGCATTCAATGTCGGCCTGTTTGGTAAACCTCACGATCTGGGCAATATCTCAGCCTATCGCGGAGAGCCAACCAAGCTTGAGGACTATATCGGCTGGCTCGGCAACAACTTCGACCCTTCTATCTCTTGGCAAGACCTTGAATGGATTCGCGATTTTTGGGACGGACCTATGATCATCAAAGGCATTCTCGATGAAGAAGACGCCAAAGATGCAGTGCGCTTTGGCGCCGATGGCATAGTGGTATCCAACCACGGGGGGCGTCAACTCGATGGCGTCATCTCTTCAGCCACAGCCCTGCCTAGAATTGCCGATGCCGTGAAGGGAGACCTTAAGATACTGGTGGACTCGGGTATTCGCTCTGGCCTGGACGTGGTGCGCATGCTCGCCCTTGGCGCGGACTGTACCATGATAGGCCGCTCTTATATCTATGCGCTAGCGGCCAAAGGACAAGCAGGGGTCGAGCAGCTCCTAGAGCTGTATGAAAAAGAGATGCGTGTCGCCATGACCCTGACCGGCGCTAAAACGCTTAGCGATCTCAGCCATGACTCACTAGTACAAAACAGCAAGCAACTTGGGGAGGTGTTAAACCTTCCTGAGCGCAACTTTATCCCTGAACTGGAATCGGCCTAACAGACAGTAAGGAGCAGTAATGTCTAACCCTCGCCTCACAAATACGGATATCGCACTAATTGACGAACTGGCAAAGCTCATCGACCCAGAGCGGATCATTACCCAACAAGACAAATGCCTTGCCTATGGCACAGATGCCAGTTTCTATCGGCTCGTGCCTAAGGTGGTGCTTCGCCTCAAAGACTTAGAAGAAGTCATTTTTGTCATCAAATCTTGCGGCGAGTATGAGGTTCCTTTCACTTTCCGCGCTGCAGGCACTAGCCTTTCTGGACAAGCGGTATCAGACTCAGTTCTGATCACCCTTACCGATGATTGGCGCAACTACACCATCATCGACAATGGCAACAAGATCGCGCTACAACCTGGGGTGATCGGCGCAGATGCCAACCGATACCTTGCGCCTTATCAGCGCAAGATAGGCCCAGACCCAGCCTCTATCAACACCTGTAAGATAGGTGGAATCGCGGCCAACAATGCCAGCGGTATGTGTTGCGGCACGGCGCACAACTCTTATCGTACCCTAGACAGCATGAAGCTGGTACTGAACGACGGCACCTTCTTAGATACCTCAGATGTACAAAGTATTGAGAGCTTTATCCAAACCCATAGCGACCTTTTGGATGAACTGCATCGACTGGCTCATCAAACCCAAGATAACCCAGAGCTTAGTGAGCTGATTCGCCATAAATATCGTCTCAAAAATACCACTGGCTATTCTCTGAATGCCCTAGTGGATTACCACGACCCTATCGATGTCTTGCAGCACCTGATGATTGGCTCAGAAGGCACGCTCGGCTTTATCGCAGAGATCACCTACAACACGGTTGTGGAACACGCACACAAGGCCTCTGCACTCTTGGTATTCGAAGATATTGAGCAGGCAAGCCTAGCGGTAAGTGCTCTCGCTAAATTGCCAGTCGCGGCGGTAGAGCTCATGGATGGACGCGCTCTGAACTCTGTGGCCGATAATCCAAAACTGCCTTCGTTTATTGAAGAGCTAAGCCTAGATGCTGCAGCCCTTTTGATTGAATCTCATGCCGAAAGCCAAAGCGAGCTTGAGCAGCAATGCCAGCAGATCCTAGGCGGACTAACGGACTTTGAGATCTCTCATTCGGTGGATTTCACCTCAGACAGCAATACAGTGGCAACCTTATGGTCAATCCGCAAAGGGATGTTCCCCGCTGTAGGCGCGGTGCGTGAGGTTGGAACCACGGTTATCATCGAGGATGTGGCGTTTCCTGTTGAAAATCTGGCTAACGGGGTGAGAGATCTGCAAGGCCTGTTTGATAAATTTGGCTACACAGAGGCAATCATCTTCGGCCACGCCCTTGAGGGCAATCTGCACTTCGTATTTACCCAAGGCTTTGAATCGGACAAAGAAGTTGCCCGCTATGGCGCCTTTATGGATGCAGTGGCAGAACTGGTTGCAGTCAAATATCAAGGATCCCTTAAGGCCGAGCACGGCACGGGCCGTAATATGGCCCCTTATGTCGAGTTGGAATGGGGGCAAGAGGGCTATAGCTTGATGCAGGAGATCAAACGCCTATTCGACCCTAAAGGCTTGATTAACCCTGGGGTCATCATCAACGACAATCCTGATTCACATATCGAAAATCTCAAGCCCATGCCTGCGGCCAGTGACATAGTCGACCGCTGCATCGAATGTGGGTTCTGTGAGCCAGTGTGTCCATCACGCAACCTTACCCTATCCCCCCGCCAACGTATCGTGCTCTATCGAGAAATAAGCCGACGCCAAGCCGAGGGCGATATGGAGCCCGATGAGCTAAACGAACTGTTCGAATACCAAGGGATCGACACCTGCGCTGCCACTGGGTTGTGCGCTGAACGCTGCCCTGTAGGCATTAATACTGGCGATCTAATGAAGTCCTTAAGAGTGGAAAAGTACAAGAAATTTACCCCTATCGCTCGCTGGACAGCCGATCACTTTACCGCCACTATCAAACTGACTAAAGCAACGCTAAAAAGTAATGAGGTTGCCGTTAAGTTGCTGGGAGAAAAGGCAATATCAGGAATGACCAAAGGGGTGCGTTCCCTGTCAAATAACAAGGTTCCTGTTTGGCTACCTGAGCTTCCAAAGGCAAACACACATAAACTGCAATCTGGCGAGAATACCGAGAGGAAACTGGTCTACCTACCCTCTTGTGCCTCACGCACCATGGGAGCACAAGCCAAAGTCGGTGATCAGCGCAGCCTAACTCAGGTCACGTTAGACATCGCTAAGAAGGCAGGCTTTGAGCTGATTATCCCTCAAGATATCGAATCCCAATGTTGCGGTATGCCCTACGACAGCAAAGGCATGACAGACCTAGCTCAGCAGAAATCTCAGGCTTTGGAAGAAGCCCTATGGATAGCAAGCGAGCAAGGCAAATACCCAGTATTTATGGATACCAGCCCTTGCGCTAAGAGAAGCATCGACAACTTCACTAAGCCACTTACGATTGTCGAGCCAACTAAGCTGGTTCTGGAGTACCTTCTGCCCTATTTGCAGATAGAACAGAAACAGGAAACCGTCATGCTACACGTCACCTGCAGTTCCAAGCGCATGAGCTTAGATAATGAGATGCTAAAACTAGCCCAAGCCTGTGTCTCAAACGTTGTGGTGCCAGAGCATATCACTTGCTGCGGCTGGGCTGGCGACAAAGGCTTTACCACCCCAGAGCTAAACGCCGCCGCAGTCCACCCATTAAAGGCTCAAGTACCCGAGGAATGCTCGAGAGGGTTCAGCAATAGTCGCACCTGTGAAATTGGCTTGTCACACCACAGTGGTATTCCCTATCAATCCATCCTGTATTTGGTAGACGAGGTAAGCCGTTCGGTCACAACTAGCTAGATAATATCCAACCAAAAAGCGGCACCCGAAGGTGCCGCCTCTCAATATCAGTGCAGGTATGCGTTTAGCATCCAAAGCAGCTTTTCTTGCTCTCGGATGTAATCACCCATCAGAGCTGCCGTGCCCTCATCATTCGACTCACCCGCCATCTCTAGAATTGAGCGCTGATGCTTCACTAGAATAGAGAACCCCTCAACCAAGCCAGAAACACACTCTTTACCACGATAAGCTTGGATGTGTTCCTTGATTTCACTCTGCTCAAGGTAGCGACTAAAGCTGTGATCCGGCGTGTGACCCACAGTCAAAATACGCTCTGCTAGTTCATCTACCTTGGTTTGCAGGTCGGTATAGATCTCTTCAAATTTCACATGCAATTCAAAAAACTGCTCGCCCTTGATATTCCAGTGGTAACCGCGAGTGTTCATATACAGCACTTGGTAGTTTGCCAACAGTTTATTCAGCTCTACTGAAATCGCCTCTGATGCTACTTTGTCTAAGCCGATAAGATTCTTTGTTGTCATAATTCTGTCCTCGATAGTGAGTCAATCTTGTCTTGTTGAGGTCAGTATATGAGGACACAGTTCATAGTTGAAATCGATTGGATATATAGAATCAATAGTCAAAAACTATTTAAGCACGGTATTCAATCGGATGCATTTTAGGGGTGCACGACAAAGCAAGAATTACATTAAGTTACGGTTTTTGGTCACAACTTTGCTCAAAAGCTGTCAGTTCAGCCGCACTTTTTGACTTGGGTCTAAACCTAGAATCGGTTTTCCTGCAAAATCTGATTAAGCAGTATCAGAGGAAACAATCATGAAATTCAGTCGCAGAAAATTTTGGCGTTCAATGGCTCTAGTCGGCCTGTTCTTCTGTATTGTGATGCTGATGAAAAACAACCATGCGTCGGCGATAAGCGAAGCAGTCAACATCTCCTCTTTATAGGGTTGGACTAACTTCAGCACACGCTAAATCAAGGTTACGTCCTGATTGCATAGGCGTTTATAAAACCTAAAAATCACGTTTTACCTTAATTTAGCTCTCACTCAAAAGCGGCTAAACAGAACGCTACTCTACTGTCAGTGTTCCCACCTTTTCGCCTTATCTGTATTGCAGTTCACATGATTGCTTAGAGAGGTCATCTTCCCATTCAGGTTCAATAAAACTAAATCACTAATTTTATAGAGTGCTTTGTAGCAATATTCGCGACTCGTTACGCGCAACCCAGTTGCCGCGCTAAGCATTGAATATTGTGAGAGTTTTGCACCACATGAAGCACTTAGATTTATCCAAGCAGAGCCTATTCGTTTTGAGGCTAGCCATAATTATCGAGGTTGGCGTTGTTCTTATTGGCCTAGGCATTTCGTTGGCAGTAGTTTTCTCTGCTCTTGATTCTGGCAGCACCATGACCACGGTATTCGTTGCCGCTGCTCCATTTGTCATTGTGGCCCTATGCGAGTTTTCTAAGATCCCACTTGCTCTAGCTACCTGGCATGCCAGAAAAAGTAAACTGCTGTACATGATTCTGATCTTCATCGTTTCATTTATTACCTTTGAAACCCTGTTTAACGGCTTCGAGCGAAACTTTGCTGCTTTAACCTTCTCGGCGGAAAAGCTAGAGATAAAACGCGATGGCTATGAAGCCAACATCACGGACAACCAGTCCAAGATTGATGAGATGGAAAAAGAGTATCGCCAAGAAAAACGCGATATCAGAGACCTGATGCAAGAAAACGCTGACAACAGAGAGAGTTCGAGGGCATCAGCAAGAGTGGCAGTGGAAAGAAACAACCGCTCATTAACCAGCAACCGCCAAACTCTGAGAACCTTGCAAGGTGAACTTCAGGGGCTAAACCAAGAGAAAGCCGACCTACTGCAAAAGCTAGCGGTTGAAAAACAGAGCGCCCTTGAAGAGCGTTCAAACAGCATCTCAAACAGAGATAGTGTCAGACAAGAGCAGATCCAGAGCCTTGAAAGCAAACTAGAG
The DNA here is from genome assembly GCF_024347675.1 of Vibrio ishigakensis. NCBI lineage: Bacteria > Pseudomonadati > Pseudomonadota > Gammaproteobacteria > Vibrionales > Vibrionaceae > Vibrio > Vibrio ishigakensis. The sequence continues at coordinate 1,022,051 of NZ_AP024881.1, read as the reverse complement.
CGTCTGCGCTCTCAGATGATGACAGAAATCGACGATGCATTCTGGAGCATCGATAAACAGCGCATTCGAAAAGAGTACGAAGCTCAGATTACTAGCCTTCAAGCTCAGTTAAACAAACTGGTCGATGGCGGGCTTGAGGTAAACCAAGACGCAAGCTTCACCTTTAGCGCTATTGATGAGCAATACAAACTGATGCTCGAAATGGTGGATGACAAGATTGCGCTAAAAGAGAGTGAGATAAGCAAACTCGAAACCATCGTTAGCGCTCAGCAAAGAGCGGCTTCAAACTCACTGGTGGCTCGAAACCGTCAAATCGACTCGGCATTTATCAGTGAAAAAACTCGTCTAGAGTCCGTGGGTGAAAAGGTAGAAAACGAGTTTGATAGCACCCGCGAGGAGATCGATGCCATCAAGGATGAAAACTTCGAGCTAAAGCAGAAGATACGTCATCTGGATACCGACATAGAGCAGATGTATCTGTCTAACCAGATCTACCGCATGGCATCGCACATCGATGGCACCAAAGAGCTCGATGAGATCAAGCCAACTACAGTGACATTGGTAGCCGTTGTCTGGTTTGGTTCTCTCGCTTTTATCTGCGCCATCATAGGTCCGATTCTGGTCCTAGCGAGTCTACACCTTAAGAGTCGCGCAGAGAAAATGGAACAAGAACAGGGCGAGCCAAGTTTTCAAGCGAGCTAAACCTAAAAAAAAACAACAATAACTACCAAGCGCAGATTCAAATAACGTTGTGACTAACATCTACAGCAATTCTGAATGCAATAGCGATTTCCAACGAGCAAAAGGAAGCGATTCGCTTCCTAACTCAATTATTTCTGGAGACATAAAATGAGTATACTTTTCGCAATTTTTGCTTACTTTCGAATCATCAGAAAAATCGAAACTTTGAGAAAGCAGGTTACTAAATCCCTATTGTTAGTGGTTCCTCTATGTATCGTGATTGGTGAGTCGCTCTCTTTGTTTGTAACTCAAACGTCAAATCCAAATATTAACGTCGTCGAGGGACTAATCTCGAGGTCTGGTGAAGTAGTAGTTTTGCTAATTGTGAAATATGGCGTAATCAGCTCGATAATGACTGTGCTTATTTTGATTGGTTTCATGGTCGCCGCCATCAAAAAGCGCAAAGCAGAAAAGGATCTTGCGTTGTGGGTCGCTAGTCAAAAGGAGGCTAAATAATGGCATGGTTAGCAGGTGGTACAGTCATGACACCACTTTTGGCATGGATAGTATTTATTATTTACACTGCCCTTGTTACTGGATGCAGCATTCATAGTGTTCTAGAACAACGAAAGGCGAAGAAGGAAGGACGAGAACTTTCCAAGCGAAAGAAGATTCGTCACAAAGTTGAACGCTATTAAGTGTTGCTAGCCAACTAGCTCTGAACTAAAACCGGCAAAGCCAGCATATTCATGCTGGCTTTGTTATTTGGCGCGCTTGAGCTTATTGCACTTAGTGCTCTGATCATCAGGATTACTGGCGCAATAAACAATGATCTCATGCTTATCAGAGTTGTTGTTCACCTTGGCAAACGCCATAGGAAGCAATTGCAGTGCGAGTAGCAGTGAGATAAGAGCGATATAGATAAACTTCATACGGTTCGCAGTAGAAAAATTCGAGGTCACCAGTCTACTGCTTTAGTGTCTGCAAAACTTATCATTTCATGACAGACGCAAAAAACGCACATCGATAAAACCGATGTGCGTTCAAGTTGTTTAACCTGTTAAAGCTTCTAGTCTTTTACAGCGAAACTAACTGAATGTTTCGCTTCACTACTTGAGCCCACAAACACCTCGATATCTCCTTCATCATTTTTAAAGCACTTCTCCGCACCATAATATGATAATTGCTTGGGAGTCAGTTCAAACTCGACAACACGACTTTCGCCTGGTGCTAGGTGCACTTTTTCGAATGCTTTCAGCTCACGAAGAGGACGAGTGGTGGTTGCAGCTTTTCTTCGAATGTAACACTGCACAGTTTCAAGAGCTGCAACACCGCCAGTATTCTCGACTGTGACAGAAACAGTTTGAGTCTGTTCTGTTCCTAAAGTAGAGCGCTCAACCGATAAGTTTCGATAGCTAAACTGGGTGTAACTCAAACCAAAGCCAAACGGATATAGCGGTGACTCTGGGCTGTCTTTATATGGCATGTAATCCAAGAAATCTCGCTTTTTACCGATTTGCTTACGACCATAATACATAGGTATCTGGCCGGTGCTTCTTGGCACCGTCATAGACAACTTGCCACTAGGCACTGCCTGACCAAACAGCAGACGAGCAACAGCGAGACCCGTTTCTGTACCGGATTGCCATGCCTGCAAGAGAGCATCAGCATATCGTTCAGTCATAGGCGATGGCACAGGGCGACCAGTACACTGAACCACGATTAGAGGCTTACCCGTTTGGCCTATCGCCTCAATCAGCTGTTCTTGACCCGGAGGTAGAGTCAATTCGGCAATATTGCGGGCTTCACCGGTGCGTCTGTGGCTTTCACCCACGCACAAAACAACAACATCGGCTCTATGCGCACACTCAACCATTTCATCACTGAAGCTTGATTCCTCAGTGAGTAGATCGATGTTTGGAGCTATCTTAGCTGTACCCTCAGCAATCGAGGTCACATCTTCAGCCTTGCCATCCAGACACCAAGAGCCCAAATGCTGACGTTTTGAATGAGCATGAGGTCCGATAACCGCAACCTTTAAATCTTTATCAGAAAGAGGCAGAAGGTTATCTCTATTTTTTAGAAGCACCATACTCTGCTCGGCCAATTCCAACGCATCCATAATATGCTCAGGATGACGAAGAATATGCTTATGAACATTCGGGTCTACGTAAGGCTTTTCAAACAAACCAGCTTTGAATTTAGCCAGTAGAACTCTGCTTGTTGCCTCATTTATTGCATCTTCCAACGCAGGTTCCAAAGAAACCAAGCCCTCAAGATGCCCCTCATAGGCTTCATTGGTCATCGCCATATCAACGCCTGAGAGCAGCGCTTTCTTAGCGGCGGCTTTCTTATCTGCAGATACACCGAAATACTCAAGGTCTGCAATTGATCCCCAGTCACTCACCACCATTCCATCGAAGCCCTTGTCGGACTTAAGCCATCCGTTGATAAGGTCTTTCGTCGATGTCGTAGGAGTACCGCCCAGATCATTAAAACCTGTCATCAAAGTTGCTACACCCGCCTCGACAGCTGCTTCAAACGCAGGCAGATACACGTTATGTAAGGTGTTATCCGTAATTTCCGTAGTATCGTAGTCGCGACCACCTTCAGCAGCGCCATAGCCAATGAAGTGCTTTGCACAGGCAAGAATAGAATCAGGATCACTCGGGTTCTCGCCTTGAAAGCCATTTACAACAGCTATAGCAAACTGCGCCCCGAGATACGGGTCCTCACCACTACTCTCAATAACACGTCCCCATCTTGGGTCGCGCACTATGTCTAGCATAGGGGCGAAGGTCCAGTTAATGCCTAAAGAAGCCGCTTCTTTGGCAACACCTCTGTAGGCTTTTTCAACCAGCTGAGGATTCCACGATGAAGCCTGAGCTAGTGGAATTGGTAGTACTGTTGCTTGCCCGTAAATAACGTCTCTGGCAAAAATAATTGGGATTCCAAGACGACTCTCTTCCACCGCGACTCTTTGGATCTCATTGATCTGCTCTGGCTCAACGCTCTCACCCGGGGCATTACCTGCCCACGCCGTATCGGCTAAGATCCTTGAACCCCACTCACCATTTCGTATCTTTTCAAGGTACTGTTTGCGGTTATCTTGATAATCAAGCATTGGGGATTGGCATAGCTGCCCTACTTTTTCCGCGAGAGTCATTCGCTCCAATAGATCCTGAACACGCACCTCTAGAGCCAAGTTTGGATTCTTATACGCTTCCATTACTCTTCTCCTTCATTCGGAGTTACTAGCGCTAGCTCGACAGTTTGAACATTCTCACGATAAAATCTTGGAAAGGCTTCTTGCAGAAACTCATCCATTTCAGTGGCTACCTCAATATCGCCATTCAAGGTTGCTCGGCTCAGCAAGATGGCAGCAGCCTCTGGTACGTAACGCATATCCAGTTCCACATATATCTCAATGAAACTCATCAGCTCTTCTTCATTAAGCTTGCCAAGCATTACGCCAACACGGTTCCTAGCTTCATAGTAGAAGTCGGGTTTAAAGCCGATTACAGCTTCTTCCCAAGTTTCAATCACTTGCTGATAACCACCCAGATACACGTCATCTCTACGAAGCTCCAGCTTATTCATCCCTTTAAGCGCAGTAGTGTAGTTTTCTGTTTTAGCTTGAGCTTCAGCAAACTCAAAATAATCTGACGACATGTTGTAGGTCTTGAGCCATGCGTAGAAGAATGCAAAACCAACTAAGCTAAAAAGGACAGAGAGTTTGATAACCGATTTCATTATTTCACCCCTACGCCAGTGAAGGCCTTAATGAAGTTTTTCTGAAGACAGAAGAAGACAATCACCACAGGGAAAGCAATCATGGTTGTCATAGCCCAAAGCTGTTCTAGATTGGTTGAAGGTACTTCTGTTTTGAAGTTGTATAGTGCTAATTGAAGCGTCATCAGAGACTCATCACGCACATATAGCAATGGTCCCATAAAGTCGTTCCATGCCCCCATAAAAGTAAGAATACCCACCGTTGCGAGCGCAGGGCGAAGCATAGGAAGTACTACTTTGAAGAAGATACGGAACTCACTAGCTCCATCGATGCGCGCAGCTTCAAGGTAAGCGTTATCAATCTGCTTCATGAATTGAACCAACAAGAAGATGTTGTACGCACTTACTGCACCCGGAATGATAAGAACGCGATATGTATTAATCCAGTTCCACTCATACATCATGATATAAGTAGGAATAGTAAACAGTACCGCAGGGATCATCATCGAGCCCAAAATCAGCTTCAACCAAAATTCACGGCCAGGAAGATTAGTTTTAACTATGGCAAAAGCAACCATAGAAGAAAATAGAGTATTCAACACAGTTACAGATACTGAAATAAATATTGTATTAAAAAATACGCGACCTAGATTAACCGTTTCAAATACCTCTAAATAACCTCTAAATGAGATAGACGTCGGTAGAGAATTCGGTGAGTGCAGTATTTCAGGCCCTGCTTTAAATGAGTTCATTATCATATAAAAGAAGGGATAGATTACGATTAGGCTCGCTATTATTAACGCACCGTAAATCAGGGTATTCTTTCTTACCTGGCTGTTCATTCGTGCGCTCCTTTACTGGTGATTTTCAATTGCATCATTGTCAGTAGATAGATAACTAGGGCTAGCATTAGGCCGATGGTTGAAGCCTCGCCCATCTTCATTTGTTCGAAACCGGTTTGATACAGATAAAGCACAGGGGTCAAGGCTGATTGATAAGGGCCACCGCTCAAATCAAAGTTCATGAATACTTCCACAAACATCTGCAAGCCATTGATAATATTGATGGTCATTACAAAGATGATCTGAGGTTGAAGCATAGGCAGAGTAATACGGCGAACCTTTCTCCACCATGACGCACCATCGATATCTGCTGCTTCAAACAATGACTTGTCGATACTCGCAATACCACCTAGGAAGATAATCATCTGCACACCGAACCACTTCCACGCACTGAAGACGGCAATGACAGGCATTGGTAACCATTGCTCGAACTTCCAGAAAACTGGCTCTTCAATAACATTGGCATTCAGCATCACATTTTGAACTGGGCCTGTAGGGCTAGATACAAATTCAAAGATAATCATTGCAACTGTAATTGAGGTAATTACTGGAATGAACATGACTGTACGGAATAGACTCGCGCACCAACTGATCTCATGAAGTAATAACGCTAAGCCTAATCCCATTACAAAGCTAAGCAGAACAAAGATGACCTGATTAAATACAACGTTGAAAAGTGATTTCCAAAATAGATTATCGCTAACGATAGAGATCCAGTTTTTAAACCCAACAAAGCGGGTATTTTCTGGCGTTAGAATGTTTACATTTAGAAAACTACTTTCAAATGATAAAAAGAATGGATAAAGCAGAAATACTGCGAAATAGACTATCCAAGGTGCAAGGAATACATACCCAACACTGAAGTTCTTGAGTTTCATAATTAAGCCTTAGAGTTTATTTAAAGAGGTCGAGTGTTATCGTCTTAGAATTTTTCTAGACTTATCCCCTGCATCAATAACCGCCTGTTCGCCGGAAACTGATTGCTTGAGCACTACCTTGGAGTATTCATCCAGAACAACATTTGCTACATCGGAAACCTGAGCAAAAGGTTCACTCATTAGCGAGTTTTGCAATTGGTCCACAAATGGCTTCACATCATCGCGTTGATAATATTCATGCTCTTTTAGGCTATGTAGAACAGGCAACTGAGCTAAGGCTATATTGGCTTTGTGGTTCATTTCATCTTCCATCAGAAGCTGAACGAACTCCCAACCTAACTGCTCAATCTCGTCATCACTCTTGAAGATCATTAGTGCTCGACCATCTAAGGTTGAGTATGAAACATCACCAAGATTACGTGTGGGTAGAGGCGCAACGCCGATATCTTTACCTATAGACATAGGTCTTTCAGCCGCCTCTGTGAAATTGGCTTTCCAACCAAAGCCAAACTGAGGCCACATGCCAATGGTGCGTGAGAAGAAGCTTTTCTCCATCGTCATCGGAGCGAATTGCTGAGCTTTAGCTATGGTCTCAAGGAATTGGTCCATATTCGCATCAGGGCGGTCAAACACTGGCGTAGTACCAAAGCGATTCAAAAGCTGATATTGGCCATCGTTGAAGTTGTAATACATCTGAGCAAGCATGCCCCAGTACCAACTTCCCGTTGACAGCACTTCATTCCAGAATACGGTTCCATACACTGGGCTGCCGTCCGCGCGCGGTGGAAGCTGACTGATCTTCTCTGCAGCGTATAAGAATTCATCCCAAGTTCTTGGTGGTTGGTCTGGATTCAACCCAGCCTCACGAAACAGCTCTTTGTTATAGATCATCAGCTGTGTGGTGGCATTCCAAGGGATATAGTAGGTACGGCCAAAGTTTTGTCGCATAAATTGAGGATCGATACGCTCAACAAGCTCATCGTATCCCTCAAATTCATCGAAGTATGCGAGGCGACCCATCTTGGCATATCGTGCCGGTTGATAACCAAACACACCTGCATATACGTCTGGTAAGTCGCCTGCGGCGATGCGAGTGTCTAGGTTTTCATCATTTGTTAGACTCACTCGCACATTTGGGTGACGCTTCTTAAATTCTGGCAACACTTCTTGGCGCATAAAGTCCATGTAGTTGCCCACTGGCGTCATTATTTCAAGTTGTAGGGCGCTAGCTGTATGGCTAGTTAGAAGCAATAAAATTCCACTCAACCATTTTTTCATTCGAACAACCTTTACAAGGTTTCCCTTGTGATCAGCTTGGTCGGTAGCATAGTGAGTTCTTCAGGTTGTTTGCCTTCTAATGCATCAAATAACCTTTGTGCGGCTAATTGACCCATTTCCGACTTCTGGTGAGACACGGTTGTCAGCCTTGGCATGATAAGCTCAGCCATTCTGATGTCATCAAATCCAACAATCTTAAGCTGCTCTGGAACCTTGATTCCAAGCTCATTGGCAGCTCGCAAAATACCTATCGCCATCTCATCGTTTGCCGAGAAGATTGCACTAGGTGCTTCACCTGTTTGTAGAATTTCTTTCATCTGCTGATAGGCAGTGTTCTCTGTAAAGTCTGAAGAAATCAGTAATTTACTATCGAAACCAATGTTGTAATATCCTAAAGCTGCGATGTAGCCATCAAGGCGTTTTTGGTTATCGTAGGAATCCTGTGGACCACCAAAAAAATGCACTTTCTTGCTTCCCGAAGCGATTAGGGCTTTGGTTGCTGCGAACGCCCCGCCAAAGTTATCTATCAGAATGGTATAAATGTTTGGAGCTGCAATCTCACGGTCTAGCACCACCAGCGGTAGCTGGTCACTAGCAATAGACTTTAGAAATTCGTCATCGAACGTACTGGTAAGGATGATAGCTCCATCCACCATTTGATCACGCAGGTACTTGTATGCCGTGGAGTTGGTGTCACCGTATAGGCTACACGCGACTAAGTCGTACCCCTGTTGATGAACAATGTGTTCAATACCCTTAACTAGCTCACTGTAAATTGGACCAAACCAAGAGTTGAAAAACAGCCCTATACATTTGGTTTTCTTCTGTTTCAGTAACTTAGCGTTGCTGTTCGCAACATAATTCAATTCTTTCGCTACTGTTAGTACACGCTGTCTTGTTTCTTCACTGATGCGATCACTGCCGTTGATTGCATAAGAGACGGTTGATATCGAAACGTTGGCCTTTTTTGCCACGTCTTTGATGGTCACCTTCACTTGCATCTCCTTAAATTACCGCCAGTTTTTCTGGCCTTATTGGTGGTTTTCACTATAGAAAACCGCATATTGAAACGATTCTATCAATTTCACCAATAAAGCCAATAGAAACCAAGAGATAGCTCATCGTTGAATTGTGTCAATGAGCTACCATTTGCATTTACTACAGTTTAATCAATAGCTTATTGTCGCCATCTGTTAGCTGGTTTTTCAGCCATTCAGCCGAAATACGAGCACCACCTGTTCGATAACGGTTAGCTTCTAGGCTAAATGGCGCCTCTGTACCGTTAACTGAGATAGCCTTAGGTGTATGTTCACCCTGAGTTGCTGTGATCGTAATCTCCACTGGCTTCCCAAACAGATTGAAGTTCAGACATACATCACCCACATCGCGATCGATTACAGGGTCCAGAATTAGATCTTGCTTCAAGAATCGAAGACCAAGAACGCTATGGATGATCTGGTTGATGTAGATGCCAGGGCCGCTGGAGTAGATACGCCATCCCCCCTTCACTTCCACTTCACCATTCATCACCCTATCCATTGAGGTATAAGCCTGATATCTATCATTGAAGCGGGCATCTGAGCTTGAGAAGTAAGCGTTAGATTGACGAACTGCCGCGTTTGCAACCGTACTTTGGATCCCCATAGGGACTATCTTGAATAGGTTCTCAAACACAGACTTCGCATCACCTAGCTTACATAGCGCTTCAATAAAGCGGATGTGTGCGTGACAATACTGAAGACCCACTTCACGACCTAGGTTTGCCGCAAGCTCAGCTCGCTTAAAGTAGGTTTGCTCACCGGCTTTGTATTCCGCCATTTTATCCATCAGACGCACACCATCTGGGTATACAAGTTTGTCTTGGATAACGGCCATATGGCTCTGAGCCATCTCTGGGCTGAATGTCTCAGCAATAATAGAGCGGCTAGCAGGCAGCAAGCGGTGTTTGATGCCCGTTTTACTATCCGATGGGTGCAGAAGATATTCGATCTCTTCTACTTCACCTGCAGCATCACGAGCAAAGTGAATAAAGCCAGCAATGGTCTCGTCTTTGATCAAGTACTTCTGATAATCAGCGTGCATATTGCCAAATAGCTCGGTCAGTTTGCTACAGAAAGCAGCGTATTCACCGTGGCCTTCAAGGGCTGTGATCATGGTTTGCAATGCTTGTAGGGTCAGAGGAATCGTCCAGCCACTTACCATGTTTTCACGTAGCGATTGGTTAGCAGGTTGTAGGGTGTCATCCCAATCACCATCGCCGTAGCAAGATAAGAAAGTTCCCGGGACTAGGTTGTCTTCGATATGCTTGATTTGACGCTCAACGTGAGCAAACAAGGTCGTTGTCTCTTCGGTAAAACCAAACTCTTTTTCAATACTTGTGAACGGAATTTGAGTCTCTAAGATATCGACGTTAGAAGTAGTATTGATATAGTCAGCTAGCGCTTTTAGTGGCCATACAACGATATCACCATGGGCCTCTTCTTGTTGAATAGAGGCATAGTTGTCAAACATAAACCACTGAGGCCAAGTACCTGTTTCAATATACTGATGGCTATAAATGGTCTCTAGTAGTTGCTCAACCTTGTTGTACTCTTGCATTGCCATGAAGAACTCGAACGGACCTTGCGATACGTCACGTGTACCCCAAGCCGCACCTGAGTATTGCTCCAGACCATGAGGGGTGCTGTAGTGAACCAATGCGTTATGGGTGAACCACTGCATCATATCGTTCAGTTTTTGGCTGCTATCTTCATCATTAGAAAGCTTAATGCTGAACTGCTTGATTAGCGCATCTTGGTTAACCTGATACAGACCTTTTTCGATAGCAAAATCTAGGCTGATCCCACGCGTATCGGCATCTTTAAACGTGCCACCGAATGTAACGCTCGCTTTGTCAGTAAGCTTACCTTTCAGCATCAAGAATTGATCTGAGCCGGTTTCTGAGTCTTGAATCAACTCAGCTTCCGCTAGATTTGAGCTTGGAGTGATAATAAAGCTTAAGTCTTGGCTCTTTTTCGCGATCAGTTCGTCGCTACCAGACACTACGAAGGTATCATTGTCGCGTGAAACCTTTACCTCAGACTCGTTCTCATTGTTGCCAAATACAAGCTGATGAGATACTTGAATATCTAGCGCCTCTTCCAAACCTTGTGTTTCGATATCAAGCTGAACCACTGGCTCTTCAGCAGAAGAGAAGCTAGTTACCAGAATGAAGCCGTTTTGATACTTGTAAACCCAACGAGAGAAGTTAAGGCCCACTTCGTACGCAGAAGGCATACCTAAAGCCACATAACCAGATTCTTGCTTAACCCAGATGCGCTGACCTGTGTGTTTAAACTGATTTAGGCTATTTCGGTTAACACCAAGAAGCTTGTTAAAAGAGGTATTACCTAGGGTAAGCTGCGAGTTAAAGATACCAAAGATGTGGTGAGTAGAGCTCATGATCGCTTGTTGGCAATCTTGGTTGTTACCCGAGGCAATAACATGGCCAGTTGCGCGCTCAAGGTGTTTCTCTTTTTCTTGAAGCGTTACATAGTGGTTCTCACCATAGAAGAACGAAAGCAATTCTTGCTCACGGTTTTCTTCAAAACGACGTTCACTTGGCTCACAGAAAAACTCAGTGATTTCAGCTTTAGTCAGTGGCTCACCAACGATGATGTTGTCATTAAATAGCTGATGGTCAAACAGCTCTACTTGGCGAACAACTTCCCATTCCCCTTTTGGAAGAGCGTTGGTGATGGCATCAACAGAGTTTGCGTGCTTTACATTAGACCCAGGGCAATCCATTTCTAGCTTGCCATAAAACACTGTTTCTTCACCCTGACCAGCAGTTAGCGATACCGCTTCAGTTTGTAGCGCAATATAGCCCATCTCATATTGGTACTTTTCGCTACATAGAGTTGGCTGTTGTAAAGCAGGGATTACTTGATCAACCTTATATTGGTTTCCAAAGAATTGGTAACCATCAGTGCTATAAGCAATGACTTTAGATAGAGACCCCAACTGAATCATAGGGTTACCACTACTTTGTGGCAGGTTTTGACGGCTACAAACTGCAAAACCATTGTTATCAGTATCGAACACTTGGTGATCAAGATACTGACAGCAGTATGCTTCGTTTGTCTTAACAGCGCCGGCATCGGCAAGGGCCATGTCTTGTCCATAGACAAGGTCATAGGTCATGTCTGTTCGGCTAGTTACTTCCACTTGATAAAAGTATGCATCGGTCAGCTCAGCCACAGATGCGATAACCGTAGCTACCCAGTTGTCTGTGGTTGTCTTCCAGCCAATACGATTGCCCGAAAGCTCAAATGTTTCAATGTTAGCATTCGAAAAAAGAAGCGGAGTCACTTCAAAGCTAGTGCCCTTGTGCTCACGTAAAAAGATATTCGAAATTGCGTTTTGTGTAGTTGGGGTCTCAAACTGAGAAACCATCAGGTTGCCCGCTTTGATAGCGCGCAGGGTATTATTGGTATTAAATTCAAGAGCTAAAGAGCCATTGCCAATCTTAGTAGTATGAGTAGGTGCGTTGAACAACATTGCGATTACATCTCCAAAAAGGCGCAACTTCAAGATTACTTGTTGTAGAAAATATTAAATTCGGTGCTTTCGTCGAACAGATGACACTTGGTCATGTTCAAGCGAAGGTGACAAATCTCACCGACAGAAAGTGGGGTTTCATGATTAATCAGTTTGCACACTAGTGTGTGGCCGTCGGCTTGAGTGTGCAGGAACTTTTCGGAGCCAAGCTCTTCCACAGCCATTATGGTCACTGCGATAGCCTCTTTATCCGACGAGTCAGATAGCTCGAGGTGCTCAGGACGAATACCTAAATAAACCGACTTGTCTTCCCAAAGAAACGCTTGGGTTTGTTTGCTTTGCGGTAGAGAAAGAGAGAGCTCTTCAATAGAAACAGACATGCTGTCACCAGCTTTTACTAGCGTGCCAGGGAGCATGTTCATTGCAGGTGAGCCAATAAACTCAGCAACAAACTTGTTTTTCGGATTGTGATACACCTCCATCGGCGTATCCACTTGCATCAAGCGCCCCTTGTTCATGATGCAAACACGGTCACCCATGGTCATGGCTTCCACCTGATCATGAGTTACATAGATCATGGTCGCTGGGTTACCGGCTTGCTTAAGCTGTTGATGAAGCTTGCTGATACGCATACGCATTGAAACGCGCAATTTCGCATCTAGGTTAGACAAAGGCTCATCGAATAAGAACACCTCTGGCTTACGAACCATTGCACGACCAAGGGCAACACGCTGGCGCTGACCACCCGACATCTGCTTTGGTTTTCTTGATAACAGGTCTGTGATTTCCAGAAGCTCAGCCGCTTCCGCAACACGTTGCTCAATCTCAGCCTTTGGCTTCTTAGCTGTCTCAAGACCAAATGCCATATTTTCGTAGGCGGTCATGTGTGGATATAGCGCATAGTTTTGAAAAACCATCGCTATACCACGGTCTTTAGGCGCAACGTCGTTACAAAGTTGCTCACCAATAGACAGATCGCCGTCCGATACACTCTCTAATCCTGCGACCATGCGCAGCATTGTGGATTTAGCACAGCCAGAAGGCCCCACCAAAACCATAAACTCTCCGTCTTGGATATCTAGATTGATATCGTGAAGAGCATGAAATCCATTTTCATATACCTTATTAATTTCCTGCAGTTTGACACTCGCCATGTCTGCTTCCTCTATGAGTAGAAACGTTTCAACAAAGATAACCTGAAAATTGTTTTGGTCAACCGCACCAAGCCCTGTTCAGCACAAAAGCGTGATGTAGATCGCTACTCAACTCCATTCATACTGGTTATGTATAAATGTATTGTTGAGCCCTTATTGTACAAGGGGTGACAAAGGTTCTACTAGGAAAGTTCCATTTGGAATAGAAAGGTAAATAGACCTATAAATCATAGGGTTAGAAGCGTGTGAAACAAATTGTTTCGATTTCAATTCTGTGACAACAGTCAATATCTTGGTTCAATCACTTCACAGCAACGTATCTGAAATCAAACTTATTTCTATATATATCAATAACTTGCACCAAGACCAGCAACTTTGTTCAATTTTTGTTTCTGAAGTGAGTCACATTTTTGCCACAACCATTTGAATTACGAATGTATAAATCAGAGTATCTCAATCGAAACGTTTCAAATAAAGCTATCCAAATTACAACATACGTGGTTAAAATGACTAAAAAACACTCACCTTTTCTACTCTCCGGCCTTCTTGTTTCAGCTGGGGCGTTTGCTGACGTTGAACAAAATCAAGCGACCGATGGAATGCTACTTGCCAATCTAAATACTATCGACAGTATGCAAGAGCAGTATGATTACGAGACTCAGATTGAGCGCGTTGAAAATCGAGACATTCCGACTCGTACTCGCGCATTGACCGGTATCGAATATGAAAACATTAACCCTGATGGACAAGGTAATACCGAATATCTTCATTACATCTATGCTGATGGCTTCACACGAGTAACTGATTACTTCAGCATGGGTTACGTACTAAAAGAAATTCACTTCAAGTACGATGGCAACTCTGTAGGCCAAGCAAACTACTCCGAACTTATCCCAGCCTTCTTCTTCCCTATCAGTGAGAATATTCGCGGTAACCTCTTTATGGCTTATGAGAAAGTAATCGGTAATGGTTCCGGTTGGAACTACGACAAATACAAGTTCAAACCAGGCCTAGATTTCGATCTTGGGGATCACTTCCTACACGTTAACGTGGAACTGGGTTATGAAGATAACCATGGCGACAACGGCTCATTTATCGAAACTGAACCTTTATACCTTTACAACCTAACCGATAACATCAACCTTGGTGCTAAAGTGCTGTATGTGGATGTGGACAACGACTGGAACTACCGAGAGTTTGCATTCAAACCATTAGTTCAGTTCAGCTTTGACAACGGTAATTATCTGGAACTTCGCTATGAGAATGGTTGGCTAGAAGGCGCAGGCGGTCAGATGAAGCACGACTACAATATCTACGCTTTATATACAGAACTGCCTATTAATGACACCTTCTCTGTATTGGCTGATATTCAATACAAGATGCTAGAGACAAGCAAAGGCAACGCGCCAGATCAAGACATCTTCTTCTCGAAAGTTGGTATTGTTTGGAAGTTCTAATTTAGACAAACACTTACAATGAATATAGAGCTCTTGATTAAGAGCTCTTTTCTAGTTTTCATTGTTCGAATCTAAGCACCGCGTTTTATAGAGTCTCACTGACATCGGTCAAAACTACCTATCTTTTCTATCTCCCCGACTTCAAAGGCGATACCTATGAAGGCGGTATCCGAGTGCCGCTCATCATCAACCGGCCAGACGTAGTTCCAGCCAGTCAAAAGTATGAATAACCAGTGATCGCGCTAGACATCCTGCCAACCATCACCCCAGATATTGAGTTAGTAGAAAATACACCAGAACTAGACGGTGGAGTTTAATGACGATTTGTAGACTCTATTACTTAAAAGATTAACACAATATTCATTAAGTCATTGAAATTTTTAATAAATCCTTAATCAACACAATCTAGCATTCCCCTTTTTGATGTATATACAACAAAAGTGAGAAGTGAACTTGAAAAATAGAATATTGGCCCTCTCGTTAGTAGCTATAACTGCTTGTAATAGTAGTAATAATGAAAACGAAGCAGAGGAAATTCCGACTATAGGCTACGCGATAGATGATTTTGTGCTAAACGGGCAGGTTGTTGCGAAAAGCCTAGATAGCTCAGACTATAAAACAACAAAGACTGGAGAGTTGGGCCAACTAGTCTTCAGTGGTGAGAACTCTCTTATTGAAGGAGAAACATACCTTATTACCGTCAGTGGCGGTGTACTGGATAAAGATGGTATCTATGAGACGCGAGATCATCAGGTGAGCTTCGTTGGGAAAGAACTGAGTATCCTTATAAAAGGAGGACAAGCTGAAGAGTTTATTATCAACCCCTTTACAACTGGGATAACGAATTATGTGATTGAGAATAGACTAGACTATGGTTCCTATCAAAATCTGATGAACATGCTGCCTGCGGATGTACAAGTTTTGAATAGAGTTTCATCACCAAAGTTAAAAAACGTTAGCCAAGTTGGGTATGCCATTGGACATTTCACTCAAAGTGCTGCTTGGGGTGACCTTCATCTTAAAGGCTTAGACAATATAGTTGACTCACTTTCCGATACCGGAACATTTGATAGAAATAATGTCGTTACTTATTCTGATGCTATCAACCTAGCGAGTGCAGCTGTTCGCTATGGCGCTTCGAGTGCAGATTTTGTGACTAGCACAGGTCAGTATGCGTATGATTTAAATAACGATCATGAGGAAATAGTTGTCGGTCTGATGCCAGACACCCAAGCACGCGGTCAAGCTTGGTTACTGCAAGATGGACTTATGCATCGATATGCAAATGAGGGCGTTGAATTAGTTCTGGCAGTAGGTGACTTAACTAATACGAATACTCAAGAAGAGTATGACCATTGGTTACGAGTGATGAACAATTATACGAACACAAATAACATGAAAGTGTTACCTGTTCGTGGTAACCACGAAAATGAATGGTGGTTACCTGATGGAGGATCCAACATTTACATCCAAAATGTTGGTCACCTGATAGAGGATGCTGAACATTTACCTGGGTATGAAAACCTGACCTATGCATATAAGTATAAGAATATATTGGTTATTTCAGTAGATGTTTACATTCATAACAATCAATATGAATTTGACTCAGGTAAGTCTGCATTTGTAACTGCATTCCCTTGGATGAAGGAAATGGTAGCCAAGTATCATGATGAAGTCGACCATATTATTTTAATGACTCATGAACCTTTATTTGGACGTTACTATCCAGGCCAGCGAGAAAATATTGATAAAGCAACCAATGGAGCTTGGGATGGAGACCCTAATGAGATTGGAATTAAACAGCGTGAGCGAATTCAAAAGTTTTTAGCTGACAATAATATCTTGTATGTCTCTGGTCATGACCATCAATATTCTCGTTCGGCTATCCTTATTGACGAAACCCGAAAATTGACTGAAGACAGAATCAAGAATCAAGAATCAACCAATAGAGTATTTTGACCAGATTGTATCTGGAAATGCCTCATACAAAGAGTACTTTAGTCGTTATTATGCTGGTGCTTATGCTGGTGATGAGGCAGTCAATGAAAGACTAGTATCAAGACACACTCAAGAGGGACTTCCTACAACAAGTCTAAATAGTTCAATACTGAAGTTTTCCGGTAATAAAATTGACTACATTGCAAAGCAAACTTCACATACCTATACAGTTGAAGATCAGGATGAGTTTGAAAAACAAGAAGCCTGGGATGCTTTTGATCATGAAGGTCATGAATGGAAAACTATTGATAAGTTTACGAAAGTGAAAGGAGCATATACAAGAATTATAGATAGTGAAAATCATAATAATTCAAATGTGGGCTCACTAATATTACGTTCGACTGAAACTGATGGCTATAAAGGGACAGAAGTAAGCATACTTCGCTATAATAACTTTACTTTCGATACGTTTGAAAATACAGGTCGTGGATCTTCAACGGGTAATCCACATGCATGGGCGTTACCAAAAAAACAAAATTTGGACAAAATGCTACAGCTGTCTTTCATATCTGACTTGGAGTCGGAAGACACTGTCACAGATATATTTCTTGTAAGTGGTACTCAGCAGCAAAGTGGTACGGAAACAAATGCCTATGGTGAAATTATGCCTAATGGATATGAAAGATTTAGTCCTTCGCGAATAGATTACGGAAAAGAGCTAGATACATATATTGATGATGTCATAGGAGATCTATTCTCTTTAAGCTTTATCGTACCTGAAGGGGTTGACATCAATAGTGTCGAGCCAGCTCGATACGATGACATCAATAAAGTCTGGGTATCAGAAGCCTATACTGATGGCTACACAAATTCTCCATATAGCAATAATTTCCTAGAGGCGGGTAAACCACTACCAAGCGATATAGACCACCTTAATGATGTAGAACGGTACCGTATTCACGGACAAGATACCGCTAGTCGCATGATTTGGTTCCTAGCGAATAAAGATGGTAAATATGCTCTAGTAAAAAAGAATTAGCCATAAAATAATTAAACGCATCTTCTTCCAGAGGGTAAGGATCTTACCCTCTTTAATAATTAGTATTGACATGAAACTTCACAAATCTTTAGCACTCACGACATTCCTAATAGTTTTCTTACTTTTGATAATAAAGAGCATCTCATTTAATCGAGAAATAATTATCGTTGATGATAACTTGATATTTGAGTATTTTCACATAAACCATAATGTACAAAAAAAAGAGACGGTAAACGAAATAACCAAATCATTTAACCAAAAAGAAAGTGACAGTATTTATGACAAAATCATACACGACGAAATATTGTTTCAGTATGGTTTGAACAAGGAAATTTATAGGACAGATCCAAGTATCAAAAGCATAATAATAGATAGAGCAAGAAATAGTTTAGAGCTTTCTCTTATCGCTGATATTAAAATCAACAATGAGACACTTAGAAACTTCTACCTAAGTAAACCTCAGAAATATCGAGTTGATGATTTAATTTCCTTGACGGTTATTAATTTAGAAAGTCCAGCCAGTAAGGAATCAATTGATAACTTTTCTATAGAGAAAGCATCGGAGTTATCAACTGTATTTAACATGCCAAATACAATAACAAAAGCGAATAGAGAACGACTTATTAACATCTTCGGTATGAACAGCGCAAAAATTATATTTGATAGCATTAATGAAGATAATGAATGGTTGGGCCCATTTGAGACAAGGCATGGGTGGCACTATATGAATATAACCAACTATAGTCCTGGTCGACTTCAAAGTTATGAAGAGGTCTCTGAGGAGGTATTTAATGACTTTCTAATATTGAAACTTAAGGAAGAATATCACGAAAAGATAGAGAAAATGAAAAAACACTATCGTGTGATGATTGAATCGGAGTTATAATTTTGAGTATAATATTAAGACTTCTATCATTATTACTTCTTTTAATTAGTAGTTATTCTTCTGCTCACTCAGTAGAGTCAATATATATTGCAGTACATGAAAGCCAACCTACAAAATATGATATTGTTGTTACACCAGGTGCATCACTCCGCATTGAGAATATACCAAAGTTAGTATTCCCATCAAGTTGTGACAATACATCTACTATCAAACAATTATATAACCTAGATTGTGAAAGTGATATAAATGGAGTTAGGATTGACCTAGACTATCCGCATGACAGGCTAGATTTGAATATTGTTGTTCACTATCGAAATTATTTGGGTGAACAGAACACATTTAGACTAGAACACCAAAACTACTTTAGTTTTGATGGAAAAATAAAAGCAACTGATTTACTATCAAGATTTAATCCACATAGCAAACTTTCAATATTTACAGAAGTAGAATTTGTGATGACTGCTTTTGCTTTGGTTTTTTTTAGTCTAGGTATGAAGGCACTTGTTTTTAGTAGTTCGTTATTTATCGCACTATTTTATTTAGGGTCAGTTTATGTAGGAGGGAAAATATATTACATTGACCCTAAATTAGCTTCTGAATATACTTATCTCTGTTTAGCGTTCGTTTCCTACCTTAGCTTATTTTCAAAAACTGACAACTATACTAAGTCCTTTTTGATTGCAAGCATTGGATTTTTTAAAGGAATAGCATTGAGCTCTAACGTAAATATTGACAGCATCCATATCATTGTAATTAGTTACATCTTGGGTTTGATCTTTTTAGGGGTTACTATAACGTTTGTAATTAGAACTTTATCGTTATACATTAATGATGTAAAACTTAGTAATTTTGTGGCTATTACTTTAGGTGTGTTTAGTTGCTATTTATACTCCCCATATAAGTTTTTCCTATTTTGATGATTTTTAAGTTTCAACATGAGATTTTTATAGACTTAAATAGCTATTTTAGGTATTTGCATTGAGGTAATAAAGGTATATTACTATATAATGTGATAACTTTACTAAATATACATTACAGTCAGAAATTTATCAGTATAGTCAGATGCAACTCCCGGCTTTGGTTATTCTCGATTTCTTATAAATGACTGTTAAATAATTGCGCAGAGGCATATTTAAAATTAAGTAATGACCTCTGCTTCAATTTGTAATTAAATAAATAATTCTCATATCGAAAACTTGGAAATAAATATAAAATTTCACAAACCAGGGATGGCTAGAGTATGTATTTCAAGTTGAGGCTATTTCGTCTTTGATCAGTCGTAACAAAGTTTGGGGCATTTATGAGTTAGAAGCTAGGCAGAGGTTCCGCTGTTCAATGTGATATCTTAGGCTCCAAATTATGTCCTACTGCGATAGAACTTTGATGGACCGATTGAAGTAAATAACAAAGCCCAAACGCCACCATATACAAAACTAACCCACCACCAATCACATAACCCCACCCACCATTTTGCCAGCAGTAGATCAGGAAGAACCCACCCAAACTTCCGCCCACATAGTAGTGAACAAGATAAAGCGCAGTAGCAGTCGCTTTGGCACTGGTCGCTTTCTGACTTACCCATGCGTAAGCCAAGGTATGTGTGAAGAAGGCGCCGCAACTTATTAGAGCCAGTCCTAAGACCATGAAAGGTATGAGGTCGATATAAGCCACCAGCATACCCAGCAAGCTAACAACAGTTCCGCAGACCATTCCTGATATTGGTTGATTGTTTCTATTCCAAACTGAGGTGAGTTTGGAGCTTAGAGTGCCAGGTAGATAACAAAGGAAGATTAGTGAGGCTAAGCCGATTGGTAGTGAGTGTGGCTCTTGAACCAAGCGAAAGCCCATTACTGAGTAGAGGTTTACGAACAAAGCAAAGTTAACGCCACCGATGAGCATTGCTAGCCAGATGGTTTTGTTTTGGAGGTGCTTCACTAGTGCACGGTTGTGGTAGCGGAGCATGCCTTTTTGCGGGGTGAAGTGCTTTTGTTTTGGAAGCATCAAGCAAACAAGGATGCCTGCAATTAGGGTAAATACCGCCATGACGATAATGGCTTGTTGCCAGCCTAGGGCGTCGGTTAAGGTGCCTCCTACGATACGCCCGGTGATGCCACCAAGTGAGTTTGCGGCTATATAGCCCCCTATCGCCTGTCCAAAAGCTCTTGGTGATAGTTCTTCCACCATGTAAGCCACGGCAACTGAGGCAAAAGCAGCCAGTGCAACTCCCATCATGGCGCGCATGATGACTAGGCTGATGAGGGATGGCGAGACAAGCATGCCTAAGCCAATGACCGGCATGGCGAGAAGGCCTGCGAACATGACACGCTTTCGACCTACCGCTTCGGACGCTACCGCCCAAGGAACTAGGCTTACGGACAATGCCAAGGTAGTTGCTGCAAACAGCCAGTTTATCTGGGTTTCCGATACCGAGAAGTGCTCAGCCATATAGGGAAGCATTGGTTGGAATAGGTACAGATTGCAGAACACAATGAATGAGCCTAGTGCGAGGCTTAGGGTGACGCGGCGGTAGTCTTGGATGCCCAATTCAATCATTGCAGGCGTGGCCTTGGTAATTCAGTCGATTAATGTGACAAAAATATCAGCGACCATTTAATTAATGAAATATATTAAAAATATCGAAACTATATATTCTATATATGGGTAGCGAATGGACTCCCGACACCTAAAGCACTTTGTTACCGTTGCAGAGCTTGGTCATTTTACTAAGGCGGCCAAGGAGCTGCATATTGCTCAGCCGGCGCTGAGTATCTCCATCAAGAAATTCGAGCAGCAGCTTGGGGTGGAGCTGTTTCGCCGTGAAGAGCGAAGCGTTACCCTTACCGATGAGGGTAAGGTGTTGTTTGAACACGCCAAGCGAGTGCTTCAACAAATCGATGATGCCAAACTTGCTATCGATGAGCTAAGAGGTCTTGAAAAAGGCGAGGTAAGACTAGGCGCTCCTAGCATGATGGGTTCGTATTTCTTTCCTCAGGTGTTGATGGCGTTTAAATCCCACTACCCTAACCTAAAGCTCACCTTGATTGATGCGGGTACTCGCTCTATTCGAAAGATGCTATTAGATGGCGAGTTGGATATTGGGGTTATCAACAATGAAAACGTACCGGACGATCTGGAGACCGACCACCTGCTGAACGTTGAGATGGTGGCCGTGTTGGGGCCAGAGCACGCTCTAGCCAAGCGAAAAAGTATCAGCTTTGATGAGTTCTTTGAACATGAACTGGCGATGTTCAAGCCTGGTTATTTCCATCGTGATTTTGTGGAGAAGAAAGCCCTTGAGCACGACAAAGAGATGAAGTTCTCTTTTGAAACCAATCTCTTGCCCATGATACTCAGCATAGTGAAGCATGAGTTTGCCATAACGGCGCTACTTAAATTAGTAACCGAGCATGAGAAGGATGTCGTAGGCGTACCCTTTGATGAACCAGTCAATCTTGGACTTTCTCTCGCTTGGCGTAAGAACGGCTATTTATCTATTGCCGACCGCACCTTCATCGAGTTCGTGAAGCAATATGTTTAGCTCGCCCTTTCAGCGAATCAGGTATACTCAACCCAACCGTCACTATTAGTTCAGCCCATGCAACTTAACTCCCTTATCGCCAAACAGATCGTCGACCGCGCCAAGAAGATCATCAAATACTCTATTAACGTAATGGATGAAAACGGGGTGATTATTGGCTCAAGCGACCCATCTCGTCTTCATCAGACCCATGAAGGGGCATTGCTGGCGATTCGTGATAACCGCACCTTAGAGATCAACGATTCTGTGGCTTCTACCCTATCTGGAGTAAAGAAAGGCATTAACCTGCCCATTATTTATGATGGGAAGGTTATCGGTGTAGTGGGCGTTTCCGGCACACCTGATGATGTGCGTAGTTATGGTGAGCTAGTAAAAATGACCGCTGAGCTTATCGTTGAACAAGCAGCACTCATGTCTCAGGTTCAGTGGAATAAGCGTCACCGTGAAGAACTGCTTCTGCAACTCATCGAGGGCTCTAGCCTAAATGAAGGCCAGCTACTTTCCATCGCGCAAAGGCTAGATCTCGACCTTGCACAGCCTCGCGTGGCAACCGTTATCAAGGTAATACCAGAGCCCGGCGAGCCAGTAACTTTGGAGCATCTGCAAAAGCTGGTTCATCTTCTCGAATATCCAGAGCGCGACAATATAGTTGGCATTGCCTCGGTGTCGATGAATGAGATCGTGGTGCTTAAGCCTGTGACTATTGTCAATCACAACTGGAGCCGTAAAGAGGAGCAGAAGCGAGTTGCTAAGCTTTTGAAACGTATCGACAACGAGTGTGATTTCTCTATTCAGATGGCGATCGGTGATTACTACCCTGGGCTGGTTGGTCTGGCTAAGTCCTATGAGACTGCCAAGGCGACTATAGAGAGTAGCCACCCAAGCGATGGTCCTATTCTGTTTTATCAAGATAGAAAGCTCTCTGTGCTGGTCAGTAGCATCAAACATGACCCATGGCGCGCCACACAACTCAAAGAACCTATCGATAAATTGATTGTGGCTGACAGTAAAAACGTGCTTTTAAAGACGCTACGCACCTTTTTCGAGCAAAATTGCGATCTGGCTCAAACTTGTGAATCACTCCATATTCATCGTAACACTTTGCGATATCGCCTAGATAAGATAGAGCAGGTAACGGCATTGAATATCAATAACTTAGATGAAAAAGTACAGCTTTATCTTGCGTTAAAATGTTTGTAACGAGAGCGTTAATTTGTGCAATCGCACAAATTAACCATATTCAACATCAATAAATTCGTCAGTTCGCATAAAGAAAACTGACCCTTGAATGGCTAATCTTCCGCTCATTGGGGCTAACCCCAGCCAAATTTTTAAATCTCGCGGAAAACTTAACCATGATTGAAGTTTCAACCTTAGGAGCACTGGCGGCACTGGTCGTTGCAATCGCTCTTATCCTCAAAAAAGTTCCACCAGCTTACGGCATGATCATCGGCGCTCTCGTCGGTGGTGTAGTAGGTGGTGTTTCACTTACCGATACCGTTGACCTGATGATTGGCGGCGCACAAGGCATCGTTACTGCTGTGCTTCGTATCCTAGCAGCAGGTGTGCTGGCTGGCGTACTTATCGAATCTGGTGCAGCCACCTCTATTGCTGAAACCATAGTGAAGAAGGTCGGTGAAACCCGTGCCCTATTGGCACTGGCTATTGCGACTATGATCCTAACCGCTGTAGGCGTGTTCGTAGACGTGGCGGTAATTACCGTTTCGCCCATCGCACTGGCTATCGCTCGCCGCGCAGATATCTCTAAAACCGCTATCTTGCTTGCCATGGTTGGTGGCGGTAAAGCGGGTAACGTAATGTCTCCAAACCCTAACGCTATCGCTGCGGCTGACGCATTCAATGTTCCACTAACCTCTGTTATGGCTGCCGGCGTTATCCCGGGTCTGTGCGGAATGATCTTTGCTTACTTCCTAGCGAAGAAGCTTATCAACAAAGGCTCTAAGGTTTCAGAGAACGAAGTAGTATCGGTTGATCACTCTACTCTGCCTAAGTTTGGTGCCGCTATCGTTGCTCCTCTAGTGGCTATCGCGCTTCTTGCGCTTCGCCCTATCGCTGGCATCAACGTTGACCCTCTAATTGCACTGCCATTGGGTGGCCTAATGGGTGCTCTAGTCATGGGGCGCTTCACCGACACCAACCGCTTTGCAGTATCAGGCCTATCTCGCATGGCGCCAGTTGCAGTAATGCTTCTTGGTACAGGTACTCTAGCGGGCATCATCGCAAACTCTGGTCTTAAAGACGGCCTGATTGATGTTCTAGCCGCTTCTGGCCTGCCATCTTTCGTACTTGCGCCAGTTTCTGGTGCCATGATGGCGCTGGCGACCGCTTCAACCACAGCAGGTACTGCGGTTGCTTCTAACGTATTTGCTTCAACCATCCTAGAGCTTGGTGTTCCGGCTCTGGCGGGTGCAGCCATGATTCACTCAGGTGCGACAGTGCTTGACCACATGCCTCACGGCAGCTTCTTCCACGCAACCGGCGGTGCGGTTCACATGAACATTCGTGAGCGCCTAAAACTCATCCCTTATGAGTCAGCGGTTGGTCTCGTTATCGCCTTCATTTCTATGATGATGTTCGGTGTGTTCGGTCTGTTTGTTTAAGGTATCAAGATGAAAATTATTATTGCTCCAGATTCATATAAAGAAAGCCTAACGGCGATGGAAGTGGCCGAAGCTATCGAAGCAGGTTTTAAGAAAATCTTTACCGATGCCGAGTACATCAAACTGCCAATGGCAGACGGCGGTGAAGGCACGGTTCAATCTCTAGTAGATGCAACTGAGGGCTCTATAGTTACCCATCAAGTTACTGGCCCGCTAGGTCAGAGCGTTGAAGGCTTCTTTGGCCTAATGGGTGATGGCTCTACCGCTATCATCGAGATGGCTGCGGCATCAGGTCTTCACCTAGTTGAGCCTGAAAAGCGTAACCCACTCATCACCACTACCTTTGGTACCGGTGAGCTAGTGAAAGCGGCGCTTGATCGCGGCGTAAAACACATCATCGTAGGTATCGGTGGCAGTGCCACAAACGATGGCGGCATCGGTATGGCTCAGGCTCTAGGCGCTAAGCTTCTAGACAAAGATGGCAATGAACTGGGCTTTGGTGGCGGTGAGCTAAGCAAGTTAGCTAGCATCGACCTGTCTAACCTTGACCCTCGCCTAGCTGATATCAAGCTAGAAGTGGCTTGTGATGTGGACAACCCACTGTGCGGTGAGAAAGGCGCATCGCATGTATTTGGCCCACAAAAAGGCGCAACCCCTGAGATGGTTCAAACCCTAGATGCGAACCTTGCGCATTATGCTGAGGTCATCAAAGCTACCAATGGTCGCGATGTGGTGAACACGGCTGGCGCAGGTGCTGCCGGCGGTCTCGGCGCGGCTCTACTTGGCCTGTTTGATGCCTCGCTTCGCCCTGGTATCCAAATCGTGATGGACGCAGTAAACCTAAGCGATGTAGTCAAAGACGCTGACCTAGTCATTACCGGTGAAGGCCGAATCGACAGCCAAACCATCCACGGCAAAACGCCGATTGGCGTGGCTCGCACCGCAAAGCAATACGACATCCCTGTTATTGCCATTGCCGGTAGCACAGCTAAAGACTGCGCTGTGGTTCATGAGCACGGCATCGACGCCGCTTACAGCGTGGTACTTGGCGCAACTGACCTTCCAACCGCACTTAAAGAAGCCGCATTTAACGTTGAGATGACCTCACGTAATATCGCAGCTGCTATGGCGATGAACTTTAATAAGTAATTACTTTTAAATAAGAAAAACCGCCTTTGAAGGCGGTTTTTTTGTTTTCTACGCTGAAATTCAATCTAGATACCTCAGTGCTCTTCGAGTTAAATCAGGCATAATTTGTGGTTTTTGAGCGAGCTCCTCTCCTTGAGTAAAAACAGAAATAATAAAGTCTCCCTCATCCAATGAAATAAAAGCCGTTTCATGTTTTACCGATGAGGTCCACCCCGCCTTGCTCCAGCACTTGGTACCAAGGGGCAAACTGCCACAGATAAAGTCATTCACCTGATCGAGCCCATCTGCCGCTTGTCTGTTTTCGTTAGTGTGCTTCGAGAGTAACTGTTTCATCTGCTCACGCATCTCGGCTTGATAACAGTTTTGGTCAAAAATCTTGGCCATCATCTGTGAGCAAGCGTAGGCAGAAACTAGGTTACCCCCTAATACTTTCCTTGCCTGTTTATCTCGGCCATAAGGGCTTTCATCAACAGTAGAGTGGTAAAGAGCGTACTGCTTACTCGGGATACTCTGATGGGTTTGCTCGAGCCAACGCTGAGTAGATTTTCTCTTTTCTACCCAAGAGCTGAGCATCGCTTCAGAAAGATTCGCGCCCGAAGAGGTATCACAAAGTCGATTAACCATATACCCAGTCGCATCATTGGAGGAGAACGCCACCATGTTCTTTACAGCTCTCCAGTCTTCCTCGTCTGCAATTAACTCCTGACGCTGAACCTTGTCATAAAAGCAAGCCATATAGAACAGCTTACACACGCTGGCGGGATAAAAGAGGGCTTCGGCATTGATGGATAGGATTGGCTTATCGGGCGTCTTAGCACTCGCAAGATAGATAGCAATGTTCCCTTCCGCTATTTCACGCTCATAAGGCTCAAATCCTTTTATGTTCATCCCACTCACCCTGCTTTGGTTTCCGTTTTTACAACAAAACCCCAGCTCTTTGGAACTGGGGTTCATCAAGTATTATCCTCAGCCACAACTACTTTTGCAGAAGCTCAATCATCGGAGTTAGATAGGCCTCAATTGCGGCATCATTGGAAATAGGTGGCAGTTCCACCGTCACACATGGGATGTTTTTCTCCTTACACCAAGTGCCGAAAGAACCCTGAGTGACATAACCTACATCCTTTACCATAGGCAACTCAAACTTCTCAGCCAACCAATGCCCCAACTCACTAGTGTCAGGATCATCGATGCAGGCTAGAGGCTCATGAAAGCTAACGATAAATTTTGGCGCTCGCTCTTCTATCAGCTTGATAAGGTGAGTGATTTCAGGCTCTCGGCTTTCGCTAGAGCCTGTACTCACTTTCACATCCCTGACATCACAGTTGGTGCTCCATCGATAGACATCGCCACCTGCGCGCCAACTCTGGGTTGGAAAGGCGCGATTCAGATCCACCTGATTAGCATTAGCTCGTGTCCCCAGTTGATTGCCATCCGGGTTTACCGAGATCACCACATCGTGGTTTAGATCTTGAGCATGAATGGAGCGTAAAGCACAAGAAAGAGCCACCATGGAGGCGTTCTCATCACCATGTGTACCAGCAATAATCAGTCCCCTACTCTCCTCTCCAGATTGAGACGGAAAGTAGAGCAAGGGCGCTCCTAAAACCGATTGCCCATATTTGACACTCTTAATCATGAAAGAGGCGCGCTCTGAGCGTTGTCTGAGTTTTTGCATATCCATTATTGGGCTATTTGTTTATATCCAGTCTAGGCAAGTCTATTCCGCGATTCGGTACAAATCTTTGGAGTAGATACGCCCCTCAACGTTATTAGTTGGGAAGCCACCCACGTTCGAACGAACCAGACGTGCCTGCATATAGTAATAGATAGGCGCGATTGGCATATCCTGACTCAGAATAGATTCCGACTCATCGTAGAACTTGAAGCGCTCTTCTTCTGAGGTAGCACTCAAGGCGTTATTGATAGCCTTGTCGTACGCATCGCTCTTATAGAAGGCGTAGTTGCCATCGCTATCGGAAGTCAGCAGCGTTAGGAAGGTTGAGGCTTCATTATAGTCACCACACCAAGAGGTACGGATTACATCAAAGTTGCCCGCTCTTCTTGAACTCAGGTATGACTTCCACTCTTGGTTTTCTAGCTCTACCTTAGCGCCTAGGTTCTTGCTGAACATAGAGGCAATACCCACCGCAATAGCCTTGTTGTTTTCACTAGTGTTGTACAGAAGCTTAATATCCAGCGGATTATCTGGGCCGTATCCTGCATCAGCCAATAGCTCACGCGCCTTTTCGTCACGCTGCTGCTGTGTCCAACTCGCATACTCGGGCTGAGTCGCCTTAAAGCCAGCAATATATTTATGAGTAAAGGTATAAGCTGGAATATTCCCGACTTGAGTGATGCCATTAGTGATGATGTCACGCATCATGGTGTAAGAGGCGGCCTTACGCACTCGCTCATCATTGAACGGCGCTTTAGTGGTATTGAAAGCGTAGTAGTAGGTACATAGCAGAGGCACTACCTTGAACGCATCTGGATTATCTTTCTTAAGCTTTGGCGCCATCTGGCTTGGAACGTCGGACGTAATGTCTACCTCACCAGATGCATAACGGTTCATAGCCGCGGTTTGGTTTTCAAACGGGATGTAAGTCACCGAGTCCAGAACCGTATCCTTTGCATCCCAATATTGAGGGTTCTTTTTAAGCTCGATACGCTCGTTGATAACCCATCTATCCAGAGTAAATGCGCCATTGGAAACTAGGTTCTCTGGCAATACCCATTTCTTACCGTGCTTTTCGATAGTCGCTTGAGGCACAGGCATCATAGAAGTGTGGCCTGTCATAGCCACAAAATAAGGCACTTTGGATTCCAACTGATATTCAAGGGTGTAATCATCCAGAGCTTTAACACCCAATGAATCAACCGGCTTTTCGCCCTTAATAATGGCATCGATATTTTGAATTTTAGTGAGCTTTAGATACCAACCATTGGCCGAAGCAAAGTTAGGATCAACTGCACGTTTCAGGCTGTAGACAAAATCATGCGCCGTAACTGACTCACCATTGGACCACTTTGCATCTTTACGCAGATGGAATACAAACTTCTGGTTATCCTCTGTTTCCCATGAAGTAGCGACGCCAGGGATCACGTTGCCATCTTTATCTTGAATCACCAAACCTTCAAAAAGGTCTCGAATCACATGCATCTCCGGTAGACCTTCCGCATTTGCAGGGTCTAGAGTTGCTACCTCAGCATCGTTACCACGAACAATATGCTGCTCGTCCGCAAGCTTTACATCTGCTGGTAGTACAGCACTATGCGCAGGAAGCCCTGCAAAGATCAGAGTAGAAAGAAGGGTTCTTTTGAAGTATTTGCTTTTTAACATCCTTGTTAACCTTATTGTCTAGCCAATTGAACAAACGAATTTAATTCATTCATCTCATTTATAAAATATGAGTATTTTCAAGGCTACATGAGATCACTTGGGTAACAAAGATTGAAAATCCTATGAACATCTCAAAACTTGGATAAAACCCAGTTTGAGTGAATAAAAACAAGGGCCAATAAAATTTTCTTTGAAAACCCTTCCCACCTCCTATACTGCCCGACAGTCAATTGGATATGGAAGTTCAATGTGAGTAGTCTGTTTTCTTGGAATAACCTATCGGTGAAGTACAAGCTATTTAGCTTGGTGTTCTGCCCTATTGTCTTGCTTATATTTCTAGAGGGTGAGCAGCTATATCGCCTCTCTATGCAAGCGAAGGATCTCGAACGTGCTCAGAGATTCTCTCATTATATAAACCAGATATCCTATCTCTATACCTTGCCGGAGCGTGCGGATGAGACAGATAAACTTAAGTCTATAGAAGCACTCACCGAAGAATTGGTGAACGAGACCCCACAGATCTTTGAGGGGGACAGCGTAGCCGTCACCGACCTATTGATGAGCTTTGAAGAAGCGAACGTTTCTCTGGTTACCAATACCGACCTTTATGAGCGTATCGATATATTGGAGTGGCGCGCCGATACCTATAAGCAACTCTTGCTTGCTATCGAAAATGAGTCGTTTGAGCGCGCCCCGGCAGACATTCAAAATCACATGTCGGCACTGACGCAGGTTGAATGGCTAATGTTCTGGTCTCGCGAGGAAAACAAGCTAAGCCAGTATCTGGTATTCCTTACCGAGGATAGCCAAATATACGACACTGAAATCGCCACCGAGATAGAAACACTCGTCCAAAACCAACAGCTCTTTATGGAGCGCTTTGTAAACCTGAACGCCAATCAAGATCAGGTCTCGTTCTTAATCAGCACCTTCACCAACGATATCTTTATCGATAGCCAAATATTCAGGACGACTTTGCTCGACCAAACAGGATTTAGTGCCTTGTCCCCTGAGGAGATCACAGCTGGCTTATCCGCACTGGTTGGCCGTCTCTCCTTGTTGCAACAAGTCAGTGACAAAGTCACAGAGCAACTGCGAGCAGACCTTGAGCGAGAAACCGCAGCAGCGACTCAGAAGCAGCTCATATTTATCACTATTATGCTGTTGATGACGATTTTGGTGGTTACCCTGGCTGTGCGCTTATCCAGAAAGGTAACTGGGGATCTAAATCTGGTACTCGCCTACTTAGGCCGTGAATCCTATAGTGAAGACTCACCTCTTACTGAACAGATTCAGAGTAAAGATGAGCTTGGACAGTTTGCTCATAAAGTCGAGGAGCTCACTTGTGAGCGCGAAGAGGCTCGCCAGAAACTCACCCAAGCAAAGGAAGATGCTGAGCAAGCCAAAGACGATGCAATACGCGCTAGCAAGGCCAAGAGTAGCTTCCTAGCGAACATGTCTCACGAAATTCGCACACCGCTGAATGGTGTCATTGGTATCTCAGAAATCTTATCTGGCACTTCACTCGATGCCACCCAGAGAGACTATGTAGATACCATCGAAACCTCTTCTCAGCTGTTACTTAGTCTTATCAACGATGTGCTCGACTTCTCTAAGATTGAATCAGGCATGTTACTTATCAGTCCCCACTCTACCTGTATTCGCGATTCGCTTTACGACATTGCGTCCGTAGTTTCGCCAAAAGCTAAAGAGAAAGGTATTGGGCTGGATGTTTCCATCAGTTCCAATACCCCTCACCAATTGATGGCTGATGACCATAGACTACGCCAAGTCATCATGAACTTTGCTTCCAATGCAGTGAAGTTTACAGATTCCGGTAGCGTTCGACTTTGTATAGAAACTCGCGAGCTATCAGACAGTAAAGCTGTGGTCGAATTTGCAGTTGAAGACTCTGGCATCGGTATCGATGAGCAGCAGCAGAAGAATATCTTTGAACCCTTTACTCAAGAAGATGACTCCACCACTCGTCAGTTTGGAGGAACTGGTCTTGGTTTAGCTATCAGCACGCAACTGGTTGAGTTAATGGACGGCACAATTGGCCTGCACTCTGAAAAAGGCAAAGGCAGTCGATTCTACTTTAGTCTTGAACTGCCTTTAGTAGAGCAAGAGTATCAAAGCCCGAATCAGATCCATCACAGTGACATCTGGCTACTTTGTGACGACAAGGCTAAGCAGGGCTCCATGCTAGATGAGCTTAGTTTTTATAAAGTGCCGGTAGCAAATACGCTTACCAAGATAGACGAACTGCCTCCGTCTTTTGAGAAGCCTGTTACCTTGATCTTTGTTGAAACTGAGCCAAATCTCGGCGTTGACCTTGAACAGCATGCAAAGATCACTGAAAACAACAAATTGCACCTCTGTTTAGTAAAACACCTTCAAAGTGAACGGTTTGATTTCACCGACAAGGTAAAGGCCATCTTAACTCAACCTCTTCTTGGTAAACGCTTGATACGTGGTCTGGAAAGCTGTGACAGTAGTTTCAAAACAGAGTTGAATAATACGGCTCGCGATGAAGCCGAGAACCTAGAGCACAAAATTCTTATTGTGGATGACAACAAGGTTAATCAGAAAATAGCAGGACTCCACGCTAAGAAACTCGGGTTTCCTTCTGACAGCGCATCCAGTGGTGTTGAGGCTATCGAGCTATTTAAGAAAAACCGATATGCCCTGATTTTAATGGATTGCATGATGCCGGATATGGATGGTTTCAAGGCTACTAAATCCATCCGAGAACTAGAAAAAGAGCGCGGTCTAAACACGCGCACTCCTATCATTGCGCTTACCGCGAGTGTTGTGGATGACGACATTCAGACCTGCTTCGATGTAGGAATGGATGACTATATGGCTAAACCATTCAAGATAGAGCAGCTCAAAACCAAAATAGAGAAAGCCATCAACCTTCCCGTTAAAACGGCAACTAAAGAATCCACACCGCCAGAACCTAAAGCGAAGAAAGCCATAACTCAAACCAAAGAAACACCGAGTCGTTCAGAGCGCGTTCTGCTTGTCGAAGACAACATCGTCAATCAGAAGGTGGCCTCGGTATTACTGCAAAAAG